>NZ_JARVSG010000010.1:0-259920 GCF_030209335.1 Pseudarthrobacter sp. fls2-241-R2A-168
CCAGGTGCGCGATGGTGTCGCGTTTGAGGCCGGGCTGGTGATCGAAGTTGAAGTCTTCAACTGATTTACGGGCGGGGAACCCGGCGGCCCGGGCCCTGATCTCGGCGCCGGAGGCTTCCCTGGCTGCGACTTCCCGGGACAGGACAGCGGCGAGGTACTCCTCATGCGTCCAGCCGCCTTCCCTTGCCTGGTCCGCGAGCCGGGTTGCTGCTTCCCGGATCCGGGGTGCTTTCATCGCCCGGGAGTAGTACTCGATCTGGCCGATGGTTTCCTTAGCGGCCGGCATCAGGCGACCTGCCCGTCATCGAGGACAACCCCGAACGCCCGGTCGTAGTCCGCCAGGTCCCGCAGCCCGGTCGTTTCGCCCACCGGATGAGGTGTTTGGAAGGCCTTCCGCAGTGCCCTTGCCGCCTCGACGTGCTCGGGGTCGGTGATCGTCAGACCGGAACCCCAGGACCGGTGATGGGTCCCGACGGGTCTGCCGTCCAGGCTGATCGTGACGGTTCCGAGGTCGGCGGTGACGTCGACGAACCGGCCGATGGCCTGCGGGTGGACGGAGTAGTCGTTGGATCCCATCCGGACGTAGTAGTCCCTCGGCAGCCGAACCCGCGCGGTGAAGCCCGTGACCGGTGGAACCGGTGGCAACGCCAGCATGGCCGCTTTGTCCGCAGCGAGCAGGTCCGCCGGGCGGGCGCCGGTCCGCCTGACCAGCCGGGCGTTGGCCTTCGGCAGCCACTGGGCGAGCTGGGTGTTGAAGTCCTCCGGGGAGGCGAAGACCCGGCCTGGCAGGAAGGAAGTCTCCAGGAACTGGTTGGCCCGCTCCACCACGCCCTTACTCTCCGGATCGTAGGGCTTGACCTGCACGATCCGGGTGGCCAAGACCCCTGCGAATGCCGCGACTCCGGCGGCGTAGCTGTTCCGCCGGCCGATGCCGGTTTCGTTGTCCCAGACCAGTCGCCGCGGAACCGCGCCAAGGGATCCGAGCAGCTCCCACATCCCGGCCAGCAGGTCCCCGGTCATCCGGGACGGGATCATCCGGGCCATGATAAACCGTGAATGCGAGCAGACCATCACCAGGACCGGCAACACCCTAGCCTTGCCGGCACCCACAGGTATGCCTCATCGACTCACCCTCGGCCAGATGCAACCGCCGAATAAGCGCCCAATCCTCCACTGTGATCACACACCCAATCGTTTGGAACGGGTGGCTCAGTTTTCAACCGTCACAATGGCTCACTTTTCGACCGTCACCGACAGCTGGGTCTCGCAGCCTATGCAAGAACAGCACCGCGCCCATCCCGGCGTGTCACTGGTCAGCCCTTAAATGGTTGCTCAGACTTCTTGACGTTGCTGCTCGCCTGCCTGTAGTCCATCTGTGCCAACAAGCCCTGAATGGTCCGCACGATGCCATCAGGGGCGACTGGGGAACACCGCACACCTCGTAACGGTAACAGTGCCTCCTCATCCTGCGAGGCAGTTCTTACATGAAGAACAGGAACGATACTCCTTCGGCCATGCTCGTAGTGGACTGGATCGAAGTTAGTGAAGTTGGTCGTAATCCACCGCACCTCCTTCTCGTCCTCGAAAGCGTCATGCTTCATCACTGACGCCAAGATGACCGCCTGCTTTCGAAGTTCTTTGACCAATGCTTCCTGGTCCCTTTCACCAGCACGATCGATGTCCTCGATAGCATTCTGGATAAACTCTTTTGCCAGCCGTTCTTTTTGGTTTTTCTTGTAGGTAACTCGATACCAGCCGCTGATGGGAGGTATGTCGTCCCGAAGGCTCTCGTTATCGTCCTCGTCGTCAAGGGCGATACCGTCAGCGGACAGTTCTATCTTCGTGCTCAGACCGAGTGCGAAGCCGTCACCGTTCGCATAGTTCCTCCACAACGTGAGGCTGTCAGGTTGGCTCGAAGCGGATATGTAATAGACCTCGTTCAATATGGTGTCGAAGTAGGCCGCGTCCAAGACTTCGGGCATCAGCAAATCGACCGTTTCCCACCCGTCCGGGTCGTAATCCTGATCTTCCTTCGCTTCATCCTTCACCTTACTGAAGGCTTCACGAATTAGGGTCAGTCCATGGGTCATCTCGGAAGCGTCATTCAGACTTTCGGGGCTTGATGCCCAAAGATTTCCACTCCTGATGATGGACAGGCAGGCATAGCCGTTGGTGTAATGCCACACGTAGGTGTTGCTTCGATACCGCAGAGTTTCCGTAGTGGTAAGCCACTCTTGCGTTCTTTTGGCGAAACCCGCAAACGTGGCATGCCGCAGAGAGGTTTCCATAAATTTCGTCAAAGCGTCCGAGATGGGCTTCAGCGACATATTCTGCTGTAACTGCATCTGCCCGAGGGGCAATAAGGCATCCCCGAGCACCTTTTGCATTTGCGAGACGTCAGGTGTCGCTACTTTGAGCGCCCGATTGACGCTTTCCAATAGCTGGGTCGAAATATGCGGTTTCAGCAGGTCTAGGTCTGCCATTTTACCCAAGGAATCCGTCATGTTGGCGAGGGGAATATTGGAAGCTGCATAGGATTGCAACCACGGTGCCGACACGATCCGTTGGAGGCGTTCCAGGTCCTTCTGCGGAAAGGCAATGGCGTCCAACTGGTGAGGTTTCTCAGCATCTCGCTGGCCGCTACCCTTAACATTGGTGAGTGTCTCATCGAGCGTGACTATGTGGCCAGCTTGAGCAGCGGAAGGATCCGTATCCCCACCCGACTCAGGATCCGCCGGCTCCGGCGCGCTAGCCTCATTGCTTGAAGCGTTATATGGCTTGCGCGCATGGGGTCTTTTCTTATCACTCACAAAACAATCCTTACATCCTCACCTTTCATGTCCTGCCCCGAGAGAAACGTGTCGGATTCGAGGAATGGCAGCTGACGCAGTTGATGTCGTCGGTGTTGAGGCCTCCAGAACCGCAACGGCGTCTCCCGGTGTGTAGGAATATCAGGCTGCCCCAGCGCTGGGCGGTGGACGCGGCAGTGGCTAGAAGACTACGATCTGACGCCAACCACAACAACAAACCCCTCGACCATCCACACTTCGCAACAAGGCGACTAAGTCCGTAAAGGCGCCCACCTGTGCCTTATCGAGTCTCAGGACGCATTTGGTCGTCCATCTCGGCATCAGCCCTTCGAGAAAATGCTCCGCGTCAAATACCCGCTCGCCACGCGGGTAGTGAAGAACCGTCGAAACCGCGACGAGAAGATGCTGGTTAGAACCATCGCCCAGCTACGGCGGCGTCGACCTGCTTTGCATCGAATGGTTGGGCTGCATGGGCTGGACCCTGGTCGACAGCCCAGAAACCCGTATAAGCAGCTGACGGATTAGTTATATCAAAGCTGCCATGGACAGACTCGGGTCGCTGACGCCGACGTGAGTGGACCAGTCACAGGAAATCGTGTCACCCGCCAAGAGAATTAGACTCTCGTATCCCAATCGCTTTTCCACGAAACCGCGGGCAGGGGTGTTGAGCGGACATGCCGAGAGCCTCGCCACGACTACCGGTAGGGAATCGAGCTAACTTCTACCTTCACGTCGTGATAGCCCAAAAAGCTAAGAAATTGCAACAGGCCAAATTTAGCCTCTTCTAGGTACGGCGTGGGCCCAATATTGATCTGCCTAATCGGCAACCGCTCCATTTCTTGAGGGCCACCACGGTCGGGGAACTTCCGTTTCCGGCCTTTCGTCCCACCCTTTGGAAGGCCCAGTTCTACGTATGGAATCAGCCCGTAACGCCCTGGCCGATGAAGTACGTACTTCCAAGCGGGTGAAACTTCGGCGAGCGTCCGCAATTCTTGCTCGTCGCGAAAGGCATTGTCCTTGATCCGGTTCAATTGGCCATGGAGTGACAGTTGTTCCATAAGGAAGGGAAAAGAAAACACGCTGCGGTCTTGCTTCGCTACCTCAAAGGCGTCACGCAACTTGGAGAGCGCCTGCGCAACAATCTTTTCCTGCTCGTCTCGTTCATAGACCATCGGATCCCACCCTTCAACGGATTGCCCATCTTGGTCTGGGTCAAACTCAAGCTGCCCGTTAGGATCCCTAGGGCCTTCCTCATAGCCCGGCGGAGGAAACGGGTGGCTGTCGCCCTTGCTCTGAGCACGCACTCCGAGCGGAACGTCACGGTCCAGGCCAACGGCAAAGCTGACTTCGTCTTTGCCGTAGTACCGCCACATTGTCAGGCTGTCTCCGCTCTCGCAGGCAGACAATATGAAATGCTCTTCGCGGGGTGTCTTGAAGCCTTCGAGGCTTTTCTCAAGCTCCTCCCGCACGTCTGCATACTCGTCCAGTTCCCACACTTCCTTCAGCCTATCGCTACCGCTGACTAGCTCTTTGAAATCGTTAAGGTATGCAGCCGAACTAGCCCAAAGAGTGTTGTTCTTGAGGATGCCATTCAGCCCCAGGCCGTCGGTGTAATGCCAGACCAAGGAGCCGTTCCCCGTCATTTCGCCGTTCTCCATTTATGCCGACATTCCCCTTTTGGGTCAGAAGTTCCCGCCCGTACGTAACGGGATCATCGCCACGTTATCCGATCTGCGAGCCCCGTTGACCCTGACTCTCCGCTTGGGCTCGGGATCCACCATTGGGGACTAAGCGACGGGAACCGGCAATGCCTCGCCGCCTATCGTACGCTCCGGCATCCGGTCCAGGACACCACTACGGAACGCCGTCCAAAGCCGACCACCTATGCGTGACCTAAACGAAGGAAGTCATTCGAATGCCTGGTTCAGTCCAAGAATGCTGGCACCTTGGCATCGTCAGTCTCTTCAACCCCTGCCACTACTTTGCCGGACCGTTGCTTGTAAAGTGCTGGGTTTCATCGGTTTCGGTGAAGGTCCCTGTGGGTGCGTGGTAAAAATCCCCAGGCAGGGAAGTCTGGCGTTTGCCGATCTGCGCTGCGGCCTCTCCATCCAACGCCCGAAATACGGCCTCTAAAGCCGCACGGACAGCTTCAGCAGCAGGACGTGGAAGGGCGAAATGTCCTTGCTGGTTGATCAAAGGAACCCGTACAGCCTCAAGCTGAGTGCCATCCCGCGCCGCCGCTCGATCGAAATTTGCCTGTGCCGCTCCAACGGGCATTCTTCAGGCACCTACTCCTTCATCGACTCGCTCCGGCTGTTGAAACCCCTTACCGTGCATCCAAACAACCACATCCAGAACTCGCAATAACGGGATGTGTTCCAGTGCAGCGGACGAGCGGATTTTCTGCAGACTTTCCTTGGATGCTTCATTGGAAAGGGCGCTATGCCAAGCATGCCAAGTCCCCGCAGAAGTGTCGAAGCCAGTTACGCGGGCCACCACGGAGTCATAGATTGGTATGAGTCCGGGACGCTTTCGTGCCATGAGCTTACTGGCGGTGGTTGGGCCCACCCGATCCAGCTGGCGAAGCAAGCTCCAAAGCCTGAAAGCCGCAGACCCATCCCCAAGCCATTCTTCGTGCTGATCCGGTGAAATTTCCTCGAGGTTCAGGTTCGGCATTTCGGACAACAGCGAGGCGATCTCGTCCCCCTGTTTACCCAGGATCTCAACTGACGCCGCCGCCGGGACGTGAATGGACAAACAACCGACGGCGATGATGTCCTCTGCAGTAATTCTGTTAGTGGACACTGTCGGAAGACCATCAAAGTGGGACCCCGTGTAGGCGAGCCCATCCCAAGAGCCAAGGCCGTAATATCTATGGAGATATGCGAGGGCGGTATCTTCAGTGATAACGGCAAGGGATTCTGCGATCTCGGACCGCCGCGTTTCGTTTGGCATAAAGTTCTTTGTCCCCCAGCTTTGAGTCTATAGCGGCTTTGCCGCACAACAACAAATGCTAGTAGATCAAGGCGCGGGGGCATTTCACTCCTTGGAGATCTTCAAGCCGCGTCCAGCCATCCTTAAGGTCCGGCACAGCCGGTTGGTGTGGCGGCAACCGGCGAGCGAGGGTAGCCCTCCGCACCGAGCGGAGCAAAGAACAGGTTTGTCCATCTTCTACTTCGCCGCTCAGCTCGGAGTAGGTATTATGGCGAAAACCAACAGATTAAGCGGCGAATTGTCAGTGCTAATACTTACGCTTAGAGAAATACCGCATTTTCGTTACCGTTCGTGTTCTGGGGGAAAGCATGAAGGAGAAGCACATAGAAGTTCCCGCTCAAGGGTCAAAGCAGGACGCTGTTCTGTGGGAAGAACCAAGCGGGAAGATCTACAACGTCCATAACGACAGTGACTGGTCGTATATCCGGCGCAATAAGCCGGTGCTCAAATGCCCAGTGAAACTCTGTAACGTGAAGCTCGTCGCTGTGGATCGACAAGGCACTCGCCACTTCCGGAATGCAGCAGGCTCTATTGACTGCCGTCATTTCACGGCCCGTCCAGCGGATCACTCGACTCGGGGCGGCGGACCAATGTCCGACGAACATCGGTGGTACCAGCATGAGATTGCCAAGCAGGTCTCAAGACGGTCCCACATGAGGGCAATTGTCGAGGACTACGAGTCCAACGCAGACGTTCTTATTCTCAATGACGCTACCAACCGGTCCCTCGCCATCGAAGTGCAGCGCTGGGACACAGACATCCATCACAGGACTGAGCACAGACTATCTCTAGGCCATGAGGTTCTATGGTTGATAACCGACTCGGCGCAGTTGTCACCTGAAATGCAGCACCAAGTCTATTTAGGACGGGGAGCATTCATTAGGGTGAGAACCTTTAATCAGCCCTATGTAGCCCTAAAGCCATGGGAACAAGGCGCACCCCGCTGTGTTCCGGTGATGGAAGTTGCAGGAACTATCGCCCGGCTGGATGATTCATCAGGCGCCTTGCGGGGAACGCAGTTGCCACTCATGCGGGTCGTAGACGAAATTCTCGACGGTAAGCGGAATTGGATCTTTCCCGGGAGCAAGGTCTTTAAGAATCGCTCAGGGGCCGGGCGAACGGGTGGCGCATGGGTCCGAAATATCGACTATACAAACGCCCTGATCCGCGCGTCCGGCCTAGAAATTCAGCCGCTGCCGGAAACGTCGTACTATGGCCGGCGTTCCGCACCGATCGTTCGTCCCCTTTCCTTCCTGGAATTGGAAGCAGGCTATGGCGGCAGAACCTAGACTTACAGCTTGCCGCACGTCAGTTACCTGATTGCCTTCACAGGTGGCTTTGGGCCGGTATTCTTCCGCTGGCCGCCGGTTTCTACAACCGCCGCTGCCGGAACATCGGGAACGACGCCCGCACCCGGTCCACCGTCTCCAGCGAGACTTCCACCGCCCGCACACCCGGCTCGAGCCCAAGGTCAGCCTCGACAACCCCCATCGGGTCCACCAGCACACTCAGCCCCACCGAGACCGGCGGCGCCTGGCACACCCCCGCCACATACACGCTGTTCTCGATCGCCCGCGCCGCGTTCAACGCCAGCCATTGCTCCGTCTTGTGCTCGCCCGGCACCCAGGACGAGCAGACCAGCAGGACCTGCGCGCCGGCGTCGGCCAACGACCTGGCCAGCTCCGGAAACCGCAGGTCGTAGCAGGTCATCAGGCCGAACCGCACTCCCCCGTGCTCGAACACCACCGGCTCAGTGGACGGGCCCGGCTTGATGAACGTGGACTCCCCGAAGCCCTGCGCGTCGAAAAGGTGGATCTTCCGGTAGAAAGCTAGCCGGCCGCCGTCGGGCCCGAAAGCCACCAATGTGTTGTAGGCCCGGCCCGTCTCGTCGGAAGTCTCCACCACGCCCGCCACCAGCGCGATGCGGTGGCGGCGGGCGATGGCGGCGAGCTCCCGGCAGACCGGCCCGTCCAGCGGCTCGGCCACTGCCGGGAACGTCGCGTCCACCTTCTTCTTTTCGTAGGTGGCGTACTCCGGGAAGGCGACCAGCGCGGCGCCGTCGCGCGCTGCCTCGGCGGCGAAGCTGTCAATCACGGCGAGGTTGGCCTGGACGTCGGCGCCCGACTCCAGCTGCCCCAGCGCAATCCTCACAACCATTCCCTCCCTCGGCCCGGCGGCCACATCACAAACTTCAGAGTCAGGCGGCCGCCTCGACCGTTGCCTTCTCCGTGGCCGTCATCTCGGGCGGCGAGGCCTTGAAGCCGCGGGTGATCAGGGCCAGGACCAGCACGCCCAGCGCCAGCCAGGACACCCCCAGCGTAATGGCGTTGCTGTCCAGCTGGGAGAGCAGGTAGGCGCAGATGACCGCGCCGATCACCGGGACCACCACATAGGACACCGGGTTCAGCTGCTGCCCGGCCCGGCGCTGGCGTACATAGTGGAACACCACCGAGGCGTTCACCAGCGTGAAGGCGGTGAAGGCACCAAAGTTGATGAACGACGTCGACGTGGCCACGTCCAGGAAGATCGCGATCAGGCCCACCATGCCCGTGATCACCAGGTTCGCCACCGGGGTGTGGAACTTCTCGCTCAGCTTGCCGAAGACGGCCTTGGGCAGGACGGAGTCGCGGCCCATCGCGTACAGCAGGCGGGAGGCGCTGGCCTGCGCGGCGAGGCCGGAGGCGAACTGTGCCACCACCAGGCCGGCCAGGAACACGGCGCCGAACAGCTGCCCGCCGATCTGCAGGGCGATGGAGCTGGCCGCGGAGGCCGAGTCCTCGAACACGCCGCCGGGGTGGACCAGCTGGGTCACGTAGGAGACCGCTACGAAGATGCCGCCGCCGATCAGGGCCACCAGCATGATGGCGCGCGGCACGGTCCGGCGCGGGTTGACGGTTTCCTCGGTGAGGGTGGTGACGGCGTCGAACCCCAGGAAAGAGTAGGCGGCGATGGCCGCGCCGGCGGAGATGGTGGTGAAGCTGGCGGTGCTATTGAAGAACGGCTGCCCGCTGGCCAGTCCCCCGGCGCCGTTGGCGGACACCACGTTGCCGATGGCCAGCGCCACGAAGAACACCAGGACCAGCAGCTGGAACGCCATCAGCACGTAGTTGGCCTTGTCCGCCACCTTGATGCCCAGGATGTTCAGCAGCGTGGTGACCACGATGAAGCCCACGATCCAGACGCCGATGGGGATGCCGGGGAACTGGGCGGTCAGGTAGGAGCCGCCGATGAGCCAGATGACCATGGGCAGGAAGAGGTAGTCGAGCAGCACGGCCCAGCCCACCAGGAATCCGACGCGGGGATCGATGGAGCGGCGACGTAGGTGTAGGCGGAGCCGGCCACGGGGTGGGCGACGGCCATCCGGCCGTAGCTGTGCGCGGTGAACAGCATGGCCACGAGCGCCACGAGGTACGCGGCGGGCGCGGCGCCGCCGGTGGTTTCGGCGATGATGCCGAAGATCGCCAGGACGATGATCGGGGTCAGGTACGCCAGCCCGAACAGGACCAGCGAGGGCAGCTTCAGCGTGCGGGTGAGGGTGGTGGTCACGGGGTTTCCTTAGGGCTTGTAGGACGGCGGTGTCCAGGTGGCCGGGATGATCCGGCCTTGGTAGACGGAAAGTTCGACGGCGGGCTCCCCCTCGCGGAACTGCGACCAGGGGCGGTTGAGGTTCTCCGTGCCGTGCGTGCGGACGCGGTCGACGGCGGCCAGGTCCAGTTCCGCGGTGAGCAGCTGGGGTTTCTCGTCTGTTGCTTCTGTGAGGGTGTTGCCCTCCGGGTCCACGATGATGCTTTTGCCCTGGCCGGTGGGGCCGGCGCAGTTGACGCTGACCATAAAGACCTGGTTCACGATGGCGTTGGCCTTGGCGAGGATGAGTTCCTGCTTGCGGTCCGGGGTGGTGGTTTTGACGACGTTGAGGATCACGTCGGCGCCCATCCAGGCGAGCTGGCGGGACACCTCCGGGTACCAGGCGTCGTAGCAGATGTTCAAGCCCACCCTGCTGATGCCGGGCAGGTCCACGGTGGTGAACCGGTCGCCGGGATCGTAGGGCTCGAACGGGCGCCAGGGGAAGATCTTCCGGTAGTAGCCGGCCAACTCCCCTTCCGGGGACAGGACCAGCTGGGTGTTGAACAGCTGGCCTTCGGGACCGCGTTCGCAGACGCTGCCGGGGACGAGCCAGATGTTTAGATCCTTGGCGAGCTGCTTGAGCTCTTTGACCCTTGGCCCATCGAGGGGTTCGGCACTCGCCTGGAGCATTTCGGTGCGCTGCAGGTCCGGGTCTTCGTCGCCGAAGAGGTGCAGTTCAGGGAAGACGACCAGTTTGCTGTGCGGCTGGGCTTCGAGGGCTTCTTTGACCTCGTCGGCGAAGGCCGAGACGGGTTCGCCGATGAGCCGCGGCCGGGCCTGGGCGGCGACGAGGGGAAGGGTGCGTTGCATGGGTTTTTCTCCGCTGTGGGGGTGTGATCCGGGTTATATTAGATCAGAATGATCCAATAAAGGAAAGGGGGCTGGTGTGGGCCGTAAAGTTGCGGATATGACCCGTCAGCTGGAGGACACCGCCGAACCCGCGCGCCTTGACGCGAGCAGGATGCCCGGGATGGAGCGGCGCAGTGCGATGGATGCTGTGCGGATGCGGATCGGGATGGCGATTTCGCTGGGGCTGCTAAAGCCGGGCGAGCGGCTGCCCGACCAGGAGGACGTGGCCCTCGGCCTGTCAGTCAGCCCGATTACCGCACGCCGCGCCTTGGCGAGCCTGGCGGAGCAGGGGGTGGTGGTGCGGCGGCGCGGCCGGGCCGGGGGAACGTTTGTGGCGGATTCTCCGCCTACTGAGGTTCTGGCTTCACTTTCGGCGTCACCGGCGGAGTCCCAGGCCGTGAACCGGCTGGTGGACCGCCGGCTGCTGTTCGAATGCGCGGTCACTCACTATGCCGCGGTAAATGCTTCATCTGAGCAGCTGGACGAGCTGGAGCGGCTGACGGGTGAGATGGCGGAGTCGAGCGACTGGTCCTATCACCACCGGATGGACGAGCAGTTCCATCAACTAGTGGGCACCGCATCGTGCCTGGACTCCGCCGTCGACGTCTATCACGAGACGCTCGCCGAGCTCTACGACTACTTCATCCCCTATCCCATCGAGAAGCTGCACAAGTCCAACCACGACCACATCGCGCTGGTGGCAGCCCTGCGGGCCCGCCGTGTTGAGGAAGCGGTGGAGGTCGCACGGAAGCACGTGGACATCCTGCACCGGACGATGTTTATGGGGCTGCAACCAGCGAAGAGCCTGGGAAGTGCAATTCTTGGGTCTGCACCAATCCAGCAAGACTGACGTGATCTGACCGCGCTTGTTTCAGAGACGTTCCTCCCGCGTACTTATCTGAAGCTGCTCGCAGGGCCAGAAACCCTGTATCCGTCACTACACTTGCTATTTGATTGAACGCAAATACTCGCCAAAGTGGCGGCTGAAGGGGATGAGTTGGCCATTACAGGCTCGTGCCAAACCGAGCGCTGGGAGCTTCGTCGCAACTGGGAGGCGCGCCATATCGTGCCCAGCAGTTAGCGTCCGGCTAATGTCACTAACTGCCCCGGGGAGGTCGATTTCAAGGTCCCTCAGATACACCCGATAAAGCGATGTGATCTGCTCGGTCAAGCGATCCTGGACTTCTGCGCGTCCTGCACCAACACCCATTTGCGACTCCTCAAAAAACCAAAAACAGGCGGATTCGAGTAGAAAAGGGTGCGTACCCGCAAGATAATTGAGGTCTTCCTCAGCCGGAGTAAGGGAAATACCAGCCGAAGCCCCTCTGGCAATCATCTCTTGGCCTTCTGCTTCGCTGAAGAGACCGATATGTACGGAGTGACCCAGCACACCACCCAGAGTGGATCCTCCAAATCCACTCGTCTCAATGTCGTACACGGAACGGCGCGAGATCGTTGTTAGTCCGAGGGAAAACTCCGGCTCACTTGCCAAGTCCCGTAGAAATTGAAACTCCGCTAAACCGGACCACCCAGCCATACGGTCAAGCTCGTCGACAATCATGAGCACACCAATTCGCGCATCGGCCAAGACGAGAAAAAAATCTGTGACCGCTTCACAAACATCGAACCACTCTTCGAGTTCCATAGCCGCTTGTAGCGGACCTAAGCTAGCTTGTGCAACAGTTGCATCAAAGCCCGTCCCCTGTAGCGCCCTGTGCGCTCTCTTGGCCATCAGCCGTAGGAGACCTTTGCCATCAGTGACTGCTCCGGCACTCACCACCACCACAACATGACGTGGAGTATCTAGGGCGTAAGTCTTTGCGGCACTTCGGACCAAACTAGATTTGCCCATGCGAAAGTTACCCCGAATAGAGACATTTCCTGGCCTGTCACCAGCCCAAGCACTTCGTATATCCGACAATTCCGCCTGCCGAACGATAAATCTTGGTCCAGCCGCGATTTGTCCCGCGCCTTGGTATGGATTAGCGATCCTCGTCATTCATCGCCTCCAAGGTGGTGAAAGAGCAGCCAGTCGTGATATAGGCGTACCACAATGCGATAACGCCCTGCCTCCCTCCTTACTACGTCCCTAGTAGCCAAGTCGTCGAGTACATCTTCGAGCGTCTGGTGCCCACTATAGAATTCAGCAACGCGATCGAGTGGAGCCGGACCCTCACGAGAAGCCATGGCTAGAGCGAGGAGCACCTCCGCATAGTTCGCGGACGGCGCCTCGGTCTCGGCAAGCTGAGCCAGGGCAAGTTCCTCCTCTATGTATCCGGAGCTCTCCAGGTTGTTGAAGTCGGTGGGATCCAAACGCTGAAGGAGGCTTACCCGAACCATTTCAACGTCGGCCTCTGTAACGAAGGGTGCCCGATGCGAGTTCATGTAGCGCACCAGTTCGTAGCAGAACTTTTGTATGTAGAACGCACTACCACCGGTTAGCTCGAGTATTCGACCGATGGCGCCCTCCCTGTAACGGCTGGGACCATCTTTGCCACCGATACGTAACGGTTCGTCTATGAGGCGGCGGGCAGAAGTGTCATCAAGATAGGTAACTCTCTCGCGTGCAAAGACTGCAAAAACGTTAGCGTGCTCGGAAATTAGCCGATCGAGCGCATCTTGGCCGATGACTATTATGTCAAATAGTCCACGTTCAATCATCGCCTTTATACTCTGCATAAATGAACGATCGAGTAACCCGCGCCGCATCCAGAGTTCAAAATACTGGAACTCATCAAAGACGAGGACAAACCTCGGGGGAGCCCCGGATTCGGTGTCAGCGAGGTAGCCGTCGAAAATATCGAGGCAGTCGACGATCGGAGTAGGACTATCTATCAGCACTGATCGAAGGTTCTGTCCATCGCCCATCTGCGAGTAGCCTGCCGTTTGGAGCGCACGATTAGTCTTGTTGACTATCTGCCAAGCTAAAGACCCGAGCAGCCGGTTGGTGGCAAATCCAGCATCGGCTGGCGCAAATTTGCCCACATTTCCTAAGTCAACTAATACAAGATTCGAGGTGTGGGACAGCGCCTGGGCCAGATGCAAGCGTATGGATGACTTTCCCGCTCGCTTTTGACCATAAATTGCAAACCCGGTGCCCCCGCCATCTGCCGCTGACAGGCGTGTTGAGATTCGGTCCAGAATGTCATCCCGGCCGTAAAACATGTCTGGCTGACCAACGGGCCGTCCCAATGAGCCTGCCTCATAGGGGTTCCCCACCTCGACAAACTGGTCTGCGGTGCTTAGCTGGATCGGAATACTCACTGCTAAATTCATCGTTCCGGCGTTGCCTCTCGATCGATAACTGAGAGTGAGGGGCACGGAAAATGCTCCTTGGCTCCTGCCCTGGGGTGTAACAGCTAGCTTCAAGACAACAATTTTGTATCCACCCCCTCGCACTGCAACAGGGAGTGTTACCTGGGTGTTCTCACACACGAAAACGTCGCTCGCTTCGGAGACGCGAATTTCAGGCGACTCGATTGGCGCCCGCCCTTCAGCGTTGGCAAGTTTGACTTGAAGCAATGACCGTCCGTCACTATCAGTTGCGACTGTTTCGAGGGCTGCGGTGAGAGTTGGTTCAGCGGGATAGTCGTTATACAAATCGGTCATTGCTGTCGCCGCCAAAACCTTAATATGCTCCGCCACGGGAACTAAAGCCTCTACGGCAAACTCGGTAGGTGCCAGTTGAATCTCGTGCAGAATGGCGTCCATCCGCTCCTGCGCACGACGATAGCAGGCCTCGCGTTCCTCGAAGGCACGCTCATATAGAGCCCGATGTATCTCATTGAGGACGGCTGCGAGACTGCCGAGGTGGCTCGAAGCAGGAGATGGCCAGGCAGCATCTGTGGCAGAAAGGGCGCTTATGGCGGATTGAAGCGACTCCTCGGACATCTCAACATTCTGGAGTGACAGCAGCGCTTGAACGATGACACGCTGCTTTGCGTGCCAAGACCTCGCCAATGCCGTCCATATTTGAGGAGAAGTGACTTCTGCAGCAACTTCTAATGCCTCTCCCTTACGAGCAGCAATATAACGGCGCGCTTCCTTACGCAACTCTTCGTCGCTGGCTACCACACTCAGAACGCGCCGGCCCGCGTGGGATGAAGTAGCAAACAACTTTATAACGAGGTCAAAAACGTCGTCGCTCGAAGATTTGCAGCACTCGCGCAATTCCCTGCGTATCGTCTCGTCCAGATTCTCCTCATCTATGTTCCCTCGTACTCTTGCAAGTGCCCTACGACCCTCAAGGGATACAAAGTATCGGACGAATCCGTATTTGACGTCCCTTGTAGCTTCGGCATTTGGCACACCCTCCGATACAGACAGGGCTGTGGCGTACAAGTCGCGAGCTGCGTCCTGATGTTCACGATCGAGCATGACGTCGGCCAAACCGACTAAGCCTTGGACCAAGTAAAGCCTGTACTCGTCACTCGCGCGCTCGTCATGGGAGGTTCGTTCGAGGCTGTCCCTGACTATCACCGCAGCCGAGATATATCCGTCAGCACTGTTCTCCCTTTGAAAGCCACGGAGCGCGTCGGCATTCTTTGCCAATTTCGCAGCGTCGGCTGGATGACTCGTCCGCTTCTCCCGCTGACGCTGTTCAATGTAATTTTCCGCTTGTTGGGAGTAATGTCGGGTCACGTAGTCGATAAGGGGTGGCTTTAGCGATTGGGCACCCTCTAGCAGCCCAGCGAAGTCGAGAACATAACTGTCTATGCCATCGCCACCCTGGCGTACTTTTTCGAGCCTGAGCCGAATATCGTCAGCTTCCGCATCGTCATCATCAGAAATTGCGCGTTCCGCAAGATACAAATCGTCTGTTTTGCCTCGGAGCAAATACGCAAGAGCAAGACCTCTGCGGGCGTAAGCATTGTTGTTGCCACCCTCAACAAGAGCCATCCAATCCGAAACTGAGTCCATTCCAAGTCGCAGCTTTATCGTGGCAAGCTGATGTTGCAGCAACTGGCGGCGGGCATAACTGATCGTATTTCTCAAGAGTTGCCGCTCAACGACAAGGCGAGCGTCGGAATAACGCTCAGCACCAACTAGGAAATCAATTAGTATGTTGTCAAGGGAGTCGCTCGCTTTAAGCGAACCTTGATACTCCTCCTCAATGACCCTTAGGGCAGCGACAGGGCCTTCAGTGCGCCTAACGAGCCAAGCCAGATCTTTGACCCTGCTCTCGCGCCAGTCGTCCCCATGCCTACCATTTGCAATTGCAAGGCGATAGAGCTGCTTTGCTTCTTCAAGGTTGCCCCCCGCATGCTCAATTTCGCGGGCCCGTGAATAAAAATCGGCTACGCCCGACCGCGGTGATGAGCTTATTCGTTTGACCCCTTTATCCGTCTTCTGAGACTTCGTTGCAGGCTGCTTCAGGGGCTTGAGGGAAGATGATTCCGGTGCAGGATCGGTTCGAGGGAGGACAAGGACGGGCTTGGATCTTAACGGCCTTGGCCGCAAAGCTGCAGGTCGCTCCATCGGGTCCACATTCGGCTGACCCTGTACGATTTCCTCGATGACAGCCTTGTCACGAGCAAGTGTCGAGTTATGCAGAAGTTCTCGGAGCTGCCCAACACGCCCTGTAGCGCGGACCAACGCTAGCCACTGGTCCCAAAGTTGGCCCGCGGCCGCGATACCCGCCACGCGGATGTAGCGAAGGCCAGCATAAACAGCGCCTTCTTCGTCGGACAAGGCAGCGGTCGCGACCATAATAAGACGCCATGCTGACGCATCCGGCCCTAACTCAGCGGCATTCACCAGATATCCGATGGCCCTTTCGGGGCGCTGATTTATAAGCTCGAGTTCGCCGAGGAGTCGCAAGAGGCCAGGGTTTTTTGGTTCTGCCAACAAAGCGGTGTAGGCCTTGGCACAGACCGCCTGCATCCGGCCAAATTTTGGGTCGGTCTCCTGAATCCTGCTCGCATAGTCGAAGGCGGACTGGGCCGAGGCAAGCTGGGCCTGTGCAACCAAGGAAACATCCCTAGTCCAGGTAGGGGTTACAGTCTCCGTTTGGGATAACGTCCGCATGAGCCGTTGGATTTCTAGTCCTTCAGTACGTGCTTTGCCTTCAATCACGACGGGTGCGGAATCTGTGGACGTACGGTCACGAGCGTCAGAAGTAGGTATATTCTGAGAACTTTCCGGCGCGAGTGCACTGTCTTGAATTGATTCACCGGTTGCCGCGGATGTGATGCTTCTAGCAGTCGGAGATGCATCCTGATGGGGCAGAAGGGGCTCTGTCGGTAACTTTAGCGTCTCTTCAGATTCAAAATCGTCCGCAGCGTAATTAGGGGGGTCCGCGGGGCCGCTGACGCTTTGGGATGTACTCGGCCGAATTCCGTTGACTTCAGCCAAGACTTGTTTGGGGGCCAATACCACCAAATGATCAACGAGACTTAGTTGTACGAAATCTAGACGTCCGTCGGTTTCCAATCCCAATGTAGATTCGGTCAAGACTTTGACTGTCCCAACAATTCTTGCTCCGCCGGTAATAGCAATTTCTATTGTCCCGCCCACCGCAACGAATTGTTTGATCACTTCATAGTCCATTCGACTTCCCGTCTCTCAACGTTTCGTCCTCGTCGTACTGACCGAGGCGCAGTCGCGCCTTACGGCTGACACCTTCTACGGGTCCACGAGCGGAACTATTGTTAGCCGTGCCAACGATTGGAATGGATTCCCGGCCTGGGTGAGCTTCAGGTCCAATTCGCGAATCAGCAACAAAGCGTTTTTCATCCGCCGCGTACCTACGAGCCCAACGGTGCAGTTGTCCGTCATTGAAGGAAATTACCTGGTATTGGTTGTCTACCTCGTCAGGCCTGTATGCGCTTGACACGGCAGCGCTCCCAGTAGACAGAACCAAGGTTCCATCGCTTAGGTAGTCACGACGACCATTATGAGTATGCCCGTGCAAAACCAAAGTCAGATACGGGCCGAGAATACGGGTGAACTCCCTTTCATCCAGCAGGTTCTCGTTATCGTCAGTTGCCCCTCGGCGTACGTTGTGGTGGAGTATTGCAATCCTCAGGTCCAGGGCACCCTCACGCAACTGCCCTGCCAACTCCCTAAGTTGGTCCTCCCCACACCAGCCGAAATGCTGCTGGTGGCTCTCACGTACCGTCGAATTAATTAAAACTGCGCTCAGACGGAGATCGGGCCGATGCACGACAGAGTGAAGCGTTGTCTCACCGGTAAGTGCGCGGCGAAATGAAGCGTACTTAGACCACTTCGGCTTGAACGGCGCAACAGGTTCTAGACCGCGCGCTTCTCGCTGGTTAAAGTGCGCCTCACAGTCCTTCCAGTTCACATCGTGGTTGCCCGGGACAAATAGGACATCGCGCGTTGTCAAAGCGAGTTGCTCTAGCACACCCTTGAGGAATGCGGTTGCCTCGCGAAACTCAGAAGGAAGAGCCCTTTCCGTTATGTCACCGGACAAAACGACGAGACGCACTGGGGGCACCGTGTCACGAAGACTTACGAGATCCTCAAGCAATCTTTTCGCTAACGAGTCGGGGCCACCCGAAAACCGGTGGTACTTCCCGAACTGGGTGTCCGAGATATGTAAGATGCTCCAACTCCCCGCTGTTGCCTGAGCGATCAATTTGACTCCCCTCAACTTAGCGTTAGGAATGGTCAGTTTAGGTGTCAACAACGACCACCTGCAATAGGACCTCATGACCAAGCGCTTCCGCCACACCTCGGCTGGTTGCGGTTGAAAGGTTCCGCACTCCTACTCAGTCGGGAGTCATACGCGCGTGAAGCCGCAATATCGCGCTGTCGGTGGAGATGTTTCGTGGAGGTCGAAACGAGACCACCACTGCAGCCCGCGATACTCAAAACCTCGTCAGTATTGTTGCGACAGCGGTTACAGCGGGCAGAACCCGTCCCCTAGCTAGTACTTCCTCCATCGCGATATTGGCCGCGAGTCACGGTTACGCGCGCACGGCGCGGCGACACCCCTCTGGTGACCCGGTCGGATAACTGAGCTGCGGCAGGTGGTTCGGTGGCCAACTTGGCCACCACGGCATACATTATGCCAGGGCGCGCCAGGCGGTAGCCGGACGCGCCCTCGGTGAGCACAGAACTTACGAACGGGTCAGCACCCGTTTCAGTCGATGAGCACCGGCTGCTTGTCATGCTCCGAACCTTCAACGCCGCCCGCAACCTTCCGGCCGCCGCGATGATTCACCCAGCACCCCGCCGCCAAAAGCGCCACAAGTCCGAAGGTGCTCAGGAGCTGGGGACGGGAGTCCTCGCCGATGAAGCCCACCGTGAAGATCGCCGCGAGGATCAGCAGACCGAGGGAAGTGAGCCACGGGAAGCCGGGCATCCGCAGGGGAAGCTCGGTTCCCTCGCGGTCGGCACGCAGGCGCAGCGCGAGCTGGGCAAGGAGCGCGGACGTCCACACCAGCAGGCACGTCGAACCCACGATGTTGAGCAGGATCGGAAGGACCATCTCGGGGAAAGCCAACTCCAGCACCACCGTAACAACGCCGAACGCGACGCTGGCCAGGACTGCCACCACCGGAACCCGGGCCTTGGACACCGAAGCGAGCAGCCGTGGTGCCTCACCCCGCTCGGCGAGCGAGTACGCCATCCGGGAGGCGCCGTAGAGGTTGGCGTTGAGGGCAGAGAGCAGTGCTGCCACGGCTACCAGAGTGATCGCGGTGGCTGCGCCGGGCATGCCGGCGGCGTCCAGCACGGCGGCGAAGGGGCTCTTCAGTCCTGCCGAACCCACGGGAACCACGGCCGCGATCACAAAGATGGCACCGATGTAGAACACGAGGATGCGCCACAGCACGGTCCGGACGGCCTTCTTCACGCTGCGGGCCGGCTCGGCGGTCTCGGCTGCGGCCACGGACACAATCTCGGTGCCGCCGAACGCGAACGCCACCACGAACAGGGCCGTGGCGATCCCGGCGAAGCCGCTGGGCGCGAAGCCCTCACCGGTGAAGCTGGACAGCCCCGGCGACTGGACGCCCGGCAGCCAACCGAACAGCAGGGCAGCGCCTACCAGGAGGAACCCGACGATCGCCGCCACCTTGAGCAGGGCGAACCAGAACTCGAACTCGCCGAAGTTCTTCACGCTGGTCAGATTCACGGCGGTGAGCACCACGATGAACACAAAGGCCATCAGCCACACCGGCAGCGCGGGGAAGATCGTGGCCAGCAGGCCTGCCGCACCGAGCGCTTCCGCCGCGATGACCACCACCAGCTGCAGCCACCACAGCCAGCCCACGGTGGCGCCGGCCACCGGCCCGTAGGCCTTGGCCGTGTAGACCGAGAACGCACCGCTGTCCGGGTTGGCGGCGGCCATCTCGCCGAGGGCCCACATCACCAGGATGATGAGCGTGCCAGCCACGAGATAGGAGATCAGCACCGCCGGGCCGGCAGCCTGGATACCGGCGCCGGAGCCGATGAAGAGGCCGGCGCCGATGGCGCTTCCAAGCCCCATCATGGTGAGCTGGCGGGGTTTGAGGGCCGCGCCGAGCGCGCGGGCAGACGTCTTTGTCTGTTGTTCCATGGGATTCCTCTAGTCAGTAGGACTTATTGGGGATAAAAGTTCAGGCCGCGTGGGCGGCCAGGATCCGCAGCACGCGGTCGTTGGCGGCGGCGTCGGCAACGGTGATCCGCACGCCGTCGCCCTGGTAGGCCCGGACCATGATGCCGGCGCCGTCGAACGCCTCCATCAGCCGCGTCCGGAGCTCGTCGTCGGCACGGATCCACAGGAAATTGCCCTGGCTCGGCTGCAGCTTCCAGCCCCGGGCTGCCAGCTCCCGAGACATCCGTGCACGCTCCTGCTTGACGACGGCGACCCGCGCCTCCATCTCCTCCCCCGCGTCCAGCGACGCGACGGCCGCCTTTTGGGCCAGCGCGCTCACCGAGAAGGGAAGCGCGGTCCGGCGCAACCCCTCAGCAATCTCCGGCGCCGCCACGGCATATCCCACGCGCAAGCCGGCGAGTCCGTAGGCCTTCGAGAAGGTGCGGAGGATGCAGACGTTCGGGTACTCGCGGTAGAGAGCCAGGGAATCGGGGCCGCTGCCGGCGTCGGCGTATTCCACGTAGGCCTCGTCGATCACCACGAGGATGTCCGAGCGGACGGCGCGCAGGAATGCCTCGATGCGGTCATGGCTGATCGGGACGCCGGTGGGATTGTTGGGGGTGCACAGCAGGATGACCTTGGTGCGGTCGGTGACGGCCGCGGCCATGGCGTCGAGGTCGTGGCCCTCCAGGTGGTCCAGCGGGATGCGGACCGGCCGGGCACCTGCCAGCTCCACCAGGATGGGGTACGCCTCGAAGGAGCGCCACGCGAAAATGACCTCATCCCCGGCGTCGCACAGTCCGGTGATGATCTGCTGGAGGACGCCCACGCTGCCGGGTCCCACCGCAATCTCCCCGGCCGTGACGCCGAGGTGCCGGGCAAGCCGTTCGCGGAGTTCGACGGCGGCCATGTCCGGGTAGCGGTTCATGGCACCGGCCGCTCCGGCCACGGCGGCGATTGCTGCCGGCAGCGGCTCGTAGTGGCTTTCGTTGCTGGCTAGGGCTGCGATGTCCATGCCGGCGCTGCGCCGGCCCGGGACGTAGGACGGCAGGCCGGTCACCGCGCCACGAAGGGTGGGGCGCGCGGCGGCCGGTGCCGATTGAAGCTGAGTGAGGGTCATGAGGACCGATCATGATTGTGACCCGGCGCACATGGCAAGATACCCTCAAGGCATTGGGACTTCTGCTCAACTTCTACTGCATGTGGTGAAAATATGACCATCGCTAACTACCGCACCCTGGATTCCCTCGACGGCAGGATCATCCTGGCCCTGGACAAGGATCCCGAAGCCAGCGCCCTGGCACTCTCCCGGACACTCGGCGTCGCACGAAACACCGTCCACGCCCGGTTGTCGCGGCTCGAGCGCAGCGGCGCCCTCCGCTCCTTCAGCCGCAGGCTGGACCCCGCCGCGCTCGGCTACGACCTGATGGCATTCCTCTCGCTGGCCATCAGCCAGACCCGGGCGGGCGCGGTGGAGAACGGACTCGCGGCCATCCCGGAGGTGATCGAGGTGCACGCCACCACCGGCGACGCGGACCTGATGGCCAAGGTGGTGGCCCGGAGCACGGCCGACCTCTACCGCATCACCAACCAGATCCTGGCTATCGACGGTATCCAGCGGACCAGCACCGCCATTTCCGTCGTCGAACTTATGCCGCCCCGGTACGACGGCCTCCTGAACCGGCTCTCGAAGCAGGAATCCCACCCGTCGGACGAAACTACGGGTGACGCAGGCCACAAGTAGGCATATTTTCAATTACTGTTGTTCCTGACTGCCAATAATCCCAGTCAGACGCATCTCTATTGCTTATCCGTAAGCTGCCCCGCAGGATTCCTGCATGACTACTCTCACCGTCTCGGGCCGCGTGGCACAGGTTCTCAGCAGCTACCTCAGCGACGTCTTCGGCGTCATGGGCAACGGCAACGTCTACTTCCTGGACGCCGCCGAAAAGATGGGCCTGCGCTTCTCCGCCGTCCGGCATGAGGGTGCCGCGATCGCCGCCGCCGACGCCTACTACCGGACGTCCGGACGGCTCGCGGCGGGCACCACCACCTACGGCCCCGGCTACACCAACGCACTCACCGCCCTGGCCGAGGCGGTCCAGGCGCAGATCCCCGTCGTGCTCGTCACCGGGGACGCTCCGAGCAGTGGCGCCCGGCCGCAGGACGTGGACCAGGCCGCCATCGCCGCCGGCCTCGGCGCAGCCACCTTCACCGTCACCCGCGACGCCGCCGGCTCCATCACCCAGCAGGCCGTGGAGTACGCTCTCACCAAGCGCACCGCCGTCGTGATTGCCATTCCCTACGACCTCGCGTCACTCGAGGCTGCGGAAGAAGACCTCCCCGAGCCGCAGGCAGCAAAGGTGACGGACGACGTCGACCGCGGCCTTGCGCAGGCAGCCCGCCTGCTCGCCGGAGCCAAGCGCCCGCTGATCCTCGCCGGCCGCGGCGCGCACCTCGCCGGAGCCGGCCCGGAACTCAGGGAGCTCGCCGACCGGCTCGGCGCCCTGACCGCCGGAACCGCCCTGGCGCTCAACCTCCTCAACGGCGAGGGGTACTTGGGTGTGGCCGGCGGTTTCGGCACCGACACCGCGGCCGGGCTCATGGGCGAGGCCGACGTGGTGCTGGTGGCCGGGGCGAGCCTAAGCCCGTTCACTATGCGGTTCGGGCACCTGCTCGGCCCGGACAGCACGGTTATCCAGATCGACACCGCCCTGCAGCCCTCAAACTCTCGGGTGGACCTGTTCGTCAGCGCGGACGCGAAGTCCGCCGCGGGACGTCTTCTTCAGATGCTTGATGGCGAGGCTTCGGCTCAAGCTTGGCGTGCGGAAGCTTCTAAGCGTCTGGCTACGGGCCCGGGACATCACCCGGGCTCGGACGAAACGCCGGACGGCCGCCTGGACCCGCGCTCCCTCGCCACGGCACTCGACGCCGTTCTGCCGGAGCGCCGCACGGTGGTCCAGGACGGCGGGCACTTCGTGGGCTGGGCGCCGATGTACTGGAACATTCCGCGGCCGCAGGACCTGGTGATGGTGGGGACCGCGTTCCAGGCCATCGGGCTGGGCCTTGCTAGCGCCGTCGGGGCGGCCCGGGCGGTGGAGGACGGCCGCACCCTGGTGCTGGCCTCCGGCGACGGCGGTTTCCTGATGGGCCTGGCCGACCTCGAATCACTGATCGGCGCGGCGAAGAGCGCCATCGTGGTGATCTACAACGATGCCGCCTACGGAGCTGAGATCCACCAGTACGGCTCCCAGGGCCTGACCGAAAAGCCCATGCTGATCCCCGAGGTGGACTTCAGCGGCATTGCGCGCGCTTTGGGTGCCGAGTCGGCGATCATCCGCTCACTGGCGGACCTTTCGGCCCTCACGGACTGGATCGACGCCGGCGCCAAGGGCACCTTCGTGGCCGACTGCCGGATCACGTCCAGCGTCCGGGCGCCGTGGCTGAGCGAATGGATGAACGCCAAGGAGGCGGCGAAGGCGGCGGTGGCGGGGTAACCGTCGTCTATCCTCAGAGGTCGGCAGATGCAACTTCGTCAAAATTACATCAAGATTTGTGCAGGATTTCCCTCATAGAAACGAATTATTGCTGCAGCATTAGGGCAAGATTTATTGGACATTGAGCGCATTGCCTGCGAAAACATGGGCGAAAACTTGTATCGGCTAGTCCTTTTCGTGTGAAGGCCACGAATGCGTAAAGCCAACAATTCTGTCATCATCATCACATGACTACACCAGAGCTTCCGGGGGCAAGCTCTCAGCAGACTGCGCCCCACCAGCAACCGCAATTTCCACCTATGCCGCCGAACTACGGTCCACCGGGCGCTTCGGGCCCTCAAGAGTATGCGAAGGCAAAGAAGCAGCGAAATATCATCGGACTCGTTGCACTTATTGCCGCAATTGCAGGTTTCATCTTTGCGTGCATTCCCGGGGCGCTCATTATCGGTTGGGTCTTGCTGCCGATTGCGTTCATCCTGGCGATTGTTTCTCTCTTCTTAAAAGACAAAGCCAAGGGAATGGGCATCACAGCCCTGATCTTGTCGATCGTGGGAACCATCGTCGGCTTTGTTGTCTTCTTCTCCGTTGTAAGCTCGTCCGCCGAGGACGCTTTCGGCGGTGGTGACACAAAAGTTTCGGCACCTACCGGTGAGGCAGGTGCTGATGCTCCAGCAGCAGCAAAGCCCGGCGCCAAGGCCGGAACACGTGAAAATCCTTCGCCAATCGGCTCGGTGGTGGAGTCTAAGGACTGGAAGGTCGTTGTTAACTCGGTCACCCTTGCGGCTTCCGATGCAGTTGTAGCGGCCAACCAATTCAATGATGCTCCTGCTGCGGGCTCGGAATACATCCTGGTGAACTACTCGGCAACGTACGTCGGCGACGACGCCAATGGACAGACACCTTCCTTCGTCTCTGTGGATTACGTCACCGCCGACGGTAAAACCATCAATGCGTACGACCACCATGTCGTTGCACCTGAAGCCATCGACAGCAACACCCTCTACAAGGGCGGCACAGCAACCGGCAATATCGCCATTCAGGTACCGTCCGCCACAGCCGGCCAAGGTGTTCTCGCCGTCCGGCCGGGCATGATCGCCGACAAGATCTTCGTCGCCGTCAAATAGCTTTCGTCCGCAACAAATCAAGGCCTCCGGTAGTCACCGGGGGCCTTGATTTGTTGGGATACTACGATCGATTCCCGGCACATCTTCCAATTCCCGGTCGTTCACCCCGGCCGGATGAGCGAAGAGCAAAGGCTCCAGCTCCTCAAATTCAGGGGCGGTCGATAATGTCCGCGATATTCCGGGTGCCCATACGTGAAGAACGCTATAGAAGCCGGCGCATTTCCATGACCCGGGTGGCACCTGCGGGGTTTGCAAACAGCTACCTAATGCCCTCCCCTTTCGGCTCCCCTTTTTGGTACCCCTGGGGCTCACGGTGCAGCGCGCAGACGTAGAGTTTTGCCGCATAGAGGTGATGAAACGGCCTCCCGTCCACCCACAGATCTCAGAGGACACCATCATGCGTTTGCTACGCCTTTTCATCGCCCTGCTACTCGCCGCAGCCGTCACCGTCGCGCTCCCCGTCCCCGCCCAGGCGGCCGACGTCGGAGTTCCCGGCCCGTCATACGCAAGCGACGGCGTCAGAACCCCGACTGCGGACAAGGCCCAAAGCAAGCTCTGGTTCCAGGATGGAAGCTGGTGGGGGCTGTTGTGGAGCCCATCCACACATGCGACGAAGATCCACCGGCTTGACGCCGCTACGCAGGCTTGGCAGGAGACGGACACAGTTGTTGACGAACGTCCGAGTGCGCGCGGCGACGCGCTCTGGGACGAGAAGGACGGCAAGCTTTACATCGTGTCGGGCACCACTGTGCAATCGGAGTGGGCCGCGCCGCCAACCCAGAAAGAGGTGGCCTCCGGATCCGCAGTGCTTCTCCGCTTCAGCTACAACGCGTCGACAAAGACCTACTCCCAGGACGCCGGATTCCCCGTCACCCTTCACCGCGGGAGCACGGAATCGATCACCGTGGCCAAAGATTCGCTCGGTAAGCTCTGGGTCACCTATACCGTCGTCTCGTCCGCCGACAGCAACGATGTCTACGTCAACCACTCGACGACGAGTGACTTGGTGTGGGGGACGCCGTTCGTCCTGCCGACGCCCAACGCCAAGGTGAACCCGGACGATATCTCCGCAGTCACGTCGTTCCAAGGCGACAAGATCGGAATTATGTGGAGCAATCAGCGGAAAGAGCATAAGAGGTTCTACTTTGCTGTCCACCAGGACGGTCAGCCAGAGGACGCGTGGCAGACGGAGGTCGCCTTCGGAGGGGGAAAGAACTGCACCGGAGGATGCGCGAACGACCACCTGAACCTCAGGCAACTCACAAGTGACGGCAGCGGCCGCCTCTACGCAGCGATCAAGACAGCTAATCGAAAAGTCGGCCAGACGTTGGTGGCGCTCCTGGTGCGCGATGGCAAGGGCCAATGGACCAGCGCGGCGTTTGGCGAAGTGCAGGACGTCCACACCCGGCCCATGGTGATGATCGACGAACAGCATGGTCAGATCTGGATGTTCGCAATCGCGCCTGAGGAAGGCGGCACCCTTTATTACAAGAAGTCTCCGATTGACAACGTTTCCTTCGCGCCTGGCGCGGGCACGCCCATCATCAGCAGCAGCACCGACGACGACATCAACGACCCCACGTCAACGAAACAAAACGTCAACGGTCAAACCGGTCTGGTGGTGTTGGCGTCCTCGAGAACCAACGCCCGGTACTGGCACGCCCAGATAGATCTTGGGAACTAGTCCACACCGCTGGCTGGTGGGGATACGACGGCGCTGCATCTGCATCAATGTCTTAGAACGAGACGCGGTTTCTTCTGTCACAAGTCCGAGCTGTGTCCGGTCTTAGATGGCGACGAGACCTGAAACAGCGTGCAGAGCAAGGAAACAGTTAAGGATGGCAGACCAACTTATAGCCAGATCTGCCCGCCGTCGTATGCCAGCCCGCCCCGGGATTTCACCGCCTGGGTCAAATCCTCGCAGCAGTAATATTGGGCGCATGGATGCCGACGCCGGGTCAACGGACGAATTGGAAACGGCATCGACAATTTTTGCCGAGGTCCGTCCTCGATTGTTCGGAATCGCCTACCGCATGCTCGGCAGTGTCAGCGAGGCGGAGGACATCGTCCAGGAGACTTGGGTCCGTTGGCAGACCTGCGATCGGAGTCAGGTCCGGCATGCACCCGCGTTCCTGGCGACCACCGCCACCCGGCTAGCCATCAATGTCGGGCAGTCGGCACGTGTCCGCCGTGAGACGTATGTAGGTCCCTGGCTGCCCGAGCCTGTGGACACCAGCGCCGACCCCGAACTGGGCGCCTTGCACGGCGAAGCGCTCGAGTTTGCGGTGTTGCTGGTACTGGAAAAGTTGTCGCCGACCGAGCGGGCGGCGTACGTGCTGCGACAGGCGTTTGACTACCCGTATGAGCAGATCGCTGAGGTCATCCAGCAGACCGAAGGGAATGCCCGCCAGCTGGTCAGCCGCGCCCGCAAACGCCTTGCTGAAGAGAAACGCGCCGAGGTGAGCGTGAGCGAACAGCGGCAGCTGCTGGAGGCATTCCTGGCTGCGGCCCGGACCGGAAACCTGGCCGCGCTGGAGGCACTGTTCGCCGCCGACGTCGTCAGTTACTCCGACGGCGGCGGCAAGGTCCGGGCTTCCAAGTTCCCAGTTGTGGGACGGGAACGGGTGGCGAAGTACTACCAGGCGTTCGCGTCGCGTTTCTGGCTTGGCGTGGATACCCAGCCGTTCATGGCCAACGGCCGGCCCTCGGCACGGCTGGTTCAGGACGGGGTGGTGTTTGCGGTGGTGACGCTCACGGCGTCTGCCGATGGTATTGATCGGCTGTTGTGGACGATGAATCCAGACAAACTCTCCGGCGTGACGAGGGTCGGCGCCTAACCTGCCGGCCCTACAGCGCATTTTTCCAAAGCCTTTGTCACAGATTGATCCGGTACCCGGTCATAGCTGGTGGAAGGAATGTCACTACATTCCGCTCAGCCATTATCGGAGGGAAGATCATCATGAAGATCGTTGTAATCGGCGGCACAGGCCTGATCGGCAAGCAGGTTGTGGAGATCCTCAGCAGTCAGGGCCATGAGGCGAAAGCGGCGTCCCCTTCCACCGGGGTCGATTCCGTGACCGGCCAGGGACTGGATGAGGCGATGGTCGGGGCGGACGTCGTTGTCGACTTGACGAACGCCGCCGATTTCGATGAGAAGGTAGTAGTTCCCTTCTTCTCCACTTCATCCCGCAACCTTCTCGCGGCCGAAAAAAGGGCCGGCGTGCCGCATCACGTGGCTCTGTCCGTTGTTGGAACCGACCGCATCGGCGTCGGTTACTTCGCCGGGAAAACTGCGCAGGAGAAGGCAGTTAGGGAAGGCGGAGTCCCGTACACCATTCTGCGGGCCACCCAATTCTTCGAGTTCATCCCGCTGATCGCCGACGCCGGAACACGCGACGGGTCAGTTTACGTGACAGATCACCTGATGCAGCCGATGGCCGCCGCTGACGTTGCCCGCATCGTGGCGGAGACTGCCGTCTCGCCCGCGATCGAGGGCGTCGTTGAAATGGCGGGCCCTGAGCGCGCCGGACTTGATGAATTCGTGGGTCGTGTTCTCGCGGCCCGCAATGATTCCCGCCCGGTGCTCGCAGATCCCCAAGCCGGCTACTTCGGCATACCGATCGAAGAGACCAGCATCGTTCCCCTCGGTGAATCCCGCATTGGGGACATCACCCTCAAGGCGTGGCTGAACTCGACGTCCCAAGCCCGCCTGTAGCCCCTCATAAACTTATCGAAAGGAAGATCATGAAGATCGTAGTTATCGGCGGTACGGGCCTGATCGGCTCGAAACTGGTCAGCAAGCTCCGTGAACACGGACACGAAGCCGTGGCCGCCTCCCCTGACTTGGGGGTGAACACGCTCACCGGCGAGGGCCTCGCGGACGTGCTGCAGGGAGCGGACACTGTAGTCGATGTGTCGAACTCGCCTTCATTTGAAGATGCGGCCGTGCTGGATTTCTTTACCACCTCCACCCGCAACCAGCTCGCCGCGGAGAAGGACGCCGGCGTCGGGCACCATGTCGCCCTGTCGGTGGTGGGCACCGAGCGCCTGGCCGAGAGTGGCTACTTCCGGGCGAAAATCGCCCAGGAGAAGCTCATCAAGGAATCAGGCGTCCCGTATTCGATTGTTCATGCGACGCAGTTTTTCGAGTTCGTGAAGAGCATCGCCCAGGCCGCGTCCGAGGGAAACACTGTTCGACTGTCACCCGCCCTGATCCAACCCATGGCCGCCGATGACGTGGCCACCGCTGTTGCACGCACCGCCGTCGGAAGTCCACAAAACGCCACCGTTGAGGTGGCCGGGCCCGAGCAGTTCGGCCTTGATGAGCTCATCCGCAAGGGCCTCAGCTTCCGTGGCGACCCCCGCGAGGTTGTCACTGACCCCACGGCGCGCTACTTCAACGCCATGCTTCAGGACGGCGAACTGCTTCCCGGAGGCGAAGCGACCATTTACAACACGCGCTTCGAAGAATGGCTGAACCAGCAGTAGCCGGACCGTGCAGGGTGTCCTTCACAGCGGCCTCTGAAGGACACCCTGCTCCGCTTTTCCATGCCCTCGGGCGAGAATGAGCAGATGGAACCAGCAGAGAGCACCTTCGTCCTGATCCCGGGTGCAGGCGGCGCGGCCTGGTACTGGAGCCGTGTGGTCCCCCTGCTTCGAAGAGCCGGCCACGAAGCTGTCGCCGTCGACCTACCAGGTGACGACGAAAGCGCCGGTCTGACCGAATACACGAACCTGGTTCTCGAGGCGATCGGTGAGCGCGAGGACGTGGTGCTCGTCGCTCAATCGTTGGGCGCCTTCACGGCGCCGCTGGTCTGTCACCGGACGGCTGTTCGAGAGCTTATCCTCGTCAATGCCATGATCCCCGTCCCGGGCGAGACTCCCGGTGCATGGTGGGAGAACACCGGGTGGGCTGTGGCGCAGCGAAGCGCTGCGGAAGCCCAGGGTTACAGTACCGAGTTCGACGTCGGCACCTACTTCCTCCACGACGTCCCGCCGGACGTCGCCGCGGAAGGAGAAATGCATCAGCGCCCCGGGGCAAATGCAGTCTTCGAGTCAGTGTGCAATTTCGACGAATGGCCCAAAATCCCCATCCGAATTCTCGCCGGAGAGGAAGATCGGTTCTTTCCGATCGATTTCCAGCGACGAGTCGCCCGCGAACGCCTCGGGCTGGAGCCGGACGTGGTGCCCGGTGGCCACCTCCTGGCACTGGCAAACCCGGAGGCCGTGGCCAACTACCTGATCCAGGACAGGCTCTGAGCAGCACGCGTATCTGGAACACGTGCGCTTCGTTAATCTTCGGTGGGAGCCCCTTTACCCTGGATGGGAGCCCATCAGCTATTCCTGGCTCCTTTGCCCGGTCAACATTCTTCGAAAATCACCGGAAAGGTAACCACAAATGCGGATACTCGTCGTCGGAGCCGGAGCAACAGGCGGGGCGTTCGGTACGCTCCTGCAGGAGGCAGGACGGGATGTCACGTACCTGGTGCGTCCGCGCAAGCAGGAGGTCCTCCGCCGCGACGGGCTGCGCTTCATCTCTCCCACCGCTGACCGGACGAACCGGGTGAAAACCATCACCGCACCGGACGGGTCAAAGGCCTTCGATCTGATCCTCGTCACGGTCAAAGCCACGGCGTTCGAGGGCGTACTCAGCGAGATCGGCGCCTTCGTCGGGCCGGGAACCACCATCGTTCCCATCCTCAACGGCATGGCCCATGTGGACCGGCTAGAGCAGCAGTACCCCGGACAGGTGCTGGGTGGCCTGGCCCGGATCGTCGCCACACTCGACGGCGATGTGGTTCGCCAGCAGATGCCCCTCACTTCGCTCATGATTGGCGGACTGAACGGAAACCCTGTCCCTCCGGAGGTTTCCGAAGCTCTGAACGTGCCCGCCGTCGACTTCTCGGTAGTGGACGACGTAAGGGGCGCGCTGTGGGACAAATGGGCCTTCATCGCCGCCGCGGGGATCGTCAATTGCCTGTTCCGGGCGCCGGTGGGACGGATCATCGAGGCCGACGGGCAGTCCAGGATCCTGGAGGCCATCAGTGAAACCGAAGCGGTGGCGGCCGCGGCGGGACATCCAGTTTCCGACGCCGCTCATGCACAGGCGGTGGGCATACTCACCGAGCCGGGCTCTGCATTCACTTCTTCCCTCTACCGGGATCTCAGCGCGGGGCTCCCTTCCGAAGCTGAACACATACTCGGCGACCTCGCCCGCAGGGCCCGCGACCTCAACGTTCCCACTCCGCTGCTGGACCTCACTCTCATCCAGATCCGGGCCGGCCTGCAGCTCTGAACCCATCGGCGACGGCGGCACTCACGCAAGTCCCGCCGTCGTACGTCCATGCTCTACATCACCTTCCGGGCCGTCCTTTGTGCGAATCCCGGGCGATCTCCAAGCTCTCGAACGGCAGCGAGTCCAGGTCCAGCAACGGGTTGTTGTCCTGCGTCTCCACCAGCTTCCGGGCGGCTTCCTCCGAGTCCACACTGGGCATCGACCCGGGCAGGTTCCGCCCGGCTGATTCGGGCAGGAACCGGATGGCCACGGCGGCCACCACGGCCACCGCCATGAGGTAGTACGCAATCGCCATATCGTCGCCGGTCAGCTCAATGAGGGCCGCGATGATGAACGGGGCCGTTCCACCGAAGATGGCCACTGCCAGGTTATAGGCGATGCCCATGGCTGAATAGCGGTGCTCGGTGGGAAACAGCGCAGGCAGCGCCGAGGCGAGGTTCGGCACCGAAAACGCCACCGGGAAGGCAATCAGGGCAAGGCCGAGCAATGTCATGGGAAGGCTGCCCACCGCTATCGCCAGGAACGCGGGAACGGCGAAGACCACGGTGCTGAAGGCCCCGATCCACAGCACGCGGCGGCGGCCGATCCGGTCCGAGAGAAGCCCGGTGAACGGGATGCACAGTGCCATGGCCACCAGGACCGGGAGGGTCAGCAGCGTCCCCTGGACCTCGTCGTACCCCTTGTTGCTGGTCAAATACGTGGGCATGTAGGACGTCAGGGCGTAGGCCACCGTATTGGCTGCCGCCGCCAGGATCATGGCCAGCACGAGCGGCCGCCAGTGGGCCTTCACAATGCCCACCGGTCCCACGGGACGGAGCTCTTCGGCGCCGGGACGCTTGGCCGCCGCGGCTTCGGCCTCCAGCGTGGCTTTGAAGGCTGACGACTCCTCAATCTTCATCCGGAAATACACGGCGACGATGCCCAGCGGACCGGCCACCAGGAACGGGATCCGCCAGCCCCACTCCCCCATCTGCTCCTGGCCCAGGGTCAGCTGAAGGGCGGACACCACCGCCCCGCCCGCCGCAAAACCGAGGTAGCTGCCCATGTCCAGGAAGCTGACGTAGAAGCCCCGGCGCCGGTCCGGCGCGTGCTCGCACACAAAGGTGGTGGCCCCGGAATACTCGCCGCCGGTGGAAAAGCCCTGCACGAGCTTGGTGGCCACCAGCAGCACCGCCGCCCACAGGCCCAGTACCTCGTACCCCGGAAGCAGGCCGACGGCGAACGTTGCGGCGGCCATGAGCATGAGCGTCATGGCCAGGACCTTCTGGCGGCCGATCTTGTCCCCCAGCCAGCCAAAGAAGATCCCGCCCAGGGGCCGGGCGATGAAGGTGGCTGCGAACGTTCCCAGCAGGAACAGGTTTTGCACTGCCCTGTCTGCTTCGGGCAGGAACACGGGCCCCATGGTGGTGATGAGGTAGCCGAACACCCCGACGTCGTACCACTCCATGGTGTTGCCGACGATGGTGCCGCCCAGCGCCTTCCGCAGCGTCCGGTGGTTCACCACGTTGACGTCGGCTACCCGCAGCCGCCGCTGCTGCCCGTTGCGTTCTGTCATGGCCCGCTCACCGCCGCCTCAGTTCTTAAGCTGGGCACGCGCCGTCGTTCTTCCGGCCCGCCTGGCCGGCAGGAGCCCAACACCTTCGATCATCCTGCGACTGCCGCGCCGTGGCAATAACGGAAAGGGAGGCACTTCCTGGAGTGCCGCCGTCGTACGCCAACCGACGACGGATGCAATCACCCCGCCATGTCCACCTGCACCCCGAGCCCCTGCTCAACCGCGGCGTCGTACAAGAGCCGCCCGCTGGCGACGTCCTGCATGCCGATACCCACGGAGACTGCAGCTGCTCCTGAGCCAGCCGGCTTCCGGGGCTCAGCGGGTGAACGCTTCAGGCCGTCAACCGCTCAGTTGCGTACTTGTTGAGGGGCACTCCGTGATTGGCAGCTTCAATTGCCAGCCTGCGGTGAAGTTCGGGAGGCACCCGGAGGTTGAGCCTGCCGCTGAATGTCTGGGTTGCAATTGGCTGAGGCACGCGTTCGCCAGACTGGGTGAGTTCATCGATGACATCAGACACCAACCGCTCGATGCCACGGAGTGCCTCAAATTGATCCTCATCCAGCCAAGAGAGAGAAGGAAATTCGAGAACCGTGGCCACAAACTCCTGATCCTCCGGCGACCACTGGACCGAGTACCGATACTGCGCCACCGTAGACGGCCCGGCAGCTGCTTTTTTAGTGGACATCTACTTCTCCTTGCTCCTATCGATGGCGGCTAATGCTTGCTTTACCTGGTACGGCTTTGCCTTGCCGTTCTTGTTTTGCAGATTGACCCTGGGGTCTCCTGCCCAGGGCATTCTGAAGATTGCGTTGTGGCTCCCGGAACCTGACCTAGGTTCGCCGAAGTAATGGCTACAAAGCTTGATCATGTCGGTGTAAGAGACGTTCTCAGGAGAGTTTCTAGCTTGCTTCTCGATCTTATCGATCCCCGCCACACGCCTTATGGTGCCACTTTTGGCACCACAACTCAAGCAGTGGGTCGGTTTTAGCCCCACCCCCAGAGGAATTCACAGGTCCACCACCTAACATGGCCCACATGAAGGCTGCCCGGGACGCACGCTCTGCCGCCGTGGTGATCAACGCCGGATCACGCCGGGGGGCGGCACACGAACTTGCCGTGGACACCATGCGCAAGGCAGGCGTGCCCATCTCCTCCGTCCATCCTGTCCACTCCGGGGCGGACCTGGCCGGGACGCTTGACCGGGTGCTTGCGGACGGGCACGACCTGGTGGTTGTGGGCGGCGGCGACGGGACTGTGTCCTACGCCGCCGGCCGGGTTGCCGGCACCAACACTGTGCTGGGTGTTCTTCCGCTGGGGACCGCCAACGACTTCGCCCGCACGCTGGAGATACCGGGCAATCTTTCCGACGCCTGCGCTGCCCTGGCCGACGGGAAGGTGGTGGACATCGACCTCGGCCGGGCCAACGGTGAACCCTTCCTCAACGTCGCGTCCGTGGGCCTGTCGGTGGCTGTGACGGAAGCCCTCAGCCCACGTCTGAAGCGGTACATCGGGCCCTTGGTGTACAGCATCGCCACGTTATCGGCTTATGCCCGGCACAAGTCGTTCCGGGCCCGCCTCGAATTCCCCGAGGGTGACCATGAGCCGATTGAGCTCGAGGACCTGCTTCAGGTGGCCGTGGGCAACGGCCGGCATTACGGCGGCGGCAACACGGTCTCCCCCACGGCCGGGATCGACGACCACACCCTGGACATCTATGCCATCGTGGCCGGGCCGCTCCGGGAACACGTGAGCATCGCGCGGCTGCTCAAGGACGGAAGCTTCATCAAACACGACCGGGTGCACCACCTGACCAGCCGGGCTGTCCGGCTGGTCACCGACCCGCCGCTGCCCGTGAACCTCGACGGCGAGATTGCGGCCGCGACGCCCACCGACTTCACCATCCAGCGCAACGCCGTCCACGTCGTGGTGCCCCAGGGCAGCACCAGCGCGCTGTTCGACGGACCGGGCGCGGAGAACTGGCCGCCCCTGTGAAGCACAAGGCGACGGGCCGCCGTCGTACATTACGACGGCGGCCCGCCACCCACGTGTATAACTCCCCTACTGTCCCGGGGCCCGGTAGGACGGGGTCTTCTTGGCGGCTTCGTCGAGGTCTTCCACGGTCAGCAGCGGCTTCAGGCGGACGTTGACGTTTCCCGTCGAGTTGATCAGCAGCGACAGTGCTGCAGCACTCGCATCATCCGGGACCTCAAAAACGCCCAGGACGTCGTAGTAACCAAAGGCGTAGTAGAAGCTCTCCAGCGAACCTCCCACCGAACTGAGGGCCTCCGCCAGCGCGTCACGCCGCTTGCTGCCGCCCTCCTGCATCAGACCCTTGACGCCCGGGCCCACGTACGTTCCTTCAAAAAGATACTTCGGCATGGTCTTTCCCTCCTGGTGGCCCCAATACGCAGAACCTATTCCTCCGACTACAGGCAGTCAATATGCGCCGGATACCTAATGGCGCCGCCGTTGGGGCAATGCGGGGAGGGTGGTTGGAACTGCGCCGCCGCCGTGGCTGCAGGCCGCCCGACTGGCACGAGCCGGGAGGCACCGCAGCGGCAAAAGTAGGGGCATTTCTCCCCTTTGCACCACCCGGCACCGGGACTAGCCTGATCCGCACCAGCGTCCACCGTAGCAAAGGAGCCGTCATGGCCGGGTTTGTACAGATCATCGAATTCAAGACCTCCCGCATCGAGGAGATCGAAGCGCTGGGCGGTCCCTCAACAACCGAGGGAAGCCGCCCAGCCACGTTCCGCCGCATTATTGCCACGGCGGACAGGGACCACCCGGGAACCTATTTCACCATCGTCGAATTCGATTCCTTCGAGTCGGCGATGGAAAATTCCGGGCGCCCGGAAACGTCGGAGTTCGCTGCCAAAATGGCGTCGCTGTGCGACGGCCCGTTGACCTTCCACAATCTGGACGTTATGCGGGAGGACACCGGAGAAGGTGCGGGCAACGGCTAGAAGCAGGGCACAGCTCCTTTAAGTGACGGCCACCCTGTCATTCAGGGTGGCATTCAGTTCCAGTGCGCTGCCGGGGTTAGTGCTCCGCTTCCGCGGCAGCCTTCCTGGCGCTTTTTTCGGCGTCTTTTTCGGCGCGCAGGGCTTCGGTCTCGTGCCGTTCCTCGGCTTTTTCCTGGTGGATGACCTCAGCGAAGAGCTTCTCCATTTCCTTGGCCACCCCGGCAGCCGACGCCGGGTTCTGGCCGGTCACAAGCCTGTCGTCAACCACCACCTGCTTCTCAAAGACGTCAGCGGAGACGTGGGTGGCGCCCTGCTCCTCCAACCGGTCCGCCAGGAAGAACGGGATGACCTTGTCCTTCCCTGCGGCAACCTCCTCGTCATTGGTGAAGGCGGCAACCTTCCGGCCCTCGACGAGGCGCAGCCCGTTCTCAAGTTCCACGTTCAGCAGGCCGGCCGGTCCGTGGCAGACCGCCCCCACCAGGCCGCCGTTGTTGTAAACCCTGGCCACGAGGTTCTGCAGGCCTTCGCTGTCCGGGAAGTCCCACATGGTGCCGTGGCCGCCCACGAGGTAGACGGCGTCGTACTGGTCCGGATCAACCACGTCCACGCGGGCAGTGTTGTACAGGCCGGCGCGGGTGGTCTCATCCTCCGTGAAGGCGACCTGGATGGGATCTTTCGAGTCCACCTCGTCACGCGGGGGCTGGCCGCCCTGGATGGACGCAAAGTCGACGAAATGCCCGGAGTCCTTGAAGACCTTCCAGGGATGCGCAGCCTCGGCCACGTTGTAGCCGGTCTTCTCTCCTGTATCGCCGATCTCGGAAACGCTGGTTAGTACCATGAGGATTTTCTTCATGAAGTGCTCCTTTTCGTCCAGCTCCCACCCTACGCCCAGCCCAAAGCCTGGATTAGGCAGAGAATATTCGCGGGAGCCTTCCCAAAAATTGCTGCCGGCAATTGTCGATCCGGGCTCCTCCCGCGCGTCGGATATGTAGGGCCGCAAAGGACGGCCTTACAGATAACAGATGAGGGGATAACAATGTCCAAGTATTTGATCCTGATCTTCCAGGACGAGGCAGTTGCCAGACAAGCGGAGGGCGAGTCCATCAGCCCCACCTACCAGGAGTTTATGCAGCGCCGGAACGGGTCCCTGCTCAGTGGGGCCGCACTACACCCGGCCTCGACGGCGACGTCTATCCGGCGTGATGGATCTGGTGGATTCTCCGTCACGGACGGTCCTTTCGCCGAGTCGAAGGAGGTGCTGGGCGGCTACTTCCTGATTGAGGCAGCCGACCTGGACGAGGCGCTGGAGATCGCCAAGGAGGTTCCTGCCGGCGTCGGGGTAGAGGTCCGGCCCGTCCGGGTGGTCAGCTGATGTCCCCGGCCGCCAGCTCGGAAGTTGCTGCCGCGGTGGCGGACGCACACCGCAGGGAGTGGGCCTTCGTGCTGGCGGCCACCGTCCGCGTCACCGGCGATATCGACACGGCCGAAGAAGCGGTCCAGGACGCCTACGCCAGTGCCTTGTCCACGTGGGGTCCGCGCGGCATCCCGAAGAACACCGGAGCGTGGCTCACCGTGGCCGCGCGGCGACGTTCCCTCGACATGCACCGCCGCGCCGCCACCGAGCGGCGGGCGCTTCCCAAGCTCCTGGACCCTGGTGACTTCGGGCAAGGCGAGCCGGATCAGGATGGTAACGGTGTGCCCGATGACCGGCTGGGGTTGATCTTCACCTGCTGCCACCCTGCCCTCGCCCCGGAAGCCCAGGTGGCGCTGACGCTGCGGCTGCTCTGCGGGCTCTCCACGGCCGATGTGGCGCGCGCGTTCCTCGTACCGGAACCCACGATGGCGGCCCGGATTACCCGGGCGAAAAAGAAGATCGCGGCTGCCCGGATCCCCTACCGCATTCCGGCGGCGTCAGAACTCCGGGAACGCCTGGACGGCGTCCTGTCTGTTGTCTACCTGGTGTACACAACCGGGCATACTGCGCCTGTGGGCGGGAACCTGATGCGCCGGGACCTGGCGGAACGGGGGCACGAGCTCGCCCGGATGCTTCGCGTCCTGCTGCCCGGCAATGGCGACATTGCCGGGCTTCTTGCGCTGATCCTGCTCACCGATGCCCGCAGTGGCGCCAGGCTGGACGAACATCGGGAGATGGTGCTGATGGAGCACCAGGACCGATCGAAGTGGGACCAATCAGCCATCACTGAAGGACTTGCTCTCCTGCGCGAGGCTTTGAATATCCGTCCGCCGAGCCGTTTCGCCCTTCTGGCGGCCATTGCGGCGGTCCACGATGAAAGCACGTCGTGGTCCGGGACGGACTGGCAGGAAATCCTCGGCCTGTACAACCTGCTCCTGGAAAAGTGGCCATCCCCCGTCGTCAGGCTCAACCGGGCGATCGCCCTCGGCTTCGCGGTGGGCCACGCCGAAGGCCTGGCTGAGCTGGACGCGCTGGGAACCGAACCCCTGCTGGCCCGCTACCCGTACCTTGCCGCCGCGCGGGCCGACTTCCTGGTCCGCCTGGGCCGGTTCGAGGAGGCACGCGGCGCTTTCGAGGAGGCACTGATCCTGACGGAAAACGACACCGAACGGCGCTTCCTCCAGGCCCGGCTTAGCGGACTGGCGGGTTGATTGTCCCCTTGACGTTCAGGACCGGGCCTCCGGCTTGGTCCCGTAGTGCCCGGCCAGCCGCGCCAAGCCCTCATCAATCGAGACGGCGGGCGTCCAGTCCAGGAGTTCGCGGGTCCCGCGCTGGTCGAACCAGTGGGCAGTGGAGAGCTGCTCGGCGAGGAACCTGGTCATCGGCGGCTCCTCTTCCCGGCCCGCCCAGGTCCAGACCTTCTCCACCACGGCTCCCGCCGCACGCGCCACCGCACCGGACACAGACCACGACGGCGGGCGGACGCCACCCGCGGCACAGATCCCTGCCAGCAGCTCACCCACCGGGCGCGGCTCGCCGTTGGTCACCACCAGAGCCCTGCCGTGGATATGGTCCATCCGGTGCAGTCCGGCGACGATTGCCGCGGCGGCATTGTCCACGTACGTGGTGTCGATCAGGGCAGCACCGGCGTCGAGCAGCGGGAGGCGGCCTTGGCCGGCGCGCGCCAGGACCCGTTCCACCAGTTGGGTGTCCCCCGGGCCCCACACAACGTGGGGACGAACCGCCGCCACCCGGAAGTCCGGCCCATCCGCTGCCAGGGCCAGCAGTTCCGCCTCGGCCTTGGTGCGTGCGTAGTCGCCGTGCGCGTGCTCCGGGTCCGCCGGCTCAGCGCCCTGCCCCGTGATGGCGGCGCCGGAATTGGCCACCGATGGGGAGGACACAAACACCACGTCCCGCACCCCAGCGGCGCGGGCGCAATTGAGCAGACGGCGGGTCCCTTCAACGTTCACCTCATTGAACTCCGCGGCCCGTCCCGTGAAGGAAACCTTCGCCGCCAGGTGGATGATTCCGTCGGCGCCTGCAACTGCTGCCCGGAGCGCCTCTTTATCCGTGACGGACCCACAGAAGTCCGTGGCGCCGTCGACCCCCGACGGACGGCGCTGGAACGTCACCACATCATGGCCCTGGTGCACCAGCAGCCGGGCCACCTCTCCCCCGAGCAGCCCGCTGGCACCCGTGACGAGGACCCTCATGGCTTGCCCGGACGGCCGCCGGCCAGCACCCGCGAAGCCCAGCGGGAAAGGCGGGGCCTGTCGATCTTGGCGTTGTGCCGGATGTCCGTGGGCTGCGCGGGGACCACCAGCACGGCGGAGACGTTCACGCCGGCCTCCAATGCAGCCTTCCGGACCCGCCCGGCCAGGTGCGGCTCAGCCGGTCCGGCTTTCCGGGCAGGAGGGGAGGTCTCGACGACGGCCACCACGGCCTGGGTGCCCGCCGGTCCGACGCCGGTGATCGCCGCCAGCCGGACGCCTTCGAGGCGTTCGATGGCCTGTTCGGCACCCACGGGTGTCACCACACCACCGGGCGCAGTGACCACATGGGCGAGGCGTCCTTCTACCCAAAGCCGGCCCGCGGCGTCGAAATGCCCCACGTCGCCGGTGCGGTGCCAGCCCGGCAGGCTGGCGCTCTCCCGCTGGACCAGCCAGAGCCTGTCGTACGCTTCCTTGACGTGCGGGGCACACACCAGAATCTCGCCGGTGATGCCGGCCTCCGTTCCGAGATCGGCTCCTGTGGCGGTGCCGTCCGCGGCCAGTGGGACGATGCCTACCCGTGCGCCATGCACGGGCCTTCCCACACACACCCCGTTACCCGCTCCCGCCACGGCGTCTGCTCCAGCGGAGGTGCCGGCGGCAGCATCGGCGTCGGCCGCTTGGATCTGCTCGAGGCTGATATCGGTGACCGGCAGCGCCTCGGTCATCCCGTACGGGGTGTGCAGCGAGGCCCGGGGCAACAGCCGCTGCACATCGGCCAGCAACGGTTCCGGGACGGGGGCGCCGGCCGAGAGCAGCAGCTCAACACGTTCCAGGGCTTTATGCCCTGCGCTGCTGAGGCCGTCTTGCGTGGCAAGGACGTTGCGCAAAGCCGCCGGCGAGGCGAAGACCACCGTGGCGTCGATGGCCGCGGCAGCGTCGGCGAGCGCGCTGGCCGTCAAGGTGCGCGGCGCGGTGACGTCCATGGCCGGCGTCACTGACACCGCACCGAGCGCCGGTCCCAGCAGCGCGAAGGGCGCGAACCCTGCCACGAGCCGGGCACCGGGACGGATCCCGAACGTTTCAGCAACCGTGTCCCGCATCGCCGCCAGCTTCCGGTGCGTATAAAGCACACCCTTGGCGGGGCCGGTGGAGCCGGAGGTGAAGAGCACGGCGGCCGGGGCGTCCGGGTCCACCATGTCTGCTGAATGCCCCGGTCCGCCGCCGGCTCCGGAGCGGGCCAGGGTGTCGAGGGAGGTCTCCACGCCCAGGATCCGACGGCGGGCAGCCGGGAGGTCCCGCACGCTGATCCGCCGCCCGGGCCAGCCCAGTAGTGAAGCGGCCGCGAGGGCCTTGTCGATGCCGATGAGGACATCAGGGGTGGCGCCTTTGACGGCGCGGCTCAGGCCCCTGGTTCCCAGTCCGGCGTCGGCCACCACCACCACGGCGCCCAGCCGGAGGCAGGCGTAGAGGGCCACGGTCAGGTCCACCCCGGGCGGAACCATCAGGCTGACCCGGCTGCCGCTTTCCACGCCGGCTTCCCGCAGCCCAGCGGCGAGGTCCAGGATGTTGCGGTCCAGCTGCCGCCAGCTGAGCGAGCGGGCGGCCGTACCGTTGGGAGCCATTTCCACGACGGCGGTGTCCGCTCCCGCCGGTCCTGATGCCTGCTGCTGGAGCGGGTGCCAGAGGGGCCGGAATTCGGCCGGCGCGGGCTGGGCCGCGTCCTGCTGCTGGCCGCCGGCAGGCGTGGTTACAGGTTTCGTGGACTCGCCTTCGTTGCCATCAACGTTCCCGGCAAGCCACTGGAAAACCGGCGTTGCGATGTCCCGGTCCTCCGCCACAAGATGGCCGGCACCTTCGAAGCGGTGCACCTCCGCGTGCGGGAGCCTGTTGATGAGGTCCTTGAGGTACCGGTCCGAGAAGATGGGATCCCGCGGGCCCCAGAGCATCAGCGCCGGGACTTTCAACCCGCGCAGCCCTTCCGCCACGCCAGTGAGCGTCGGAAAGCTGGGGTGGGAGGCGTCAGCGGGGATGTCGGCAACGAAGTTCCCCACCCCGGCCCGGCGGTCGGCTCCGCGGTAGGGGGCCATGTAGGCGTCTCGGATCTCGGCGGGCAGCGGCGGGTGCGCCAGCGAGTGCGTCACGCGCAGGAAAGCGTCCGACGTCGTGGTTCCCCACTTGTGCACGGCGGGGTGCAGGGCAAGCCGCAGGGCCGGCGGGATTTCCGACCCGGCGGGCTGGTGGACAGCGGTGTTGGTCAGCACTACCCCGGCCAACTGTTGCGGGTGCGCGAGCGCCCAGCCCAGGCTGATGACGCCGCCCCAGTCGTGGCCCACAGTGACAACCGGCCCGTCCAGGCCCAGGGCGTCCGTGAGGTCGCCGAGGTCGTTGATCCGGTGGGCCAGCCGCCGGAAAGTGCCGGTGCGCTCCGAGTAGCCCATGTCCAGCTGGTCCACCGCCACAACGCGCCACGGGCGGGCCGGATCGGATCCGGCAGCCAGCAGCGTCCGCCACAGATAGGACCAGGTGGGGTTGCCGTGCACGCACAGCAGGGTGCCGGCGGGGACCAGGCCACGGCGGGACAGCTGCGCGCCGTTGTCCAGCAGGTGCCAGCGGCGCACTGTGCCAGGCCGATCGGCGTCGGACGTGGAAGCAACCTCGATGTCACGCGACCACTCCGGGTCCACGCCGGGCCAGCTGGCGGCTACCAAACGATTTCCATCATGGCGGTGTTCAATCCGGATCCGACGCCCATGCAAAGCACCCGGTCCCCCGCTTCCAGGGACTGCGCCTCGGCCGCGAGGGTCATGGGCAGCGACGCCGGGCCCACGTTGCCCCAGTGCGGGAACGTGATGGGCACCCTGGCAGGGTCCAGGTCGATCGCGTCAATGATCGCCTGCGTGTAGGCGTTGCTCACCTGGTGCGTGACATACCGGTCCATGGCGGCCCAGTCCCACTCTGCCCGCGCCTCGTGCCAGGCGTCGACGACGAGCTGCAGGCCGCCGTCGAGCAGTCCCTTGGTGTCGGTGGCCATGCCGTCAATGCCGCCCACGCAGAGCTCGTGGTGTTCGGTGCCGGCGCGCATCACGCCGCCCACCACCCGGTGTGAACCGGGGTGCTGGTCCGCGGGGCCCAGGACGGCGGCGGCGGCGCCGGAGCCCAGGGTGAGTGTGGCGAACTCCCGGTTGAAGTCCTCGCGCGTGGTTTCGGGCCGCTGCAGACGGGCCAGCGTGGCCTCCTGCGTTGCCTCGGCGTCCTCGCCGTTGACGATCATGGCGTACTTGATCTGGCCGGAATCGATCATGTTGGCCGCCAGGGTCAGGCCGTTGACGAATCCCAGGCAGGCGTTAGCGAGGTCGAAGTTCATGGCCGACGACGGCAGGCCAAGTCCGTGGTGGATCTTCACGGCCACTGACGGCTCCAGGTTGCGCCGCGTGACGGAGGTATTGATCAGCAGGCCCACATCGGACGCTTCAACGCCGGCCTCCGCCAAGGCCTTTGCCCCCGCTTCGGCGGCAGCATCATCAAAGGACGTTCCGGCCGCCCACCAGCGCCTATGCGTGACGCCGGCTACGCGTTCCAGCAGCCGGGGCGGGAACTTCAGCCGCTGCAGGGTGGAAGCCAACCGGCGGTCAAAATCCGTAGAGCTCACGATCCTCGGAGCTTCGACGCTGCTCACCGAGAGCAGCGCGGTGTTGCTGTGCCGGAAGGTTGCATTCCCTGCCAATTCAAGCCCCTGTTCGTCCGTCCTGCGTGCCTGCGGCAATCTACCCATCAGGGCAAACGCAGAGCTTAATAATGCCCGTCCGTGCCCGGCATCCGCGAAATGCCGATGGTAAGCATGCTTAGGAAAGGATACAGCCGGATCCAGGGACTGCCCCTACGAAACAGGCTGAGGTAGTACTCCTCAGGGCTGGCCGCCTGGAACAAGCCGGTAGGCGAAGCGGCCCTCCAGCCCACCGTCCCGGATCATAGTTAGGCCCACTCCCTCGGTAGGCAGCTGCACTGGCGCCTTGAACATCGTCCCCGTGCAGGGCACCTGCACCGGGGCCAGGACTTCAACGCCTGCCGCCGTGGACACGGACAGCTGGGCCCCCGGCAGCCAGTCGCAGACGAACTGGAGCTCGTACTGGCCCGGTGCTGCCATCAAACTGGCGGTGCTGGTGGTGTTTCCGCTGCTGGTGCCGCGAAACTCGCCGGGCAGCCGCGGCTGCAGCTGCTCCTCCGACCACTCGGACAGATCCTCCAGCTCGGAGGCCCTGCGGTCCGGATTGGTCTGGACTTTGACCCCTGTTGCGGCAGGCTTGCCCGACGGCGGGACCGCGCTGATGGTGATGGGCCCGCCGTCGTGCCTGACAAAGCGGTCCAAGGTGGAGCCGCACTCAAAGCTGGAGGCCTCCGGTTCGCCGTCACCCTTCACGATGGTCAGCTTGGCTCCGTACGTCCCGGCACAGGCACCGGAAACCATATCCATTCCTCCGCGCCGTGCCGGCACTCCCCCAGAAGCTGACATGGCTCCGAGTCTATGGCCTCCTGCTGGCGACGCCGGCCAGGGAGACCCGCGGCTGCCCGGCGTAGGAAGGAGTGGCCAAAGGGCGCATAGTTGAACCATGACCAGTCCTTACACCCGCGGCGACTCGTTGAGCAGCGGCGCTTCCCGGGAACGCATCAGGCTAGCGCTCGTAAATTACGGCGCCACCGACGTTCTTTTCAGTCAGCGCGGTCATCAGAGTGCCATCGCCTTCAGGGGCGGCGGAAGGCACTTCCGGATAGTAGTTTCCTTGCCGGACTCTGACGGGAGCGTGATGATCCCGGGGGACACAGCGCAGGGCCCCATCGGCGAAGCGAAGGAAAAGGCACTTGAACGCGCCAACCGCAGGTTTTGGCACGCCCTGTCCGTGTCAATAGAGGCCAAACTGGCAGCGGTGGCGGCAGGCCTTGCCACTCTGGAATCCGAATTTCTGGCCCACGTGGTTCTCCCCGGGAACCACACCGTTTTGGACGAGCTCGAACCGGTCATCGAGTCCGCTTACCGATCCGGCCGGCGTCCTTCCTTCGGTGATTCCGCCCCTTCTTTCACGCTGGCTCCGGCGGTCCCTTAGCTCGGCGTAGATTGCCCCGGCTGCACCCGCTGAATGTGCGCTGTTGGAGCGTAGACTCGCTGTACGTCGGGGACGCCGTGACTGGACATCCGGTCCCTGATTAACGAGGACGGCCCTGATGGCACCACAGGCCGGAACGGGCATCAACCGTCGCCCCTCCCTGCGGTGATCCGGACCCGGGTCGCTGCCCCCAGCCACAACCGTTCCACGTTTCCTGCGGACGGACAGTGGATCCACAAGATCGTTGGCACGCAATGACCGACACTTTTATCCAAGACCAGTGGCACCGGCTTCCTTCAGCGGTTACGCAGTGGTTGATCGAAAACCCCGGCTGCATGATCCTTCCCCGGACCTTGTCTGCAGAAATCAGTGCAGCCACCGGCCACCCCCTCAACGGGGACCCGCACGGCGAGACTACGCTCTGCCAGGAGGACGTGGATTTCATCCGCATGAAGTCGCACGAAGCCGAGGCCGCGAAGCCAGATTCCGGGTACACGTTCTTCGACTCCGTGCAACCCTAGGCAGCGCCAGGAAAGCACCCCGGCGAAGATCCGTCAGATGGTGGTGAGGGCGCCCTTGGCGCTCTCCACTAGGACGTGCGTGCCCGCCTGGAGATGCACAACTTCGCCATCGATCTGGCAGGGAACCGCATTGCGCGTGGTGAAGGCATAACTGCTGACCGCGGGTTGATGGCCTAGGCCCAGCGTGACGGCGCGCAGTGTCATCAGCGCCATCTTCCACCGACCGGCATGGGGCAGCGTCACCACCTCGAACCGGCCATCGTCCGGGTGGTGCGCTTCGCTGACTGTTCCGTACTTCGCCATCCGGGAGATGTTGGCCAGGATCAGGCTGTCGAACTGCGCCGTGGCCCCGTCATCCCGTACAAGCTCGAACGGCCGCAGTCCGGAGAGGGTCCGGGCAACGGAGATGAGTTCCAGGACCTTTCCTTTTCCGCCCTTCTCGATGCCGATCGCCATCAACGGCGTGAGCCCGAACCCGACGTAGGAGTGGGCGTACTGGATTTGTTCACCGCCTGCGCGGCGGAATGTGATGCGCAGCAGGTCAATATGCCGTAGCCGGCGCTCGCGGATGGCGTCCGTCAGCGGCCTTGCGGGCAAGCTCCGGTGATGGTCATTGGCATTGCCTGCAGGAAGCACCGTGCACACCGCCCTGCTGCCGGGAACGTCCATCACCCCGTTGACTACCTCGTTGTATCCGCCATCGCCGCTGACGGACACGATGAGCGGGGCTCCTCGCCCGGCCTCGGACCTCGCCAGGTCGCGGGCGTGCCCCGCAAAGCCTGTTGGGAGCAGCTCAACGGGCAGGCCCTGCAGGTCGAGGGCCAAATCCCGCTGCAGCGTTTCTATGCGCCCGGCCATTCCGGCCCTGCCTGGATTGAAGATCAGGACTAAACGGTCGAAGGGGGCGGCGGGTGCCAGGTCATCAGCCATGGTGTTCATCCTTCAGGCGCTGCTGCGGTTAAGTCCAGCCGAGGCCCGGCGACAGCCATCCCTTCGGGTCATGGATCCTCCATTGTGGGGGGCCGGCGGAGCCCGGTCATGCCCCGAAGTTATGGCCACCCGCCCGCGGCAGTGCCAGTATGTGGAGAACCAGTTCAACTCCAGCCGCCCCATCCGGGCAACAAGGACGCGTTCATGAGCTATATCAATGATCTAGCCAAGGTGGGTCGCGGCGACGTCGCCGGGGCCGGCGGCAAGGCAGTGGGCCTCGGCGGCCTCATCCAGGCCGGGCTGCCGGTCCCGCCGGGGTTCGTCCTCACCACTGCCGCCTACGCGGATTTCGTCACCGACAACAACCTCGCGGCGGCAATCCAGGACCTGGCCACGCTCCCGCCGCACGCGCAGCCCCGGGACTATGAGGAGGCCTCGGAGCGAATCAGCTCACTGTTCCAAGGCGGCACCATGCCCGCCGGGATCGCAGCCGAACTGGCCGAAGCCTACGGCCGCCTCGGCATCGGCGATGCAGCTGTGGCAGTGCGCTCCTCCGCCACCGCAGAGGACCTGGAGTCGGCCAGTTTCGCGGGCCAGCAGGACACCTACCTGAACGTGCGGGGCGCGGAAGCCCTGATGAAAGCGGTCATCGACTGCTGGGCTTCGCTCTGGACGGCGCGCGCCATGGCGTACCGTGCCCGCGAAGGCGTGGCGCCTGACCAGGTGCGCCTCGCCGTCGTCATTCAACAGATGGTGGAGGCGGACGCGGCCGGGGTGATGTTCACCGCCAACCCCACCAACGGGCGGCGGGACCAGGCGGTGATCAGTGCCGCGTGGGGCCTGGGCGAATCGGTGGTGGGCGGGACGGTCAGCACCGATGACGTGGTGGTCGACGCCGGGACCGGTGCTGTGGTCTCCCGGCAGACAGCGGACAAGGACGTTATGACCGTCTACGCGGAGAACGGAACGCAGGAGCAGCCGGTGGCGGCAGCCCGCCGTCGTGAGCCAGTGCTCGATGACCACACCGCCGCCCAGCTGGCCCGGTACGGCCGGCAGATCGCAGACCATTTCGGCACGCCGCAGGACATCGAGTGGGCGCGGGCCGGCGGCCGGTTCCACATTCTGCAATCCCGGCCCATCACAGCACTGCCCGAGCCAGCGGCAGACACCCCGGACACGTGGCCCCTGCCCTATCCGAACGGGCTCTATTTCCGAGCGAGCATTGTGGAACAGCTGCCGGACCCGCTCTCACCACTGTTCGCCGATATGATTGACGGCTCCGTGGCGCGGTCGCTGAAATCCCTGATGGCCGAAGCCCTGGGCAAGACCGTGATCCGCGAGGGCGACGTCGGGCTGCCCACCATCAACGGCTACGCCTACTACTATTACCGCAACTCGGGCATGTGGCGGATGATGCGCAAGCTGCCAAAGGCCCTGGGCGCTCTGGTCCGCGGCAAGGCGCACATGGGCGTGGCCGGCTGGCGGGGTTTTTCGCACCCGCGGTATGTCAACGCGATCAAGGACTGGTCCACCAGGCCGACGGCGGAGCTCACCGGCGAGGAACTGCTGGCGGGAGTGCAGGCCCTTCTCGACGCCGGCACCGTCTACTACACGGCCGTGCAGTCCATCATTCCGCTCGCCGCCACCAGCGAGATCTCCTTCCAGGCCTTCTACGACAAACTGGTCCGGCGTGACGGCGATCCACCGGCCCAGACATTCCTCCTGGGCTACGACAGCGAACCCATCCGTGCAGAAAAGTCGCTCTACGACCTCGCCGGCTGGGCCCGCAGCGATCCCGAGCTGACCTCGGCCCTGCTGGACGAGCCGACGGCGGCGCTGGCCGAGTCCCACCACACGGGCACCCCGCCCGCCGGCGTGAACGATGGCCTGTGGCAGGAATGGCGTTTCGCGTTCAGGGAGCACCTGGCCCTCTACGGCCATGCCGTCTACAACCTGGATTTCGCCAGCCCGGTACCTGCCGACGATCCGTCCGCCCTGCTGGAAACGGTGAAGTTCTACCTGGGCGGGCAGGGCACCGACCCGCATGAGCGTCAACGGCTGCTGACCGAGCGCCGGGAATCGCTCAGTGAGCAGATGGCTGCGCGGCTGGGGCCGCGCCGCCGGGCCGCCTTCCTCCGCCTGCTTCGGTGGGCGCAGGACACAGCTCCTATCCGCGAGGACGCGCTGGCCGACGTCGGCCTGGCCTGGCCGCTTCTGCGGCAAATGCTGCTGGAACTCGGGCAGCGGCTGGTGGGCTCCGGCGTCATCGCTGCCCCGGACGACGTGTTCTGGCTCCGGCACCAGGAGCTGCGGAGCGCGGTGGAGTTCGGCCTTGCTGAGCCCGGGGCGCGGGCCGCCGTCGTTATTGCCGGAGCCGAACGGCCCGTCCGCGCCGCCGCCGTCGAGGAACGCAGGATGCTGTGGCGGGGCCAGGCGAAGGCCGCCGCGCCGCAGATGCTTCCGGAAAGCCGCTGGATGGACAAGGCCTTCGGATCGATGATGCCGGCCGGCCCCCGGCAAAAGCCCGGCGGCGTGATCAAGGGTGTGGGAGCAAGTGCGGGGAAGGTCACTGCTCTCGCCCGCGTCCTGACAGGTCCCCAGGACTTCGGCACCATGCGGCCCGGCGACGTCCTGGTGGCCCGCATCACCACTCCCGCATGGACGTCGCTGTTCGCGATGGCTTCCGCCGTAGTGACCGATGTGGGCGGTCCGCTGAGCCACAGCTCCATCGTGGCCCGCGAGTACGGGATCCCCGCCGTCCTTGGTACCGGCGTGGCCACCCAGCGGCTGGCCACCGGCCAGCGGATCCTCGTGGATGGCGACGCCGGGACGGTCACGCCTGATGATGCTTCTACGGATCGGGAGGCCGCCGGGGACACGCCGGGCAGCTCCTTGGCGAACGGTCTTCCAGGCCGGAACGGCGCCGCGAAGCCGGACGTTGACGTTACATGAGAAAGCGCAGAATCCTTCCGGCTGCGCTTCTCATTGCCGCCATCGTGGTGGCCGTAGGCCTCTACCTGTTCCAGCCCTGGCGGATCTTCACCAGCTCAACGGTCATCGAGGATCTTCCGGTTGCCCCCGCCCCGGCCTCCCAGTCGCAGGGACCCACTGAAACGCCGTCCGCCGGCGCTGCGCCTTCGGCCGGTACCGCACCCTCCGCTGGTACCGCACCCTCCGCCGTCGCCGCTCCGCGGGAACTGGCAACAGGCCAACTCATCTCCCACGAACACGCCAGCTCGGGAACGGTGAAAATCCTCGAGCTCCCTGACGGGAGCCGGGTCCTCCGCTTCGAAGGCCTGGACACCTCAGACGGCCCCGATCTGCACGTATGGCTCACTGATGCACCGGTGGTTGAGGGGACAGCAGGCTGGTACCTGTTCGACGACGGCCGCTACCTCGACCTGGGCTCTCTCAAGGCCAACAAAGGCAACCAGAACTATGAGATCCCGGCGGCGGCGAACCTGGGCGACTACACGTCGGTCAGCATCTGGTGCGCCCGTTTCACTGTGTCTTTCGCTGCCGCCGAGCTGACCACATAACCGCCCCGGCAACCTGCACGCCGCAGTGGACGGACTCAGACGCGCTCGGGAAAGGACTCCACCTTGGCGGGATCCCGCTCCACCAGGTCGCCCAGGATGGCGTCGGCGCGGGTGAGGAGGGCCGGGTCAAGGGTTACCCCGGCCGCAGTCACGTTGTCGCGCAGCTGTTCCGGGCGGGAAGCTCCGACGATGGCGGAGGCGACGTTCTGGTTCTGCAGCACCCAGGCCACGGCGAAGGCGGCCGTGGACAGGCCTGCATCCTCAGCCAGCGGCCTCAGCTGCTGCACGCGCTCCAGCACCGCCTCCTGCATGTAACGGTGCTCGGTCTTGGCGTCGCCGTCGGCGGTGGTGAAGCGTGAGGCAACCGGCCCGCTTCCTCCCGGAAGGTACTTGCCCGTCAGGACGCCCTGGGCGATGGGTGACCACACGATCTGGGACAGCCCCAGTTCCTGGCTTAGCGGCACGATTTCAGGTTCGATGACCCGCCAGAGCATGTTGTACTGCGGCTGGTTGGAGACGAGGTGGATGCCGAGTTCGTCCGCGAGCTTTACCCCCCTGCGGATCTCGTCCATAGTCCACTCCGAGACGCCGATGTAGTGTGCTTTCCCTGCCCGGACAATGTCCGCAAAGGCCTGCATCGTCTCTTCCAGCGGAGTCTCGTAGTCGTACCGGTGGGCCTGGTACAGGTCCACATAATCGGTGCGGAGGCGGCGCAGTGAACCGTTGATGGACTCCATGACGTGCTTTCGGGACAGGCCGCGGTCATTTTTGCCGTCGCCCGTGGGGAAATAGACCTTGGTGAAGATCTCCAGGCTTTCGCGGCGGACCCCGTCCAGGGCTTCCCTCAGCGCTGTCTCGGCACGCGTCCCCGCGTAGGCGTCAGCCGTGTCGAAAGTGGTGATGCCGAGGTCGAGCGCCGTCCTTACACAGCTGGTGGCCGCGTCCTGGTCGATCTGTTCGCCGTGGGTGGTCCAGTTGCCGTACGCGATCTCGCTGACGTACATGCCTGACTTGCCAAGCTTGCGGTATTCCATCGTTTCCTCTCGGAGTGTCTGACTGGCTGTTAGCTGCGGCGGAGGCGCCGGGGCGGTGCAGTTGTTCCCCGGACCACGAGGCGGGGCGTGATGAGTCCGGCCGAGGCCGGTGCGCCCGAAAGGGTGGCGAGGATTGCTTCTGCCGCCAGCCGGCCCTGTTCGGATACGCCGTGGTCCATGGTGGTGAGCCCGATGGCCCCAGCGAGTTCATGGTTGTCGTAGCCAACAACGGAAAAGTCGGCCGGGACGCTCATCCCCGCGCCGCGGAGGGTGGACATCGCGCCAAAGGCGAGCTCGTCAGAGGCGGCGACCAGCGCCGTCGGCGGTTCAGCGGTGGTGAGCAACGCAGCCATGGCTGCCGCTCCGGCGTCGACGGTGTTGTCCACGGCCGCCTCAAGGTCCGGCTCCTCCGGAAGGCCCGCCTCGGCGAGCGCCTCCCGGTAACCCAGGAGGCGTTCGGCCGGCGGCACTCCGCCAAGCGGTGATCCTTCCGCCTGCCGGATGCCAAGAAAGGCTATCCGTTCATGTCCGAGGTTGAGCAGGTGCCTGGTTGCTGCGCGTCCGCCCGCCCTGTCTTCCACCCGGACCGATGAGGAACCTGCCCTCTCGGATCCGACCAGCGCTACGGCCTGGCCCTGCCCCTGCAGTGCCGCCAGTTCGCCGGGCGTCAGCTGGAGGGCAACCACCAGAACCCCGTCGGACCGGCCCTGGAGCCGTGGACTGGCAAAAAAGTCCTCCCGCAGCCCGGCCGAGGAGAGCTCCACCAGCAGCACATCGTAGCCCTCCCGGCTGAGCACCCGGCCGGCGGCAGCAATGACCTCGGCGAAGAACCACTTGGACAACAGCGGCACCACCACAGCCACGGTGCGCGTGCGTCCGGTGGCAAGCCTGGAGGCGCTCGGGGAGATGACATATCCCAAGTCTTCAGCAGCTTCTCGCACGCGCTTGCGAGTTGCTGCAGATATGCCAGGGACGTCCCGCAAGGCTCGGGAAACGGTGGAAACCGACACTTCGGCTCGCGCGGCTACTTGCTCAACTGTTGGGGACACCTTCCCACGGTAACCATTCCTGTGACGTTATTGCAAGCGCTTGCGGTCCACTATGAGCCGTGCAGACTGCTTGCCCAAGCGCAATTCCTTACTCCGCACATTGGCGGCCGGCGCTACGGCCGGTCGCGGGCAAGCCGGGCAGCGCGTCGTCGACGGAAGCCCTTAGTTCACCGGGTAAACTTGTTGGAGGAATTGTTAGGCCAGAAGCGCCCGGTTCCACACTCCCTCCCCCTTGAATGGAACACCCCTTAATGTCCTCCGCGATTTCCGCGCCGGCGCCCCAGCGTTTCCCGCTGGCCGCCATGATGGTCCTGGCCACCATCGCCTTCACCGCCATCACCACCGAGCTGCTCCCGTCCGGCCTGCTCCCCCAGATCAGCACCGGGTTGAACGTGTCCGAACCGGTGGCCGGCTACCTCGCCGCGGCCTACGCCGCCGTCATCGTGGTCACCGTGGTGCCCGCCGCACGGCTGCTGGCCAACATCCCCAAGCGGCCCTTGCTGGTGGCGCTTGTCCTGACCTTCGCCCTGAGCAACGCCCTGGTGGGCCTGGCCCCGGACTTCACCTTCGCGATGGTGGCACGGCTGGTGGGTGGCCTGGCGCACGGGCTCCTGTGGACCACCATGGCCCCGTACGTCGCCCGCGTAGTGCCGGCGGACAAGGTGGGCAAGGCTTTGGCAATTGTGTTCAGCGGCAACAGCCTGGGCCTGGCTATTGGTGCACCCATTGGCACTGCGCTGGGCACAGTCCTCGGCTGGCGCTCGGCGTTCCTTGCCCTCGCCGGATTCGGTGTGGCCCTCGCGGTCCTGGGCTTTTTCTTCCTCCCGTCCGTCAAGCGCGGCGCCGGCGAAGCCCGCCCCTCCATGCGCGCGGCCATCGCCCAGCCGGGCGTGAAGTCCGTGGCCATCGCGTGGCCATTGCTTGTCCTGGCGCACTTCGCGCTCTTCACCTATATCGCCCCGTACATCCGCGAAGCCGGCCTGCCGGACTACGCCATCAGCCTCTCCCTCACCGTCCTGGGCGTCTCCGGCCTGCTGGGCATCTGGATCGCTGGCATCACCGTTGATTCCCACCCGCGCCGTTCGCTGCTGATGACGACGGCGGCAATTGCGGCTTCGATGCTTGCCTTGCCGTTTGTGGGTGGCAGCCTCTTCTTCGCCCTGGCTTTGATGACCGTGTGGGGCGCGGGGCTGGGGGCCATCGGCATCTACAACCAGTCCGCCATCCTCCGGGCCGGCCGTGAGAACAAGGACGCAGCCAACGGGCTGACGGTCCTGACCATCCAGCTGGGCATCACTATCGGCGCCCTCTACGGCTCGGCCTCGCTGGTTATTGCCGGGCCTTTGCTGGTTCCCGCGGCGGCTGCGGTCCCGGTTCTTGCAGCGCTGGTGATCGCTTGGGCGGGGAAGACGGCGGCCTACCCGCCGGGCCCGCGCGAGTCCACGTGGAAGAGCCCGCGGCCCGTAAGGGAACCCGAAGAGTCACACTGAACGGCCGGGCGCTATTCCGATACTGGTCCGGCCCGCTCCAGCCCGGCTCAACTGCGGATTCCCCTGGCACCCAACCTGCGCCGCCGCCCCGGCGGGTGGCCCGTTGCGGGGTGGATGCGGCGCCAGGGCCTGTGAACGTGGCTGACGGTGGGGTCCGCAGGAGGGGATGCTGTTGCGACCAGCGACGATCCATGCCTGCGGCGCCGCAGCCTGAGGAGTACGAATACGGTCAAGCCCAGCCAGGCCAATGCCACACCAAAAATAAGGAACACCGCCGGGATCGCATCCATGGCTCAGTTTAGGCGCGGGACCCTGCACGGGGCTTACCCGTTTTCCGGCGTCCGGCTACGTGCTTAACGGCTGTCCGGCGGCGGGTACCTGCTAAGGCTTCTGCCTCTTGCGAGCCCCAAAGAAAGGAGCCGGCGACGGCTGGGGGGTGGTGCCCGCGGTCTCAGACGGACACTCTCGTCGCCGGCCCCGGCCTGGTACCTGAGAATGCCCTCAGGAAGTTCAACGGGCGGAGACCTCAGCGCCGTGAATCTCAACTGCGCTGTGCAGCAAGCTTATGCAACACCCTCCGGGTGCGGCACGAGTAGCCGGTACTCGTTTACAGGCCGGCGCCTTACCTGCCGAGCCTGGCGCAGCCGCCCGACGCCGTCTCCCCCGTGTTCCGTGCCGAAGGCGTACGCGGCGAAGGGATAGCTTGTGACGGTTCCGCGCCAGGCCGGCGCCAGTCTTAGTCGGTGGCCAGGGCCGAACGCATCTTGACCAGTTCGTTCAGCGGCGGGCGCGGCTCACGACGCAGCCTGATGTTTTCGGGCAGGCCCCGGACGTTGACTGTTTCACCGTCGATGTGGATTGAGAGCCGGTTGTCATCGCCGGAAAAGGGAACGTTGTCGAAGTGGAAGTAGGTGTTGTGCGGGGGCAACGTGGGTGCAAGCCAGACCTCGTCCCAGGGCAGCCCGGGATCGAACCGCAGCAGGGTCCGGATGAGCTGAACGGGGGCGGCCGACGCCCAGGCCTGCGGGGAACAGGAGGCAGGGTACGGGACGGGGTCGGGGTAGGCTGCACGGTCCAGTCCGCAGAAGAGTTCCGGCAGCCGCCCGCCGAAACGGTCGGCCGCCTCCAGGAGGGAGTACGCCACTTTCCGGGCCTCCTTGACGAAGCCGTGCCGCATCAGCCCTGCAGCGGCGATCGCATTGTCGTGCGGCCACACTGATCCGTTGTGGTAGGTGGCTGGATTGTAGGCGCCCATGTTCGATGCCAGTGTCCGTATCCCCCATCCGGTAAACATTTCGGGGGACATCAGGTGTTCCACCACTTGCGGCGCCTTGGAATCATCAACGATCCCGGTCCACAGGCAATGCGCCATGTTCGAAGCCAGGGCGTCAACGGGTTTCTTGTCCCGGTCAAGGGCGATCGCGTAATAGCCGCGGTCCGGGAGCCAGAACTGGTCGTTGAATTTTCGTTTAAGTGTGGACGCTTTGGCCAGGCAGGCATCAGCCGTCGCTCCGTCACCCGCGGCGATCGCCATCAGCGCCCGGCCGAGGTAGGCGGCATAGGCATACCCCTGGACTTCGCAGAGGGCGATGGGCGGCTCCGCGAGGGACCCATCCGCGAAATTCACTCCGTCCGCGGAATCCTTCCAGCCCTGGTTGCGCAGGCCCTTCTCCGTTTTCCGCTGGTATTCGATGAAGCCGTCGCCGTCGCTGTCACCACAGTCCTCCATCCACCGGATGGCCCGGTCTGCCGCCGGAAGCAGCCGGCGGGTGGCGTCATCGTCAAGCCCCCACCTGCTCAGCTCGGCCAGGACGACGACGAACAGCGGGGTCGCGTCGACGCTCCCGTAGTACACGCCGCTGCCGCCCAGTGCGAGCCCGGCGCTGGCGCCGAGGCGTACTTCATGGAGGATTTTCCCCGGCTCTTCCTCGGAGGCTGCATCCACTTTTGTTCCCTGGTAATCCGCCAGGGTCAGGAGCGTCCCCTTCGCCAGGGAAGGATCCAGGAGCAGGGACATAAAAGAGGCAAGGAGGCTGTCCCTGCCAAACAGTGCCATGAACCAGGGTGCACCTGCAGCAACCACAGCCCGGTCAGGGTGCTCCGGGTTGAAAATGCGAAGGGACCCCAGGTCTTCCTGGCTGCGCCTGATGATCTTCTCCACCGAGCGGTTCCGCAGGTTGGCCGTCGGCATGGACTTGCGCCATTCCATGACACGGCGGACGGCATCGGCTGCGGGCGCGCCTGTTTCGGCGTCCGGCTCCCCGGCAGTCCCTTCCAGCAGGGGTGTGGCCGAGATGGTGAATGACCAGTGCCCGTGGGCTTCGATGGTGGCGGCCAGCACCAGCCTGTCCCCCTCGACCCTGGCACCAGGGCAGGCGACGGTGATGCGCCGGGTGTGGCCATCCCGCACTGACTCCAGCGTTACTCCGTCCTGAATGAATCGACGCGACCGGTGCCGGGGAACCCGCTTACCTTCCTTCACCTCGAACAGGCTGGCAAAGTCGGCGTCAACAAACAGCTCCACATGGCAGTGCTGCGGAATCCTGGAGTAGTTATGCACCGTGACTATCTCCGTCAGGCTTGTCCCCAGCTTTCGTTCCCGGTCAATGAGGAGGGAGGTATCGGCATGATCGGGCCTGCGGGCCCTTCCGACGAAGACTCCGTGGAAGGGGTCCGGCGTACTCGCCGACAACGCTTCAACCGGCAGGCCCTGGACTTTCAGGGCCCAATCACTGATGAAGCGGGTGTCCTGGAAGAACACTCCGTGAGGGAGGCCCGCTGCCATATCCCCGTTGGAGGACGAAATGCAGAATGAAGTCCCCTGGATCAGGGTGACTGCTCCGGGACCAACGGAGCCGGCGTTATTCTCGACATCCCCGTTGGCCATCTTCGGCTTCTTCCACAGCACTTCACGGTCGAAACATCTCCACTAACTATCGGAGATCCTGTTGCCTCCGGCAAGAGGCCACCCGCCGGGTCATTGCCTGTGCACGGACCTTACAGGAGATTGTGGGCCGTTAGGCGGGAGGAACGGGAACATCATTGCGGGTCAGACGGTTATCACCATATAAGAACGTTCTTCCACACCGAGGGAGGCACGGCGATGAGGTGGCGTGGCCCAGCCGCTGCCCGGAGTCTGGTTCAGGATGATGGACCAGCAGGCGCCCGGCCCTCCCGCGCGGAGCGCCGCAACGTTGCCCGAAGCCTGCAGACTGACGACCGCGTGCACCCGTGGAGCCGGTACGTGGCACTGGGTGATTCCTTCACCGAGGGGGTCGGGGATCCGGAACCGGCCAGCGCAGGAGGACTGCGGGGGTGGGCTGACCGGGTTGCCGAAGAACTGGCTGCGGGTCGGACCAATTTCGGCTACGCCAACCTGGCAGTACGGGGCCTGTTGCTGCAGCAGATCATGGACCAGCAGATCGGCAAGGCACTGGCCCTTCAGCCTGACTTGGTCACCCTGTCAGCCGGCGGAAACGACATGGTGTTTCACGGCACTGATCCGGACAAGCTGGCCGCAAGACTCGAGGCCGGCGTAAGCCAACTGGCTCAGGCAGGCCCAACGATCGTGTTGTTCACCGGACCGGACTGGGGTTCCACCCTGGTCCTGGGCCGCAACCGTGCGAAGGTGGCCATCTTCAACGAAAACGTCCGCGCCCTCGCTGCCCGCCACGGCGCACTCATCGCAGATCTCTGGGCGCTGACCCAACTCAGGGAACCCCGGATGTGGGACCCTGACCGGCTGCACCTCTCGCCGCTGGGACATCACACCGTGGCCATGGCGGTACTGGAAGCCCTCAACGTCCCGCACACCCTGCAGCCCCTGGAGCCCAAGAGCCTGCCGGCAAGCAGCTGGCGCCAGGCAAGGGCGAGCGACCTGTCCTGGGCCAGGGCATACCTTGTCCCCTGGGTGGTCAGGCAGGTCCGGCCCCACGGAACGGATGGGGAGCTGCGCGCCAAACGCCCGTTCGCCGGCCCGGTGTTCCCGGCCGGAAACCCGCCGGCACCAGCCCTGGCCCAAGTGAAGAGTTAGCGTTTGGGTGAGCGGGATTTCTCCACATTGGATCAACCGATACGGGGGGTGCCGCGCAGAGGAGGCCGGCTCATGGCGATGCAGCATCCAGTGAGGGTACGGCGGATCTATGACGATCCGCTTCCGGCAGACGGCACCCGCGTCCTTGTGGACCGGCTCTGGCCACGCGGATTGACCAAGGAAAAGGCGCATCTCGATGACTGGTGCAAAGGCGTAGCCCCGTCCACCGAACTGCGGAAGTGGTACGCCCACGATCCCCGGCTTTTTGATGAGTTCAGCCGGCGCTACCTGACGGAACTCCAGGAGCCGGCTGCAGCGACAGCCCTTGACCATCTCCGCACCCTTGCCGGGCAGGGTCCCCTGACGCTGCTGACTGCCACCAAGGAACCCGGGATCAGCGAAGCAGCGGTGTTGTGTGAGCTGATCACCGCGGGGTGAGGCGGTGGCTTACCGGTCCAGCTTCACCGCTGTGAACAGCACCGCCGAGTCCTCCTCGGCCTCCAGGCTGTGCATCCCGTCCGGGACAATCAGGAGGTCCCCGGCCTTGCCCTGCCATGCCTCGCCGCCGGACTTCAGCCACACAGATCCCTTGAGCACGAAGACTGTGGCTTCGCCGGGGTTCAGGTGTTCGCTGAGCTGGGTGCCGGCACGGAAGGCCATGACGGTCTGGCGCAGCCTCTTCTCGTGGCCGCCGAACACCGTGTCTGAAGCACGTCCGCTGGATTCCGTTACGGCCGCTTCGAGTTGCTGACGGGCCAGGGCATCAATCGATATCTTCTGCATGAGGACACCGTACCCACGGGCCGCGCCTGGATCGAGCTAACGCTGCCAATTCCGGCCCACAAAAGAACCGCGACGGCGGCACCTGGCCGGGTGCCGCCGTCGTACGCCCTGATCCCAGCCCGCTACGTGAGCTTCGGAACCAGGACGGGGGTGTCCTTTTTGTAGGCCTCATAGTCGGGCTGGCCGCCCCACTTCCTGTCCGCCTTCTCCTCCAAGGGCGGCACGCCGCTGCCCCGGATCAGCAGCAGCGCCACAAACACCGGCGACACCAGGGCAACCCACTGCCAGCCCTGCAGCGCCGGCAGGGCGATGATGGCGATGCCCACCCAAAGCGTGATCTCGCCGAAGTAATTGGGGTGCCGGGACCTGGACCAGAGGCCGGTGTTGATGAAGCGGCCTTCGTTGGCGGGGTCGGCCTTGAAGCGGGTCTTCTGGACGTCCGCTAGCGTCTCCAGTGAGATACCCAGCGCCCACACCAGCAGCCCCACCCAGAAGAACCCGTCCAGGCCCACCTTCTTGTCCGAGGTGATCGCCACCCACGCGAGGGCAGCGGTGAGCACCACCCACAGGCCCTGCAGGGTCCAGGTGTTCAAGAAGCGGGCGAAGTAAGTCTTGAGCTCGTCGAAGCGGTCGTCCTTGCCGTGCTTCATCACCCGCCGGAACAGGTAACTGCCAAGCCGGACCGCCCACAGGACCACCATGGCCGCCAGCAGCAGTCCGCGCGCATCCACGCCCGGGCTTGCCAGCACCACGAACACCGTGATGGCGATATAGGTCAGGGCGCCGGTGAGGTCGTAGAACTTTTCCGTCTGCGCCTTGTAGGACGGAACGAACACCAGCCACTGGATCACGAACGCGGCAGCCACTCCCAGCGCGAACACCGGCAGCCCGCCCATCGTGGAGCCGCCCTGGCTTCCGGCCACGGCAATAAGCACCCCCGCCCCCACGGCGATGGGGACGCTGATGAGTGCCTTCCGGCTCTTCTCGTTCATGCGGTTGGGTCCTTTCAACGGCGCTCGCTCACATAGTCTTCGGAGCTGGGACGGTGTTGTATGGGTTGGCGTGCGCCAAGCTGTGAGCGAAGCAGGAGGAGAGTGTCAGTCCCCGGGGGTAGGCTCCGTGTCAGGGGAATTGACAACCCGCAGGAGGGGCAGCACATGACGGAGTTCGAGGACCAGGGCGTGTCTTTGACCGCCCTCGCCGTGGCTGCGGGCCGGGCCGTGGAAACCTCCCGGGCCGATGCCCTGGTGAAGGACCCGTTCGCTGCCGCGCTCGTAGAGGCGGCCCATTCCCATGTGGATTTCCCGACGTCGTGGCCTTCCGATCCCGGGGCCTTGTCGCCTTTGCAGCAGCCTCTCCTGCTCGCTTCGATCTACATCGGCGTGCGGACCAGGTTCATCGACGACTTCCTCCAGTCCGCCCCGGCCACTGGGCAGACTGTGGTGCTCGGGGCAGGGCTGGACACCCGCAGCCACCGGCTGGGCTGGCCCGCGGGAAGCCAGGTCTTCGAAATCGACCACGCCAACGTCCTGGACTTCAAAGCCGGCGTGCTCGCACGCCTGTCGCCGCCGCCGTCGTGCGAGCTCATCACCCTGGCCGCAGACCTGTCCGAGCCGTGGCGGGCACTCCTCCTGGCGGTCGGCTTCGACGCCGGCCAGCCCACCACCTGGGTCCTCGAAGGCCTGCTGCCCTACCTCGATTCCGCGGCCCAAAAAGCTGTTCTGGCGGAGGTGATGGAGCTGTCCGGTCCGGGATCACGAGCTGTGATCGAGCGTGCCGTACCGCTGCCCAAGACAGAAGACTTCGAAGCCAAGCTCCGCGACTTCAGCCTGCAGACCGGGCTGCCCATGAGCGAGCTCCTGGCCCGGGCCGACCCGCCGGACCCGGAGAAACTGTTGACAGGTGCAGGGTGGCGCTGCGAAGGGCACCCGGTCCAGGACCTCTGCGAAACCTACGGGCGCACGTTGTCGCTCAGTCCGGCTGACCCCGCCCACCGCGCCAAGCCCGAGCAGCCCCCACACGACCATTCCCGCGGCGGCTTCGTGACCGCCTGGCGGCCTTAGCCGGAGGAACCACGATGGACGCGGACGTCATTATCATCGGCGGTGGACTTGCCGGGCTGGTGGCCAGCAACGAACTGGTCATGGCCGGCAAGCGCGTGGCCATCCTCGACCAGGAGAATGGCGCAAACCTGGGCGGCCAGGCGTACTGGTCCCTTGGCGGGCTCTTCCTGGTGGACACGCCCATGCAGCGCAGGCTTCGGGTGAAGGATTCCTTTGAGCTGGCGTGGCAGGACTGGCAGGGCTCGGCGCAGTGGGACCGGCTCGGCGGCGAGCATCCCGAAGACGAATGGGCGCAGCAGTGGGGACGCGCCTATGTCGAGTTCGCGGCCGGCGAGAAGCGCCCCTGGCTGCAGGAACAGGGCATCAAATTCACCCCGCTGGTGGGCTGGGCCGAACGCGGCGACGGCAGGGCCGGCGGCCATGGCAACTCGGTCCCGAGATTCCACGTCCCGTGGGGAACGGGCACCGGCGTCTCCGAACCTTTTGCCGAAAAGGCGCGGGCTGCTGCGTTCACGGGGCGGGTGAAGTTCTATTTCCGCCACCGTGTGGACGGTTTAACGTTCGACGGCGGCAGGGTCACCGGAGTGCGGGGCAGCATCCTGGCACCCGATTCGTCGCCGCGCGGCATCGCCTCCAACCGGGATGTTGCTGGCGATTTCGAGCTGCACGCCCAGGCCGTGGTCATCGCCAGCGGAGGCATTGGCGGCAACCACGATCAGGTGCGCAAATGGTGGCCGCAGCGCCTCGGCACTCCGCCGGCGAAGATGATCACGGGCGTGCCGCAGCATGTGGACGGGCGGATGCTGGACATCGCAGACCAGGCGGGCGTCCGGCTAGTCAACCGCGACCGCATGTGGCATTACACGGAAGGAATCCAGAACTGGAATCCTGTCTGGCCGGATCACGCCATCCGGATCCTGCCCGGGCCGTCGTCGCTCTGGTTCGATGCCCTGGGCCGCCGGCTTCCCGCACCCGGCTTGCCCGGCTATGACACACTGGGGACCCTCAAGCTGCTGCGGACCACTCCGGATATCCAGCAGTACAGCCATTCCTGGTTCATCCTCACCCAGAAAATCATCGAAAAGGAGTTCGCCCTTTCCGGTTCCGAGCAGAACCCGGACATTACCAACCGGGACCTGAAGCTGTTACTGAAGGCCCGGCTGGGCCGCGGCGCCCCTGCTCCCATCGAAGCGTTCAAGGACCACGGCGCGGATTTCGTGGTGGCGGACAACCTGATCGAACTGGTCAAAGGCATGAACGGCCTCACCGACGAACCGCTCCTGGACTACCAGCACCTGCGCCGCCAGATCGAGGAACGCGACGCGGAAGTCCAGAACCGCTATTCCAAGGACAGCCAGGTCACGGGCATCCACAACAGCCGCCGCTACCTCGGGGACCGGCTGTTCCGCACCGTGAAGCCGCACCGCATCCTGGACCCCGCGGCAGGACCGCTGATTGCCGTGCGGCTGCACGTTGTCACCCGGAAAACGTTGGGCGGCATCCAGACTGATCTCACCGGCCAGGCCCTCGGCCAGGACGGCTCCCCCATCCCCGGCCTTTACGCCGCCGGGGAGGCAGCCGGGTTTGGCGGCGGTGGTGCCCACGGCTACAACGCGCTGGAAGGCACGTTCCTGGGCGGCTGCCTCTTCACCGGCCGGACCGTGGGCCGGTCGCTGGCAGACAGGCTGTAGACGCGGCGATGTTTAGATCCGACAGGCCGTGTGCCCGCGCACGTTCCGGCCGCACCCCACCCCGCAGCGCGATGGGTAGTGTCTGATCATGGACAGCGACACCCTGGCCAATTTCCTGTTGGTCCTCTTCTTTGTGCTGCTGGGCGGCGTCTTCTCCGGCACTGAAATGGCACTGGTGTCCCTCCGCGAGAGCCAGGTGCGCCGGATGGAGAAGTCAGGAAAACGCGGCGCCCGGATCGCAGCACTGGCCGGAAACCCCAACCGGTTCCTCTCAACAGTGCAGATCGGCGTGACGCTGTCCGGCTTCTTCTCCGCGGCCTATGGCGCCTCGACCATCGCGCCCGACGTCGAACCCCTCTTCCGGGGCATCGGCTTCGGCGCCGCGGCCGAGCCCGCCTCATTCATCGGCATGACGCTCCTCGTGGCCTACCTCTCCCTGGTGCTGGGGGAACTGGTGCCCAAGAGGCTCGCCATGCAAAGCGCCGTCGGCTTCACCAGACTCCTTGGCCCTCCCCTGCATGTCCTTTCCGAGATCATGCGGCCAGCCGTCTGGCTGCTCTCTGTGTCCACGGACGCCGTCGTAAGGCTGCTGGGCGGCGACCCAAATGCAAAGCAGGAAAGTGTCACCTCGGAAGAACTCTGGGACATGGTTGCCCAGAGCGAGGCGCTGGAAGAACACAGCCGCATCATCCTTTCGGACGTCTTCGGGGCAGGGGAACGCTCGCTGCAGGAGGTGATGCGCCCGCGAACCGAGGTGACGTTCATCAACGGCAACCTCACCATCGCGGCAGCCCGCACCATGGTCCGGGACGGCCCGTACTCCCGTTATCCCGTCATCGACAAAACGCCCGACGACGTCCTCGGCTTCATCCACCTGCGGGACCTTATGCCCCGGGATGCAAACTACGACGACGGGAAGGTGCGGGACATCGTCCGGGAGATCCTCCCGCTGCCGGGGACCAACAGGGTGCTGCCCTCCCTGTCACGTATGCGGAGGCTGGGCCAGCACATCGCACTCGTGGTGGACGAATACGGCGGCACGGACGGGATCGTCACCCTGGAGGACCTCGTTGAGAAGCTGGTGGGCGAAATCTACGACGAGTACGACGCCGGCGCAGACCCCGAGGACCAGGTCACCAGGGCCAACGGTTCAATAGACGTCGACGGCGCGCTGATCCTTCAGGAGTTCGCCTCGGCGTCCGGCATTGCACTGCCTGAAGGGCAGTATGAGACAGTGGCCGGGTTCGTTATCGATCGGCTGGGCCGATTGGCGCGGGTGGGCGACAGCGTGGAAGTGGCAGGACACCTGCTGAGCGTCACCGCGATGGACAAGCTGCGGATTTCACGGATCCACGTCTCGCCCCTGGAAGGTCAGCCGGAGGCATGATTTACCGGGCCTCGAGGACAGCCTTGAGGTTGGCCAGTTGGGAGACTTCCTTTTCCATGGTGCGCTGGACCATTGGAGCGAGGACTTTCATGAGCCCTTTCGGCTGCAGGTCCAGGGTGAACCGGACCGCCGTCCCGCCCGGCACGGAGGCGAGGTGGTAAGCACCGGTTGGCCTGGCGGGACCGGCGACCACCTGGAAGCCGAGAAGCCTGGAGGGTTCCGCTGCGGTGATCTCGTAATCGCCGTCTATGGACCGCCCGCCTGGCCCCGCAAGCGTCTGCCGGTAGACAGCGCCGAGGGCTCCGGCCTGGCCGCTCTTTAGCGAAATGGCCCGGACTCCGGAACGCCAGGCCGGGTTGTTCAACCCGTCGGCCAGGAAGCCGTAGACATCTTCCGGTGAACGGCTGATAGTGGTCTCGTTCTCGGCGTGGGTCATGTCCATACTGTATGCGCTGCCGGGGCGACGCCGCCCGAGGGCAGGGCAGCCCTCAGCGCTATGCCTGGATCCCTCCTGGCGGGTAAGCCGTTCCTGGTCCTAGGAGCTTGAGCGCGGATGCATGATCCGCATCTGGTCCCAGGTCCGTTCAGACGCGGCGATGTTTTTATTGGACCGCTCCCGGTCCAGCGAAGCGAGTTCGACGGCGATCGCCTGCACCGCAGCGACGGCCCCGGTCAGCGACGGGAAGAAGCCCGCGCCTTCAGTGGGAACGACAATCCTCTGCTCGGCATGCTCCGCCACGGGAGACCCCGCGCTGTCCGTGATCGAAGCGATGGCGGCGCCCGCATTGTGGGCGATCTCCATGGCCCGCACCGTGCTGTCGTAAACCCGCCACAGGCTGATCGCGATCACGAGGTCCTCCGAGGTCACCCGCGCGAGAGTATTTGTGAGTGCGGCGACGTCGGCGTCGAGCAGCCGAACGTTGTAGCCGGCAATGACCGCGTTGTGCTCCAGGGCCTTGCCCGGGATCGCGTAGCTGCCCGCGGCGACGATCAGGGTCTGCCGCGCCCCCGCGATCAATTCCGCGATGGAACGGACGGTAGCGGGGTCCAGCGTGCGCTCCAGGTGGGCGAGGTTGGCCCGGTCCGTGGAGACGGCGGCCTGGGCGGGGCTGCTGATGTGGCCGTTGTGCTCTGCCGCGACTTCGAGGGCGCTCAGGGATGCCAGGAACCGCGAGCGGAGCTCGAACTGGAAGTCGGCCCAGCCTTTGAATTCCAGCGCCTGCGCCGTTCTGGTCACCGTGGAAGCGTTCGACGACGCCGCTGCCGCGATGTCGCTGACTGAACCGTAGGAGGCAAGCCGGGGCTGGGACCGGAGGACGCCGATGACCTGCATCTGGCGGGCAGCAAGTTTTCGTCCCTGCACCCGGCTGTCCAGCCACTCAGTGACCGACGACGAGTTGGTTTCCTGTTGCACCACCTATTGACCTACCTCACACTCTGGCGTAATTTCGATTACATCACATCTGCACAGACTTGTGCATCCCCCTCAAAATGAACAACTTGGCCCACTCTGGCAGGAATCCCCAATGTCACTTACAGCACGCTTGGACCGCCTGGCTCTCAGTCGCCCACACTACAAGCTTCTCCTTATTGGAGGCCTTGGTTACTCGTTCGACGGCATGGACGGTGCAGTGGTCGCCTTCCTGCTCCCGCGCATCCAGGAACTCTGGGGCCTGAGCAACGCCAGCCTGGGCCTGGTGGGGTCCGCTGCCCCGCTCGGCTTCTTCTTCGGAGCCATCCTCTCGGGATGGATGGGCGACCGCTTCGGCCGCAAGAAGGTGATGCTCTGGGCGCTTGCCTTCTACTGCCTCATGTCCGTAGTTGCCGCCACGGCCCCCAACTTCGAGGTCTTCCTGATTGCACGGATCTTTGCAGGATTGGGTGCCGGCGCAGAAAGCGTCATCATCGCGCCGTTCCTGTCCGAGTTTATTCCGCCGAAGCGCCGCGGCTGGTTCATTGGAACACTGGCCGGATTCTTCTCCTTTGGCTTCGTGGGTGCAGCACTGATTGGACGCTTTATTGTCCCGATGGGCGAGGACGGCTGGCGCTGGGCCCAGGTGGTCACCGCCGTCCCGATCCTCCTCCTGCTCTGGTGGCGCCGCAGCCTGCCCGAATCCCCCCGCTTCCTCATCAGCCGCGGCCGCATCGCCGAAGCGACAGAGGTGGTGGAGCGCTTTGAGCAGAGCGTGGTGAAGGCAACCGGCAAGAACCTTGCCCCGCTTCCGCCAGCTACCGAGGAAATCACCAAGCACGAGCAGAAGATCAGCATCTGGAATGCCCTGAAGTTCATGTGGTCCAGGGCTATGCGCCGCCGGACCGCCGTGATCTGGCTGATCTGGTTCGTGATCACGTTCTCCTACTACGGCTTCTTCTCCTGGATCCCAACCTTGCTGGTGGGCCGCGGCATCACCGTCACCAAGAGCTTCGAATACTCGATCATCATTTACCTTGCACAAATCCCCGGTTACTTCTCCGCCGCCTGGCTGAACGACCGGATCGACCGGAAGAACACCATCGCCCTGTACCTGACCGGTTCCGCGCTCAGCGCCTTCTGGCTGAGCCAGTCCAACGATTCGGGCATGATCCTGGTGGCCGCGGCAACCCTGTCCTTCTTCCTGAACGGCACCTACGCCGGGGTTTACGCCTACACACCCGAACTGTTCCCCACCTGGATGCGGGCCACCGGCGTCGGCCTGGCCAGTGCCGTGGGACGCATCGGCAGCATCCTGGCCCCGTCCATCATCGGCATCTTCTCCGTGGCCCTCGGCTTCGGCGGGGTGTTCGTGATGACAACGGTGGTCCTGACCATCGGCGTCCTGGGCGTGGTCATCTTCGGCGCCTCCACCGCCGGCAAATCCCTCGAAGACATCAACGCCCGCGCCGAGCATGATCCAGCGCCGGCGGGAACGGGACAGAAATGACAGAAACATCAATGAAATCCGAGGTCGTCTTCCAGCAGGTCTTCGACGCGATCCGGCAGGACCCCGGCGTCATCCTTTTCACGGTGCTGCAGTGGATCCCGGAGCGCTCCAGCCTCCGGCGGCTCTTCACCAGCCATCCGGCTGAGTACCTGATGGGGGGCGAGAAAACCGTGGAAATCTCCCCAGGCTGGCTCGGGACGGTCATTGAAGACAAGAAGCCGTTCCTTGCCGCGGACCTGGCCGCGCTCCGTGAGGTCTTCGCCGATTCCGAACTCATCCAGCGGCTCGGCTGCGGTGCCGTCATCAACGTTCCCGTGCTCGACGGCGGCAACGTGGTGGGGGTCCTCGCCCTGCTGGACGCGGAAGGCAGCTACACGCAGCACAGCGTGGAAGCCGCCGTCGCCGTCGTCAATAGGAACCTGACCCGCCTCACCGAAGCCTTTGCCGCCCATCCCCACGATGTCCATGGGAAGGACACCATCTAAATGAGCACCCCGAACACCCAGGCCCCTGCTGAAGAAACCGCCGCCCTGGTGATCCGTAACGCCAGCGTGCTGGACGTGGACGCAGGCACCTACTCAACTGCCGACGTCGTCAGCACGGACGGGAAAATAAGCAACGTTGGTCCGGACGCCGAGGCACCCTCCGGTGCCCGGGTCATCGACGGAACCGGAAAGTTCGTCCTTCCGGGGCTCATTGACTGCCACGTCCACGTGGTGGCCTCCAGTGCCGACTTCCGGTCGCTGACCTACACGCCGGCGTCGTACGTATACGCGCAGACGGCCCGGATCATGGGCCAGATGCTGCGCCGCGGCTTCACCACAGTCCGGGATCTCTCCGGCGCGGACTTCGGCCTGGCGATGGCACAGCAGGAAGGCCTGCTGGAAGGCCCGAAGCTCCACTTCTGCGGGCACGCGCTGAGCCAGACGGGCGGCCATGGCGACATGCGCCTGCCCGGTGAAGACCACGATCCGAACGGGCGGGGATGCTGCGGAATCGGCCGCGTAGCCGACGGGGTGGACGCCGTCCGCGCCGCCGCCCGCGATGAGATCCGCAAGGGTGCACACCACATCAAGATCATGGCCTCCGGCGGAGTTTCATCCCCCACAGACCGCATCGACTCCACCCAGTACTCGATCGAGGAGATGCGTGCCGCTGTGGAGGAGGCTGAGGCAGCGAACCGATACGTCGCCGCGCACGCCTACACGGCGCGGGCCATCAACCGCGCGCTGGAGGCCGGCGTCCGTTCCATCGAGCACGGAAACCTGCTCGACGACGAAAGCCTCCGCCTCTTCCTCGAAAAGGACGCCTTCCTGGTGCCCACCCTGGTGACCTACTGGGCGCTCAAGGAGGAAGGCAGGAGTTTCGGCCTTACCGAAGAGATGTGGGCCAAGGTGGATTCTGTCCTCAACAGCGGCCTCGAAGCGATCGGCCGCGCGCACGAAGCGGGCGTCAAGATGGCGTTCGGTACCGACCTCCTCGGCGGTATGCACCGCCACCAGAACGAACAGTTCCGGCTGTTGGGGAAGGTTCAGCCCGCCATCGATGCCATTCGTTCGGCCACCACGACGGCGGCCCGGCTGCTGGAGCGCGAAGGCCAGCTCGGCGTCGTGGCACCGGGGGCGGACGCCGACATGCTGGTGCTGTCCGCGGACCCGCTTGAGGACATCGCCGTGCTGGCTGACATTGCCGACCATCTGGACGTGCTGGTCCAGAACGGGCGGGTGGTCAATATTTAGCCGAGGGCCGGTCACTACGTGACGAGCCGGGCCACCAGCTCCCCACGGCTGCCCACGCCCACCTTCCCGAAGAGCGACTTAAGGTGGTCGTGGACAGTGTGTGGGGAGATGAACAGGTGGCGGGCGATGTCCGCCGTCGTACTCCCGGTCAGCACCTCCAGGCAGACTTCCCGCTCCCGGGCAGTGACGCCATAGGCGGTCAACAGCAGGGTGGCCAGATCATAGGTGGTGGCCGGCTCCACGGTGACCACCATCTGTTCGGGATCATCGCCGGCGATCAGACGGCTGGCTTGGAGCACCACCCAGTTGTTCCCCGCGCCGCGCATCCTTGCCCTGGCCGTGCCCGACCTCGAGGCATGAGCATGTGCCACAACCGAGTGCAGGGTCATGGTGAAGCGTCCCGGTTCGGCGTCCTCCACCTCGGCCAGCCAGGCTGCCGCTGCCGCGGTGGCTGCCTTCAGCTCCCCGTGTGGTCCGGCGGTGACGATCACCGGCCCGGCTGTTGCCTGGCGGCCCGCATGTTCTGAACGCACGGCGATCCGGCTGGCGGCCGCCAGGGTGGCTGCGACGGCGGCGAGGAAGTCCACCTCCCGGTCGGAGAAATCAGGGCCCGGTTCCCGGAAGATGCTGCCCACTCCCCAGCACGCCTGATCCACGCGGAATGCGGCGCGGAGTTCGTGCTCCAGGCCCAGCGGCTTGAGGATGTCGTTAATGCGGACGCTGCCCGTCACGTCCCGGTGCGGCGCGTCGGAAATCCGGGCGATGGGCTGCGGGCGCAGCGACAGTTCGGCGAACCGGTTCGGTTCCTGCCCGGCGTACTCGGTTTCGGCGAAGCGTGCGGCATACTCCTCCGTCACGCCCCAGTCCCTCCAGTTGGTAACAGAGGTCATCACCAGAGACTCGGGGTCGACGCCGGCCCAGCAGCCCTGCTCGAACGGCACCTCCCGCTGCACCACGGCGAGCGCAGCGGCATAGAGCTCAGCCACACCCATTCCGCCGGCGGCCAGGGCGGCGATCTCCCGCCGCGCGCGTTCCGCGCGATCCTCCCACATAGCTCCAGTATCTGCCCGAGGGGCGGTGACGCAATCCCCCACAGTGGGGATTCCGCAAGCACCCCGGAACCCCGGTGCGGGGGATGTGGGCGGCGCGCACCGCCGTCGTACTCTTCCTCCATGAACGCCGTATCCCAGATTTTCGCGGTACTCGCCGCCGTGATCTACATCGTGGTGTTCCCGCTGGAGAGCTTCCTGATGCACCGGCCGGGGGCGCAGAAGTTCCTCAGCACCCCGCCGCAAAACGTTCCGGCCGTAATGATGTGGGCCATTCCCACCGGATTCCGGAATCTGGTGATCGGGCTGGGCGTCCTGGCCGGGGTGGTGGCCGTGAACCTGGGCCACGTGGTGGTTGGCCATACCCTGGTGGTCTACTGCTGTCTGAACATGGTGCTGACCGCCCCGGCGATGTTCCTGGCGGACATGCAGGGCCACTATCCCAGGAGGGGCGACAGCATCCCCGGGACTTTGGGCGCCACGGTGCCGGCGCTGATCGCACTGGTTGCGCTGCCGTTCTGAACCGATAGCACGGCTCGTTGACACCGGTCCGGTGCGGGCGTGGAATGTAGTTGGCTCCGGCAAGCAGCCGAAGTCAATCCATGAAGCGGCCTCCGCTTCCGTGAGGCCGCCCAAAAATTGGAGGTCCACTATGGGACAGGCACGCGAAGTCATGGACCGCTTAAACCGGGCCATGGAATCAAAAGACAAAGAGACACTCGCCAGCAGCTACGCCGCCGACGCCGTGGCCTACACCCCCGACCAGGGGGAGATCCGCGGGCGTGACGCCATCAGCAGCTACCTCTTTGACCTTTGGGAAGCAATGCCGGACGTCCGGTACAACCAGATGGGACGGTACGAGTCCGGGAACGTGGCGATCGATGAGGGCATCGTGATCGGAACCAACACCGGGCCCCTGCGGATGCCCTCCGGCGAAACCATGCAGCCCACCGGCAAGGAAGTCAGGATCCGCAGTTGCGACGTCGCCACAGTGGAGAACGGCGAGATCACGTCTCACCATTTCTACTTCGACCAGGTGGAGTTCCTGTCACAGCTCGGGCTGATGCGGGAGATGACCTCGCACTGAGGGGGTTTGGCCAAAAACAAACGAAGATGCCGTGGAAACCCGCAAAGGGCTTCCACGGCATCTTGTCTAATAGGCGCTGATCCGACGATGAGTCAGCTCAGCAGTGGCCCCTACTTTTCGCAACCGATGCCGTCGCCGTCCCTGTCGAGGTGCCTGCCATAGCCCGGCATTCCGGCACGCACCGGTGCTGCACCTGCCGCCTTGGCAGCGGCACAGTTAGCGTAGTAGGCCGCGGCCGGCGCTGGTACAGCGGGAGCGGGAGCGGGAGCGGGAACAACAGGAGCGGGTGCAGCGGGAGCCGGTGCGGGCTTGGCTGCTTGTGCAGCGGCTGCATCGGCCGCAGCCTTGTCCGCGGCCGCTTTGTCTGCGGCGGCTTTGTCGGCCGCTGCCTTATCTGCCGCAGCCTTTGCAGCAGCTGCCAGCTCGGCGGCAGCCTTCTCGGCAGCCGCCTTCTCCGCGGCAGCCTTTTCCGCGGCCAGCTTTTCAAGGGAAGTGACCCCGAGGTGCACCGTGGAACCCTTTGCAGCCTTGGCACTCTCCGTGGGGTCCTGGGAAATCACCTGCCAGTTTTTCTTCACCATGATCGACTTGCCTTCAGCGGTGTCCACAGCCTCAACCTTGAAGCCGAGATCTTCCAACTGCTCCGTGGCCTTGTCCAAAGTCAGGCCTATTACGCCTGGAACCGCCACCGTTTCTTCAACGGCGGCAACGGCGGTTGCAGTTTCAGTTGCCTGCACGGCTGCCTGCTTGCCGCCGCCGCATCCGGTCAGCATCAGTCCGGTCAGGACAATTAATGTCAGTGTCTTTTTCACTTTTCCCCCTAGGAATGTTTGTGATGGTGAAACATGGGGCCTGAAAGCCCCAAGACTTTGAGTCAGCTTTCGCAGGCAACGCCGTCCAGGTCGCGGTCCAGTCCTGCCCGGTAACCGGGCTGGCCTGTGAGGATGGGCGCTGCACCGGCGGCTTTTGCCGCCGCACAGTTCGCATAGAAGACGGCGGCCGGTGCAGGAACAACCTGTGCAGGAACAACTGGCGCAGGGGCAGCGGGAGTCGGCACCACTGCAACCGGAGCAGGCGCCGGAACAACGGGCGCCGGTTCCGCGGCAGACACAGGCGGTGCTGATGCAGGAGGTGCTGGAGCAGCAGCCGCCTGCTGTTCCGTGGGGGCCAACTGCCCCGTGCACGCGGCGAGAATGTTCGCCATCGCGTCATGCTCCGCCTGGGTCACCCAGAGGCTGTACGTCGCTTTCACGGAAATCTGCCGCGCCACGTACTCGCAGCGGAACGCCTTGTTCGGCGGCACCCAGGTGGCGGCGTCGCCGTCGCCCTTTTTCTGGTTGGTGGGACCGTCCGTGGCCTGGAGGTTCAGCGGGTCGTTGGCGAAGGCTGTCCGCTGCTCAGCGGTCAGCTGCTGCGCGCCCTTCTGCCAGGCATCGCTGAGGGCAACAACATGGTCGATCTGGACGGCGGTGCTGGTCCCGCTCCCCCGCAGGAAGCTGATGCTGGCGCCCGTGTACGGATCCACCAGCGTGCCGGTCTGCACTTTGCAGGGCACGCTGTTGGTGTAGGTGACGTCCGTCAGGTCACGCCGAAGGATGTCGTTGCGGGTGTCGCAGCCGTTGCGGTCAACGTCCGCCCAGGCCTGCCCGAACAGCGCCCGGTCATAGCCCGTCTTGGGCGCCCGGCCCTTGATGGGCAGTGTCGCGAGCAGATCGATCGCCTTAGTGGTGAAGGCGGGCGCGTTCGGCGCAGCGGCACCCTGCGCCACAACGTTGGACGTTTCGCGGGCCAGCGGCTCCGCAGTCTCCCAGGCGGAGGGAACGGACGACGGCGCCGGCGCAGCTTCCGCAGTCGGGCTCGCCTCCGCCGGGGCCGCCGTTGCTGTGCTGGCTGAAGCTGCCGTCTCCAGATCCGCGGACAAAACACGAGGCAGGACGATGGCGCCGGCGATAAAGAATGCCAGAGAAACCCCAAGGGCAACTGCCCCGGACTTCCGCGTCCGCCGCGGTCTCCGTGCAGGCCCCGGCACCTTCCCAAACTTTGACAATGTTTTCCCCCATGAAAAAAGGCCCGGCAATGAGCCGGGCCTTTTGCTTAAGCCGCGTTGGTTACAGCTGGGAGCCTATTCGCCAAAAAGAGGGGAAAGCCGGGATTCGCAAGAACCTGAGGCAAGTTTGATCTTCTCTTGATCCAACCTTGATATGCCCGTCGCACAGCAGGCTCTGCACTTAATAATCGCGTGCGCAGTACCCAAAGCCCGCGCGGGCAGGAGGCTCGCGCGGGCTTTTGCCGGCTATGCGCGCTGGGTGATATTTAGGATGTTTCCCTCACTGTCCAGGAACCAGGCGGCCTTTCCCCAATCACTGGTGGCAACGCCGTTTTCCGTCTTCAGGCCGGGAAAATCGTAGTCTTCGAACGTCACGCCGCGGCTGCGCAGGTCCTCCATTTCCTTGTCAAGGTTGTCCGTTTCCCACCCCATCTGGGTGTTCTTGGCAGACCCCGCATTGTCCGTCTGGTAAACGAGGAAGCCTGTCCCTTTCCCGCAGGTATACATGAGGCTGTCCTCTTCCATGGAACCGGATGGTTCAATGCCCAACTTGTCCCGGTAAAAGTCCCTGGCCCTGTTGATGTCCTTGGCCGGAAGAACAGCAATGATTGCTGAATCTTTGAGCATAATAAATTCCTTTGTGCATTTTTATCGCGATGATGGCGCTGCTCTCCCCCGATTGCAGTCCCGGAACGTCTCTGTCCGCGGCTGCGTGGCCGTCCACTCCGCCCTGCTGTGGGCGGCTACCTGGGACTCTGCAACGCCCCGCCAGCCATACCGGCGCGAGGGTCCCCGAAGCCTATGTGGCCATTATGGAACTGAATTGTGGCCAGCGAAATAGGGAAAGTTTATTCTGCGGGTTTCCGCTGCAGGCCCTTTACATACGCGGCCTGCCCTACGTGTTGAAGGCAGTCCGCGACGGTGCTCACCAGCCGCACGCCGAGCGTGACGGGCGGGTCCCACCGGGTGTCAACCACACGGTCCAAGTCCTCGTCGCTGACTTTCTGCAGAAAATCAACCGTCTGCCGGTAGACCGCGTCATAGTACTCAAGCAGCACTTCCGCCGGAGCCCGCACAGCATCCACCTGATCGCTTGAGTGCCCATAGCCCGTATCGGTAGGGCGAAGCGGCAGTCCGAAACGGCCCACGAAATCCCGGGTGAACCATACTTGTTCCAGCCCCGCAACATCCGAAACCTGAACATCTTCCACCCTGGCCAGATGCCAGATCAGCCATGCGATCGAGTTGCCCGTTCCCGACGGCCGGACGGTGAGGGACCCGTCGTCGAGCCCTTCAAGAGTTGCTTCCACCGTTTCCCGGATCCTGCCGAACGCATCCAGCAGCAGGTCGTTCGATTTCATTGCTGCTGCCCGTCGGCTTCCGTTTCCTTGCTCCGGGCGTCACGCAGATGCTGCTCCAATTTGGCTTCCGCATCCCGCCGGCGGTCACCAATGGACCGCCCCTGTTCGGCCGCTGGAGGCGGATTTCCCGGCTCCTGCACTTGGTCATTCACCCCGGCGGCGGGGACGGCGCTGTCCAACTCTTCGCTGTTTTCACCCATACCGGATGGTCTCACAAGCGGTTGAACGGGTCGAGGAACCTGCCGGGCGGGCCGCAGACTGAGACCGCGGCCCGCCGCATGCGCTGTTTACCGTGCGTTAGGAACCCGGACGCCGAAGCTTCCTACTCTCACAGGGACGGCCGCCGGAAGCGGAGCCGCCCACTAGGTGCAGAGAGGCAACATGACCACCAAAATTCACCAGTCCAGCTTCAGCAGGCGGGCGGCGCTGGCCGCCGCCGGCACCCTTGGCGCACTGGGTGTCGCAGTCGCCGCTGGAACAGGGGCTAACGCGGCGCCGGGGGCTAAGGCACCCAAGCCCAGCCTCGCCTTCCACCCCGACGGCAAGTTCAAGGTAATCCAGTTCAACGACACCCAGGACGACGAACAGACGGACCGCCGGACCATCGAACTGATGGACCGCACGCTGGACGCGGAGAAGCCGGACTTCGTGGTGATCAATGGGGACGTTATCAACGGCGGGTGCGATACCGAACTGGAGGTCAAGCAGGCACTGAACCATGTGGTCCGGCCGATGGAAAGCCGCAAGATCCCCTGGGCTGTCACCTTCGGCAACCACGATGAAGATTCAGTTGCCAGGACCGGTATGACCGAAGGGAAAATGCTGCAGTTCCTGCAAAGCTACTCTTTCAACGTCAACGGCGACTCCGTGGACGGCCTTACCGGCACCTCCAACTCGCTCCTGCTGGTCCAGTCCTCGAAGTCCAAGGACCCTGCTTTCGGCCTCTGGCTCATCGATACCGGCCGCTACGCCCCGGACAGCATTAACGGACAGGATTTCGCCGGTTATCCGGACTGGGACTGGGTACGCATGGACCAGGTCACCTGGTACCGCAACCTCTCGATCGCCACGGAGCAGAAGTATGGCAGGAAAATTCCGTCCCTGATGTGGGGGCACATCGCCCTGCATGAGCACCGCAATATGTGGTTCGCCAGCCTTGATTCCCGGACGGACGCGGACCACCAGCGTGCGGTGAAGAAGCACAACATCGTGGGCGAGCGGAACGAAGACGAGTGCCCGGGCCCCTTAAACTCCGGCCTGTTCAACGCCTTTCTGGAGCGCGGGGATGTCCGCGGCTACTTCGTGGGCCACGACCACGTCAACACCTACGCGGGCAACTACTACGGCGTGGAACTTGGCTACGGGCCCGGGACCGGCTTTGGCGCATACGGGCTTCCGGGCGCCGACCGGAACAGGCTCCGCGGCGCCCGGGTCTTCGAACTCGATGAAAACCACGCGGGAATATACAAGTCGACCCGGCTGGTTTTCGCCAAAGACCTGGGGATCGATCTGACGGCGAATGACCAGCCTATTACTCCGCTGCCGCTGGACCCGGCGCAACTCTAGGGACCTACTTCCGGATCTCCGCCATTCTCAGCCGGACCATCTCCGCCACCACGTCGTCGGGAACGGGATGGTCCGGCGTGAACCGGATTGTCCCTTTGGACAGGGAATAGCCTTCGAGACGGGGTGCGACGGCATCCACCACCGCTGGCGAGAACGGAAAAATGGACAGGTGCTTGGCCGCCGCCACCACACCAATCAGCGGCTTGCCGTCCAGTTTCAGGGCGGGCATGCCGTAGCTCATCCCTTCGACGGCGTCCGGCGCGAGGCCCCGCGCAAGCTCGACAACGCGCTGCAGGCATGCGCGGTCAGTCCCGGACATGGCGGCGAGGGAATCGTCAACGGCACCCATGCGGCAAGTTTAGACCCGCAGAACATACGACGGCCGGGCGCCGCTTCCCGCACCGGCCACCTCTTCCCCTCTCCGATGGAACGGTGAACCATTGCCGTAGAGGCGCCGACATTCGAAGGAGTTCGCCGATGAGCTACGAGAAAGACCCCCGCGTGGACCAGTACATCGACCCCCTTCCGCCGTGGCAGCAGGCGATCTGCCAGCAGGTGCGGGACCTGGTCCACGCCGCTGATCCAGCCGTCGAGGAGACCATCAAGCGCACCGTCCAGCCCTACTTCGTCCTGCAGGGCAACATCTGCGCGCTGCTCGCGGCGAAGGACCACGTCAATGTCTTCCTGTACGACGGCGGCCTCACCCCGGACCCGCACCACATCATCACCGGCGGCCACGGCAACAAGACGGGCCGGATGATTTCGTACTACGAAGGTGACCCCGTCCAGGAGGAGGCCCTGCTCGAGATCTTCCGAGGGATCATCGCCACCAACCGTTCCGGAGGCTGGCGGAAGGCCAAGGCAGGTTCCGGCGCTTGACCCTTCGACGTCCCGGTAGTTGAGCACCGTGCACTTCGGTGGCTGAGCCTGGGCCACGGCCGCCGGATTCCCTGACCAAGCGGGCGAGATCAGGGAGCGGCTGGGAAGCGAAACCCGAAAGCCCGGTGCTTGAGCCTGTCGAAGCCCGGAACCCGAAACCCAGCGAGGAGTCAGGCGGGTGGGGCGTGCAGGAACCGTTCGAGTTCTTGTTCTCCTGGGGAGGGGCCGTAGACAAAGTCCGGGGGCAGGCAGGTCGGATTGATGCGGGCATGTTGCCTACTCCTTCGATGAATGGTGTACCAGTTTCAGGATGGCACCGGAGCGAAGAAGTCATCCCATTTCCTTTGGCTGGGATCCCAGAACGGCCATTCAATACCGGCCAGTAGCGACGTAGCATCGTCGAAGCCCGCGCCCGGATCGGGCGATCCAGCCATAAGGAGACAACGATGTGCCTTCATGACCACACCTCTGCCCCCACACCCGGCGCCAGGCTTCCCCGCCGCGGAATCCTCGCCGGCGCCGCAGCCCTCGCCGGAATCTCAGTGGCCAGCATTGCCGCCCAGCTCGGCGGCGCCCCGGCCGCGCATGCCGCGGACCGGCCCTCCGGTCCCAACTACCCCGGCAGCCCCCTCACCAACCCGCCGCTGATCATCGAAGGCGGCACCATAATCGATCCCAAGACCGGAGACGCCGTCGAGGACGGCGTTGTGGTGCTCGACGGAGGCAAAGTCACGGCCGCCGGAACGCGCGACGAGACGCGGAAGGCCGTGGCCGCCGTCGCCGGGCGTGCGCAGGTCCTGAACGCCTCGGGCCGGTGGGTGCTCCCCGGTCTGGTGGATGTGCACGTCCACGCGAACGCGCTCGCCGACGCCCGCGCCATCCTGCAGGGCGGCGCCACCAGCGTGCGCAGCGGTTCGAGCAGTTTCTATCAGGACGTGGCGCTCGCCGCCCTCCCGGAGTGGGCACCCGGCGTCTCCCCGCGGATGACGCCCGCCGGCCTGTTCATCTCGCCTGACCTCGGCGATTCACTCCTGGCCGATCCCGACCTTGCACCCCTGGCCACCCTCGCCGGCGGCGTCAAGGAAAATTCGGACCTGGCCTACCTCACCCGCGTGAACCTGAGCCGCGGCGCCAAGGTCATCAAGACCCGAGCCAACCCCCGCGCCGGTCTCCCCGAGCAGGATCCGCGCGAGCTGGTCTACAACCAGGAACAGCTGTCCGCCGTGGTCAAAGCAGCGAACGGGGCCGGCGTCCTGTGCCACGCCTACAGCGCAGAAGGTATCGACGGCGCAGTGCGCGCCGGGGTGCGCAGCGTGGAGCACGGTGTCTTCGTTTCCGAAAACACCATTGCCGAGATGGCCCGACGCGGCACCTTCTTCACGCCCACCATGGACGCGATCACCAGCATGGCAACTTCCACGAATCCCATCCTGGCCGCGCGGGGCAAGGAGTACACGCCCATCCTGCAGGCCGCGGTGCGCGCAGCAAAGGAGGCGGGCGTGACGATCGTGGCCGGCACCGACTCCTTCGGCACCGACGTTACGCCAATCGGCACCGAAGCGCGCCTGCTCGCCGAGGCCGGGCTCACGCCGCTCGAAGCGCTGCAGTCCGCCACCGTCCACGCGGCCCGCCTGCTTGGACAGGACGACGTCGGGCGGCTGGTCCGCGGATCACTCGCCGACGTGGTGGTGGTCGACGCCGATCCGCTCACCGACGCTTCCGCCTTGGAGAAGGTGCGCGTTGTGGTGGCGCAGGGCGCGGTGGTGCGGAACGAACTGTAGGTCCTTGACGCGGGCCAGTAGCGCAGCGTAGCCGCCTATCGGCCCGCCCGGACCATCCGCATCTCCGGCAGGCCCTCCCACTCCGGCGGCAGCACCCCACGTCTGCCGTCGGGCCGGAAGCCGAGCCTGCGGTAGAAAGCCTGGGCCCTTACGTTGTCCTCGAGCACCCAAAGGTATGCCGGTGACTCCCCGATTGCCGCGCCCAGCAGGGCCGTCCCCAAACCCATCCCCTGCGCGCGGCCCAGGAGGTAGATCGAATACAGCTCCAGCGGAACGGGACCATCCTCGTCGCGGCCTGGTCCGGCGTCGGCAAATCCCACCACCTCGTTGTTGGCGTCCACAGCGAGGATGCGGGGGTCTTCCACGTCCAGGTGATTCCGACGGCGGGCCGCCCGTTCGGGAACCGCATGCCGGCGGGCCGCAAAAAAGGCCGGGGACAGCAGGTGGGAATAGCACTCTTCGTGCGCCAGTGTGTGCATCAGCACCACGGCTTCTGCATCGCCAGGAGTGGCCTGGCGCAGCACGTAATCCATGCCCCAGCCTAACCAGTGATGAACGTCAACCTTCAGAACCCTTGCCCTGAGTCCTGCGCAGAAGCATACTTATTAGCAGGACTAATTAGCAATGCTAAGCATTTTCGGGAGGCGCAACACCACAGTGGCCACAACCAAAACCGACAACAGCAAGACCACGGAATCCTCTACCGCCGACACCCTCGCCATCGAGCTCCGCACAGCGGTGATGCGCACATCCCGCAGGCTCCGCGTTGAAGCCACCGGCGACGTCATCACCCCCGGGCAATACACAGTGCTGGCCCAACTGCACGGCAGCGGCCCCACCACGCTCCGCGAACTGGCCGAGCGGGAGCACGTACAGGCTCCCTCCATGACCCGCATCGTCAACGCCCTCGCCGACCAGGGCTTCGTGTCCCGGGCGGCCAACCCCGACGACGGCCGCCAGGTCCGCGTGGACATCACCGACGGCGGCAGGGCAGTGCTGGCGGAAGCCCGCAACCAGCGCACGGCCTGGCTTGCCCAGCGCGTGGCCGGGCTGAGCGAAGAGGACCGGCAGATCCTGAGCCGGGCCGCCCACATCATGCAGGAGATGAGCGGCCGATGAGCGCCATGTTCCGGGCCCTGGATAACCGCAACTACCGCATCTGGGCCGGCGGGGCCATTGTGTCCAACATCGGGACCTGGATGCAGCGCGTGGCGCAGGACTGGCTGGTGCTGACTGTCCTCACCAACCATTCGGGCGCCGCCCTCGGCATCACCACCGGCCTGCAGTTCCTGCCCATGCTGCTGCTCGGCCCCTACGGCGGAGTACTGGCGGACCGCTACCGTAAGCGCGTCATCCTGCTGTGGACGCAGGTGGCCATGGGTGCGACCGGGCTGGTGCTGGGACTCCTGGTGGTCACGGGCACCGCCCAGCTCTGGCATGCCTACCTGGCCGCACTCTGCCTCGGAATCGCCGGCGCCATCGACGCGCCATCGCGCCAGGCGTTCGTTTCCGAACTCGTGGGACAGGACAACATCTCCAACGCGGTGGCACTGAACTCAGCGTCCTTCAACACCGCACGGCTCACCGGACCCGCCATCGCCGGGGTGCTGATCGCATGGGTGGGCACCGGACCGGTGTTCCTGCTCAACGCGGCCAGCTTTGCCGCAGTGATCATTTCGCTGTTCCGGATCCGGACTTCGGAACTGGTCCCTGCGGTCCGGCCGTCCCGCAGCAAACACCAGGTGGCGGAAGGCGTGCGCTACGTCCGCCGGAGGCCGGATCTGGTGCTGATCCTCTTTATGGTGGGCATTTTGGGCGCCTTTGGCATGAACTTCCCCATCACCAACGCCCTGATGACCACCCTCGAGTTCGGGGTGGGACCTGGTGAATTCGGGCTCCTTGGCTCCATTATGGCGGTGGGCACGCTGGCCGGTGCGCTGCTGGCGGCGCGCAGGGCCGGCCCGCGGCTGCGGTATCTCCTGGGCGGGGCGCTGGGCCTGGGTGCGTTCACGCTCCTGGCCAGCGTATCGCCGTCGTTCTGGCTCTATGCCGCCGTGCTCATACCGGTTGGCCTGGCATCCATCACGTTCCTGAACAGCTGCAACACGAGTATCCAGCTCTCTGTGGAACCGCAGTTCCGCGGACGGGTGCTGGCCCTGTACCTTGCTATCCTCCAGGGCGGAACTGCCGTGGGTGCTCCGCTGATGGGCTGGATCGGCTCCGAGTTCGGCGCCCGCTGGTCAGTGGGCGCCGGCGGTGCCGTGGTACTGGCCACCGCACTGTTCGCCGTCATCGTGGTGAGCCGCCGGAACAGCCTCAGCTTCCGGGACAACCTCAGGATAGTGTTCCGCAAGCGGCGCGAGCCGGCCGTGTAACCGGCCGGCCGCGGAGATCAACTCTTCCGGGAGAACCTCAGGATAGTGTTCCGCAGGCGGCGCGAGCCGGCCGTATAACCGGCCGGCTGCGGGGATCAACTCTTCCGGGCCGCCACTGCTTCGGACAGCGATTTCAGGCCGCGTTCGAAGTCCGATCCCACCAGCTTGTCCATGTTCATAAAGAGCGCGAACAGCTTGGCAGCTCCTTTGTTTTCCCCGGTCATCACCCAGTTGACCTCGGTGCCGCCGGGTACGGGGGTGAAGGTAAAGGTGGTGGGGTTCAGGGCTTTGAACGGCTTGGTGAACTGCAGGCGGACGTGGATCCGGCTGGATGGTTCCGACTCGACGATCTCCATGGTTCCGCTGCCGGCTTTGCGGTTGCCGCTCCACTCGTAGCCTGCGCCCACACCGGCCTCACTGCCGAAGTAGCGCCGGCTCATGCCCGGATCCACGGTCTCCCACGGCGACCACTTGGTCCACTCATGGAAGCTGTTGACCAGCGGGAAAACGTCTTCGGCGGGAGCAGGGATGACCGCGCTGCGGCGGACTTCATAAGTGGACATGGCCCTAAGCATAGAAGCGGGGACCCAGCCTGGGTAGCTTCAAGCCAGTGGAGCCCCCAACGCGGGGTCACTTTTGGCCCAAAAAAGAGAGTTTTAGGGGCCGGAAGTGACCCCGCGTTGGGGAACACCCAGCACCACGTTCACAGGTTCCTTGCCCTCCAGCATCAACCCGACCTGCTGCTTGACCAGGCGGACCATGCGCGGGAACATCGCCGAACTCGCCCCGCCCACATGCGGTGTGATCAGCACGCCTGGCGTGGTCCAGAGCGGATGATCGGCCGGTAGGGGTTCAGGGTCCGTCACATCCAGGGCAGCCCGAAGCCGGCCGGAAGACGTCTCAGCCAGAAGCGCGTCGGTCTCCGCCACCGGGCCGCGGGCCACATTCACCAGCAGCGCCCCGTCCGGCATTGCCGCCAGAAACTTCGCGTCCACCAGCTGCCGGGTCTGCTCGCTGAGCGGAACGCTCACCACCACAATTTCGTGCAGCGGCAGCTGCTCATACAGCGAGTCGATCCCGTAGATTTTTCCGTCGGCGTCCTCGCGTTCGCGGCTGGCCATCCTGGTCACTTCGGTTTCGAACGGCAGCAGCCGTGCCTCGATGGCCTTGCCCACTCCCCCGTAGCCCACCAGCAGCACCCGCCGGTCCGCAAGGCTGGGCCGCTGGCTGTTGTCCCATATTCCGCTGGCCTGGTTGCGGGCAAAATCGGCCAGGCCGCGCTGGCTGGCGACCATCATGCCCAGGGCGAGTTCCGCCGTCGACGTCTCATGCACCCCCGCCGCATTGGCGAAAACGCACCCCTCGGGCAGGACATCCGCCACGCCGTCGTACCCGATGGACTGGCTCTGGACCAGCCCAACGTCCACCCCCTCAAGGGCCGCCAGCGCCCCCGGCTTGCCCATGTAGGGCGGCACCAGCAGGTCGATCCGGCCCTCCGGGGCGGGACCGGTAAGGTCCCAGAGGAGAAGTTCGACGCCGGCGGTCGCCTGGAGCGCATCCACGAGTTTCTGATCGGGCACGGCCACCCGGAGCGGCGCGCTCACGCGGCCACCACGAGCTCGGAGGAGGAATTCATACGGGCGATCTTAGTACCGAGGGTCCGCCTGCCCGCCCTCCGTCAGGCAGACCCACCCATCAAGAATGCCGACATGACAAATTTGTCAAAAAACTTTGGCCAAACCCGTAACCTTTGTGACGCGTATTTCGATCCAATAGGTGCGGGGGGGGAAAACCGCACAGTTGAACGCAATCCATAAAATTCGTCAACGGAGGGTCTCATGTCCTACTTCACTTTTTCCAGCAACAAACTCGCCGTAACTCTGCTCGCCGCCGGCGCCCTGGCTGTCGGCGGGACGGGTGTTGCGGCTGTGGCAGGTTCGCAGCCCGGCGGTCCGGTGGTACTCGTGGCGGAAACGGAATCCCCGTCGCCCAGCCCCACCGCCACAGAAACTGAGTCGCCGGAACCCACGCCGACAGAAACCGAAACGGAATCCCCGGAGCCCACTCCCACGGAAACCGAAACGGAATCCCCGGAACCGACACCCACGGAAACCGAAACCGAGTCGCCGGAACCAAGCCCGTCCCCCACCGAAACTGAGGAGCCTGAGTCACCGCCGGCATCCACACCGGTGGGGCCTGACGCCACCGGCCCGGCAGCTGTTGGCCTCTGCAACGCGTACGCCCATGGAGGCCTTGGCGCCAAGTCCACCGCCTATCAAGCACTCGTGAATGCTGCGGGCGGGGAAACCAACATCAGCATCTACTGCGACACTATTCCTGCCCCTGAGGATGACGCAGACGAAGACGCTCCGGAAGCACCGGCCCCAGGCTCCGGTGACGAACAGGTGGTGCAGCAGGGCCAGGGCCAGGCACCTGCCCAGAAGGGAAATGCGGGCAACCAGTCAAATAATGGGAACAAGCAGTCCGGTCACGGACAGCGGTAACCTGTCAGCAGGAGCGGTAGCTGCGCCGGGACGGGCTTTTCGTCCTGGCGCGGCCCATCCACTGGATGCCCCGCAGGGGCATTCTGCCGCAGGGGGGCGGATGCAACGGCTCACGGATGAGGCAGCGACGCCACGTCAGGCTGACGATGGCGTCTTCTGTGCTGTGTACCGCGAGTTCTCGCCCGCGGTGCTCAACTATCTTCGTGCACGGGATGTGGAAGACCCCGAAGGGATGACCCAGGAGGTTTTCCTATCCCTGTACGCGCAGCTTGAAGGTGTAAGCGGCGGGGTGCAGGGAGCGAAGTCCCTGGTCTTTTCCATCGCCCACGCCCGTTATGTGGACGAGCACCGCCGCCGCATCAAGGCTCCGGCATGTACGGACTACGACGCACAGGCTGACCCGCGCTGCAGTGCCTCGGCCGAGGAGCAACTGCTGGCAGCAGAGGGCACAGAAACGGTCAAAACCCTCCTCGGGACGCTGCAGCAGGACCAGCAGGAGGTTATCGCCCTGAGGATCATCGCCGACCTTTCGTTGGAGACAACGGCGGAAATTATGGGCAAATCTCCCGGCGCGATCAAGCAGCTGCAACGCAGGGCGCTGTGCCGGCTCAGGAAACTCCGTCCCTCACTGAGAGAAGGTGCGTCATGACCACCAACCCACGTGCGCAGGACGAGCGCCGCGTCGACGACGAGCGAAGCGTGGATGCGTTGCTCGCGGAGAGCGGCTTCCCCGACGATGCGGAGCTGCGGAATATGTTGCTCGAGCTGAGGGCCTTCCGCTCTGCCACAGTCCCGGAGCCATCGGCGGGGCTCGCAGCGCTCATGGGTTGGCCGCAGCTTCAGGCGCCCCCGCAGGATGAGAATGTGGTCCGGCTTGAGGACTGGACCCGCAAGCACCCGAAGACAAAACGCGTTGTCCTCACCACGCTGGCCGTGGCGGCTTCGCTGGGCATCGCCGGCGGAGCGGCAGCCGGGAATGACACATTGCGCCGCCAGGCGGAAGGAACCATCAGCGATATTGTCCGGTCCTTCGCACCGCCGCCACCCCCTGCGCCTGCACCACCTTTGCCTTCCGAGGCACCCAGCCCGGCACCCGCCGTCGTTCCCTCACCTCCAGGCGCGCCACCGGCGGCAGGCCTTCCAGGCTCTCCTGCCCCTGCCCCTCTGCTGCCGGCGAACCCAGGGCCGCCCCAGGAGACCCCGTTTGAAGCTCCGGATCCGCACGGGCTCCAACGGGAGCCGAATCCGAACCGCGTGCCCGGCGAATCTTCCGCGCCGCTGGACGCGCCGTTCGAACAGGGAAGACAACCGGCCGACGTGCCGGCATCCCCGCGGGCCGCGCTGCCTCCGCAGGACCACGCCCCGGCAGGAAGGGAGAACTCTTCGGAGCGCGGGAAAGCCAATGTCAAGGCAGACCCGCCAATGGCGCCCGGAAATCCACCTGCTCCTGCCGGCCCGCCGTCACGGGGCCGGTAGCGGGAACACATGCACCACGCCGGGGCCGGCGTCAATTTCGATCCCCCCGCGGGAAGTTGGTAGAGCTTAATGGATGCACGACCTACTCAATCCCGCCATGCCGTTTATTGCCGTCACGCTTGCAGTGGCCGCCGGACTGGTCCTGTCCTGGCTGCTGCGCAAGCTCGTCCTGCGCCTCAACCGCAAGCGCCCCGAACTGCAGGCCACCTCCCGGGTGGCCCGCCAGCCTCTGCGGCTGGCGCTGTGCCTCATCGGCGTCCGCACCGCGCTGGGGCTGACGGCCGAGGGCGAAAACTGGCTGCCCGGCGTCGACCATTTGCTGCTGATAGCCCTCATCGGCTCCCTCGCCTGGCTGGGCGTGGCTGTCCTGCTGATTATCGAAGCGGTGGTGCTCGGCCGGTACAGCGTTGACGTTGCGGACAACCGGCGTGCCCGGCGGCTCCGGACGCAGATGATCCTGGCCCGGCGGATCGGCGTTGCCCTGGTGGTGGTCCTGGCCGTGGGCTCGGTGATGCTCACGTTCCCGGCCATCCAGGCCCTCGGCGCCGGGCTGCTGGCGTCCGCCGGCGTGATCTCGATCGTGGCCGGCCTCGCCGCGCAGACCTCGCTGGTGAACGTCTTCGCGGGCATGCAGCTTGCTTTCACGGATGCCATCCGCGTGGATGACGTGGTGGTGGTCCAGAAGGAGTGGGGCCGGATCGAGGAGATCACGCTGACGTATGTGGTGGTCCACATCTGGGACGACCGGCGGCTGATCCTGCCGTCCACCTACTTCACCACCACACCGTTCGAAAACTGGACCCGCCGCCAGTCCGAGGTAATGGGCACCGTGGAGTTCGACCTCGACTGGCGCGCCCCCGTGGAGGACATGCGCGCCGAACTGCGCAGCGTGCTCGCGGGCACGGAACTGTGGGACGAGCGCGTAGGTGTCCTGCAGATCACCGACGCAACCGGCGGGTTCGTCCGCGTCCGCATCCTGGTCAGCGCCGCGGACAGCGCCGCGCTCTTCGACCTGCGCTGCCTCATTCGCGAGGCCATGGTCACCTTCCTCCAGCAGGGGCATCCGGAGGCACTCCCCCAGCAGCGCTGGACCGAGGCAGCGTCCGACGGCGGCGCCTCCCCGCGCCGTCAGCAGCCACTGCGGGGGCTGGGCACCTCCGCCCGGGATGGCTCGCGAACGCCGGCGGACCCGCAGGAGTCCCAACTGTTCACCGGCTCGATCGAGGCCGTCCAGCGTTCGCGCGCCTTCACCGGCCCCGGCGACGAGGTGTTCCAGGACCGGGACCAGACTCTGGCTTCCAGGAACTAAAACCCTTGATATGTGACCATATGGTCACCTATCATGGTTCCTATGGATGCCGTATTCAAGGCACTCGCAGACCCTACCCGCCGGGACCTGCTTGACGAGCTTTTCCGGGAAGACGGCCAGACCCTCGGCGCCCTCGAGGGCCGCTTCGACATGACGCGTTTCGGGATCGCCAAGCACCTCAAGGTCCTGGAAGAAGCCGGACTCGTGGTGGTCCGCCGCCGGGGGCGGGAAAAGCTGCATTTCCTGAATCCGGTGCCCATCCGGCTCGTCCACGACCGCTGGGTGAGCAAGTACGCCGAACCATGGGCCGCTGGCCTCAGCGACCTCAAATCCAGATTGGAAAGTCCCATGGAAAAAATCTTCGAGATCTACATCAAGACCACGCCGGAGCGGCTCTGGGAAGCCATCACGGACAGCGACATCCGCAGCAAGTACCAGTTCGGGAACACCATCGAATCGGACTGGACACCGGGCGGCAGCTTCACCATGAACAACGTCAAAGCCGGCGCTCCCCTGGGCGAAGGCGAGAACCTTGAGGTGGACCCGCCGCGCCGGCTGGTCCAGACCATGCGCGCCCTCTGGGGCGAGGACGTCAAGGCCGAGGGAACCTCGAAGGTCACCTGGGACATCGAGCCCGTGGGCGATTCCTGCCGCCTCACCGTCACCCACAGCGACCTCCGCGAAGGCGCCAACGAACAGCTCTACGGCGGGTGGCCGATGATCCTCTCCGGCCTGAAAACCTGGCTGGAAACCGGCGAAAAACTCACCACGCCGGGTTCGCTGATGTACACCTGAGTGCCGTTGAACAGCTGAGGAACGGACGACGGCGGGAGGCGGCCGGGGGCCGCACCATCACGTTCGGCGCGTGCCGTCCCACCCTCTGCGCCGCAGGTTGCGGGTGGCCATCAGCGACCCGCCGATGAACAATACTCCGAGGACAACGATGGCCACCCCAACGTAGAACCATGCACCCCGGCCGAAGATCATCAACGCCACGCCCAGGATGCAGAGGCCTTTTGCGGTGATATCGAGGTAAAGCTGCGCCTTTGGAGAAGCCATACCTCCACGATAAACCAGGCTCTCGAGACGCTTAGTCCGTCCGCTGCCTCCACAGCAGGAACACACCGAACGTCACCACACACAGGACCAGCATGGCCAGGACCATCCGCGCCCAGTTTTCCTGGTGTACGCCGCCAGCCGCGAACACGCCGATCATCACCGTGGCGGTGATAGCGCCGACGTACCGGCAGGTCTGGTAGATGCCCGCCGCAACGCCACGCTCCTGCGGCCGGGTGGAGACGAACATACCCTGGTTGGTGGCGATGCTGACCGTGCCGTAAGGAACGCCCATCAGCGCCGTCAGGACCAGCACCAGCGGAATCACGAGCGTTCCGGTGAGCAGCCACATCAGGGCGGCAACCGCCGTCAGCAGGACGACGCCGGCAATCAGCACCCGCCGCACACCGAACCTTCCGATGGCCCTCACCGCCCACGGGGTTGCCACAACGGACATCGCGGCGAGCGGCAGCATCAGCAGGCCCACAACCCCGGGATCGTAGCCCCCCGCCTCCTGCAGCAGCTGCGGCAGGCCGAAGAACACGAAGTAGTACACGCTGCTGAACACCGCGAAGCCGAGGTACACCAGCATCAACGGCCGGTTCCGGCCAAGGAGCCTAAGGTCCAGGAACGGCCGGTTGAAACGCAGCTCCCGCCAGGCGAACAGGGCCGCGGTGACGGTACCGGCCGCCAGCATCCACCAGCGGTAGCCCGGCGCCACATTGAGCGCGGCCATCATCACCAGCAGCAGGGCTGAGACAAAAGCCAGGATGCCGGGAATGTCCGAGTCCCTAACGAGCTCGGCCACGCTGCCGTGCTCCCGGGCCTCGTCCCTTGGAGCAGCCTGCCGCACGATCAGAAGCGCGGCCAGCGCGAGCGGCACGTTGATCAGGAACAGCGCCTCCCAGCCCACCAGGCTCACCAGCAGGCCGCCGACCACCGGGCCCACCGCGGCGGCCGACGTGTTCGCCATTTGCAGCCGCCCCAGCGGTCGGGCCGAGTCAACGTTTGCCCGGTGGGCTATGGCGCCCACCATCACCACCGCGCTGGGATACGCCGTTGCCGTACCCAGCGCCATGAATGCCCGCGCCACACACAGCAGGGCGAAGTTCGGCGCGAGCGGCGCCAGCGCGCAGGTGACTGCGACCAGTGCCATGCCGAGCATAAACATCCGCCGTGGCCCGAAACGGTCCGCCAGCCTGCCCATCACGGGCTGTCCGGCCGCCGAGGCGAGGTAGAACGAGGTGACCACCCAGGTGACGGCCGCGACGTCGAGGCCGAAGTCAGCGCGGAGAACCACCAATGCCACCGCGATCATCGAGGAGTTCAGCGGGTTCAGGGCCGTGCCCAGGCTGAGTCCGGCGACCGCCAGGCCAGTCCGGGGATTGTTGCTCACGGAAACAGTCTTACCCACCGGTGCGGGCGTTAGCGACTTTGATGACCCTAGGGTGCCTTGTTGCCCGCCTGCACCGGCGGGAACAGGGCCTTTTCCACGACGCCGGTGAGGTCCCTGATGACCTTGGCCTGCCCTTCATCCTGGGTGCCGTCTTCGTTCTCGGTGTAGATGACCAGGACAAAGGTTGAGCCGCGGTAGGCGAGGATTGCGGCGTCGTGGAGTTCGCCGTCGAACTCGCCGTATTTATGGAACACTTCGATGCCGGACTGGGAGCCGGCGGGAATCAGTTCCTCGTTGTTGGTGTCCTGCATGTAGCCCAGCAACTGTTTGGTGTTGTCCGGGTTCAGCAGGTCTCCGGCGTATAGCTGTTTCAGGACCAGGGCCATCGCGGCAGGGGTCAGGAGGTTCTTCTCCGGGTCGTAGGTGATGCCGATGGAGGACGCGTAGTCGATCAGCCGCGGATAGCCCACCGCATCCATCAGCAGCAGCCAGGAATCGTTGTTGCTCTCGTTGACCATCGCCTCGAGCTGGAACGCGGCGTCGTAGTCCCCCAGTGGGTCATCGAGGCTTGCTTCGCCGGTTTCCACCAAGTGGTAGTAGGCGGCGGCTGTGATGATCTTCGCGGTGCTGGCGGCCGTGAAGTCCTCCTGGTCGCCGAAGGTGAGTGCGGCGTCGCCGGAGATGTCGGCCATGGCCAGCCCGATCCGGTAGGCCGGATTTTCGTCGAGGATGGACTGGACGGTGTCCTCGAGGGAATCCGGGGCCACGGCCACCGGCGCTTCGGGAACAGCCCCCGGGACTGGGCCGGTTGCGGCCAGGGGTCCTGACCGCACTACGGCCAGAACAAAAATCGCCACGATCACCAGCGCCACGGCCGTGAACAGCAGCGCAAGCTTCTTCCGGTCCCGCCGGGGCGCAGCGACATCCCGCGCTGCAGCACGCCTCTCCTGGTCCCGCATACGGGTTACCTCTTCCACCTGAACAAACCGATCCGCATCCTGCGGGCCCACAGGGCACGTGATGCGGTGTCGATTAGATCATCCGAGGTTGGGAGCTGGCTGTAAGGATTGGGGCCATGTCTTCAATCCGCACCCCTTTGTGGACTTTGCACCCCCGAAAGCGGGGGTGCAAAGACCGTCAGCGGGTGCGGGCCGCCAGTGCAGAGTCCAGGAACTCCAGGTGGGCCGGTGCCACGCGGACAGAGCTGTCCGAGTATTCGGGGTGTTTGGTGAGGAACTTCTTGATGAAAGGGCACACCGGAACGATGCCCATCTCCGCGCTGGCGGTTTCGTCCAGGGCCACCGTGGCGAGCTTGCCTGCCAGACCCTGGCCGCCGTATTCCTCGTTGATCACCGTGTGGTAGAAAATCCGCTGCGGTGAGCCGCCGCCGTCGTACTCCTTGTACGCCGCCTTGCCGATCACGCTGCCTGCGTCCAGGATTTCGAAACGCTCGCGGCCGGCGTTGTGGCGGACGGTGATCTCACTCAAGGGGACTCCTTCGATGCGGTTGTGTTGCTGCCCTTGCCAAGCCTAACCCGGCCGGGGCCACCCTTATTTCCGTTCCAGGCACCCGGTGACTTCCGTGGTGAAGCCTTGTAGTGTCAGCACCGGAACGGCCACCCGCACGGCAAAGTTGACGAAGGAGCAGACCATGGCAGTCAGTGACGAAGAAGCACAAGTGCTGGACCAGTGGAGCAACAGGCTTGCCCAGGCGCTGCAGATCCTGGACCTCAAGGTGGACAACGAGCTGCTTCTGGACCTGGCCCGCAAGTCCGCGGACTCCGTCATCCACCCCGCCGCCCCGGTCACCACGTTCCTGGTGGGCTACGCCGCCGGATTGGAAGCCGGCACCGGCAGTGCCGGGTCGCGCGAAGCCTCCAGTGCGGCGGTGCAGCGGGCGGCCAGCGTTGCCTTTGGCCTCTGCGACGACGGGCACGACGGCGGCCCCGCCAGCCAGGGCTGGGCGGACACTGCCCAATAAGGGCTGGGTCATTGAGCCCGTCGTGAAGGTCCCATGATTGCGCTTGTGCCCAGTGCTTGAGCCTGTCGTGAGCCCCCGGTGATTGAGCCAGTCGAAATCGGGCTGGTGAAGTGCCGTTTCGACAGACTCAACCACCGCTATCCCGCAGCTGTTGGCTCCTCTTCGAGGACCAGAACCGGCTCGAGCTTCACGATCACTGCCTTGGACACGGGCGTCTGGCTGCCCTCGGCCACGCTTTCCAGCGGGACCAGGACGTTGGCCTCGGGGTAGTAGGCGGCGGCGCACCCGCGGGCCGTAGGGTAGGACACCACCCGGTAGTTCCGCAGGACCCGCTCCGCGTTGTCCGGGTAGACGCCCCAGATGTCCACATGCTGCCCGTCCTCCAGCCCCAGTTCGGTGAGGTCTGCCGGGTTCACGAACACTACCTCGCGGCCCTTCTTGATGCCCCGGTAGCGGTCGTTATGTCCGTAGATGGTGGTGTTGAACTGGTCGTGCGAGCGCATGCTCTGCAGGATCAGGGTGCCGGCCGGCCGTTCCACGTGTTCGAGTTCATTGACGGTAAGAACGGCCTTGCCCGTGGGGGTGTTGAAGGTGCGCGAGTCCCGGGGCCCGTTGGGCAGGATGAAGCCGCCTTCCTGCCTGATCTTCCGGTTGTAGTCCTCGCAGCCCACCACCACGTGGGAGATGTGCTCCCGGATGAGGTCGTAGTTCTTTTCGAAGCCTGCCCAGTCAGCGGCGATCCGGTCGCCTAGAACCCGGCGCGCCAGCCGGCTGACGATCGCCACTTCGGAGAGCAGTCCCGGCGCCACCGGCTCCACGGTTCCGTGGGAGGCGTGGACCGCGCAAACAGTGTCCTCCACCGAAACAAACTGCGGGCCGGATTCCTGGCGGTCGATCTCGGTGCGCCCCAGCGTGGGCAGGATCAGGGCCTCGGCGCCGGTCACGGCGTGGGAGTGGTTGAGCTTGGTGGAGATCTGGACCGACAGTTCAGTGCTCTCCATCGCCGCTTCAGCCGCATGGGTGTCCGACATGGCGCCCACGAAGTTGCCGCCCAGCCCCACAAAAACCTTGATGCCGCCGTCGCGCATCTGCCGGATTGTCTCCACAGCGTCCGCTCCGTGCTCCCGGGGCGGTTCGAAGCTGAACTCTTTACCGAGCGCGTCCAGGAACGCCGGCGGCATCTGCTCCCAGATGCCCATGGTGCGGTCCCCCTGGACGTTGCTGTGTCCACGGATGGGCGAGGCGCCGGCGCCGGGTTTGCCGATGTTGCCCCTAAGCAGCAGCAGGTTGATGATCTCCTTGATGGTGGCCACGGCTTTTTTGTGCTGGGTGATGCCCATGGCCCAGGTGATGATTACTTTGTCTGCCCGTAGATAGCGGTCCGCCAGTTCGTCGATTTCGTCCGAACGCAGCCCTGTTGCCTCAAGGACGGTGGCTTCGTCCAAGGTGGCGAGGTGTGCCTTCAGCTCGTCAAGGCCCTGGCAGTGCTCCTCCAGGAACTGATGGTCCAGCACGGTGCCCGGTGCCGCGGCTTCGGCGGCCAGTATCCGCTTGGAGACCGCCTGCAGCAGCGCCATGTCCCCGCCGAGCCGGATCTGCAGAAACTGGTCGGCCAGGTCCGTGCCGTGGCCGATGATGCCCTTCACGCGCTGCGGATTCTTGTAGCGCATCAGGCCCGCCTCCGGCAGCGGGTTGACGGCAACGATCTGCGCGCCAGCGTCCTTGGCTTCCTCCAGCGCCGTGAGCATCCGTGGATGGTTGGTCCCTGGGTTCTGTCCCAGGATGATGATCAGGTCAGCTTTTTCGAAGTCGTTATAAGAGACGGTGGCTTTGCCCACGCCGATGGTCTGGCCCATGGCCCAGCCGGAGGATTCGTGGCACATGTTGGAGCAGTCCGGCAGGTTGTTGGTGCCGTATCCGCGGATGAACAGCTGGTACAGGAACGCTGCCTCGTTGGACGTGCGGCCGCTGGTGTAGAAGGCTGCCTGGTCAGGGCTTGGCAAGGAATTGAGCTTGTCCGCGATGATGCCGAACGCCTCGTCCCAGCCCACCGGCCGGTAATGGTCCTCGCCGGCCGGTTTGTACACGGGTTCGGTCAGGCGCCCCTGCATCCCCAGCCAGTACTCTGACCTTTCCCGCAGCTCGCTGACAGGGTGCTCAGCCCAGAACTCCGAGGCGACCACTACCGGGGTGGCCTCCCAGGTGACTGCCTTGGCGCCGTTCTCACAGAATTCGAACGTCTTGCGGTGGCCCGGGTCCGGCCACGCACAACTCATGCAGTCAAAGCCGTCCTTCTGGTTCAGTGCCAGCAGGGTTTTCCTGGACCGCTCCAGGCCCATGTGCTCCAGCGCAGGTTTCATGGAGTGATAGACACCGGGGACTCCGGCGGCCCAGGTTTTAGGGTGTCCGCTCACCTCAAGCCCGGACTCGTCCGCCTCTTCGACCTTCGGATTCTTGCGCACCACGCTGCATCCTCCTCGCTTCGCCCGGACCCGAAATACCGTGCACCTGCCACGGGACCGGTTCCCTTCAACAGTTGTTCACAGGTGGCCGGGAAGTCAAGGATGCCGGCGCCGGATGTGTACAACGGGAGCGCCGGACTTGTCCACATAGCCGGGAACACCGACGACGGCGTCCCCCGGCCGCGCTAGGCTGGTTATCTCGGCTGAAGCAACCGGCCGCAGGATCCACCGTTGCGGAGCCGCTCCCTATGCCCGACGATCGTGCCCTCGCCGCCCTGGCGGCCTCTTCCTTCTCCCTGCCCCGCCTCCGCGACGGCCAGCTGGCCGGAATGGCTGCCCTCGCAGCCGGCCGCGATGTCCTGGCGGTGATGCCCACCGGCTACGGCAAGTCTGCTGTCTACCAGGTCGCGGCACTGCACCTGAAAAACACGACGGGACGCCCCGCCGTCGTGGTTTCACCCCTCATTGCCCTGCAGGAAGACCAGCTGGACGGGCTGGCCGCGGATCTGGGGGCGGATGCCGCCGTCGCGATCAATTCCTCCCGTAGTGATGCTGAATTGGAGGCCTCGTGGCAGGCGGTTGAGAACGGCAGGGCTACCTTCCTGTTCCTCGCTCCCGAACAGCTCGCCAAGCAGGAGACCGTGGACCGGATAGCGGAGCTGGAGATTTCCATGTTCGTGGTGGACGAGGCCCACTGCGTGTCCTCCTGGGGCCACGATTTCCGCCCCGACTACCTCAACCTCGGCAGCGTCCGTGAGCGCCTGGGCAACCCGCCGGTGGCAGCACTGACCGCCACTGCATCCCCTCCGGTGCGCGACGAGATCGCTGAACGCCTGCGTATGGAGGACCCGCTGGTCCTGGTCCATGGCTTCGACCGGCCCAACATCAGCCTCGATGTGGTCCGGCACCAGGAGGACAAGGGCAAACGCAAGGCAGTGCTGGAACAGGTCGCGGCTCTGGCCAGGGACCAGGGGCAGGGCCTGCTGTACGCCGCTACCCGCAAGGACACCGAGAAGTACGCGGCCAAGCTGGCCAAGGAGGGGCTGCGGGCGGAGGCCTATCACGCTGGCCGTTCGGCGGCCGACCGGGAACGGATCCACGAGCTGTTCCTCGACGACCAACTGGACGTGGTGGTTGCCACCACCGCTTTTGGCATGGGCATAGACAAACCGAATGTGCGGTTTGTGGTGCATGCGGACATTCCGGAGTCGCTGGACGCGTACTACCAGGAGATCGGCCGGGCGGGGCGCGACGGAGAGCCTGCCGCGGCCATATTGCACTACCGCGCCGAGGACCTCGGCCTGCGGAAATTCTTCGGCACCAACTCCCCGGACCCGGACCGGCTGCAAGCCGTACTGAAGGTCCTTAAGGCCGCGAAAGCGCCCGCTCCCAAGACGTCCGTGGCTGAACTGACCGGGTTTCCCGTGCGCCGCGTCACCGGCCTGGTCAACCAGCTGGAGGAGGCGGGGGCAGTCACCACAGGCAAGCGCGGCATCCGGCTCACGTCCAAAGCCAAACTGCCCGCGCTGGTGCAGCGCGCCGTCGAACTGGCCGAAGCCCGGCAGCGCGTGGACCAGTCGCGGCTCACCATGATGCGCGCCTATGCGGAAACGGACAGTTGCCGGCGACAGTTCCTGCTGGGCTACTTCGGCGAGGAACTGCCGGAGCCATGCGGCAACTGCGATACCTGCGCTGAAGCCGCCGCCCAAGCGGATGCCGCCGGTTCGAAGGACATGCACGACGGCGGGCCCGGCCCCATGGGAAAGGGTTCTACCGGGAAGGGCTCATCCGGGCAGGCCTCCCCGAGTGCGGACGAGCAGTTCCCGCTGCAGTCGGCCGTCATCCATAAAGAGTGGGGTCAAGGGCTGGTGATGCGGCACGAGGACGACGTTATTACTGTCCTGTTCGAGCAGGAGGGGTACAAGACTTTGTCCCGTACCGCCGTCGTGGAGCATGAACTCCTGCGCCCTGCTTAGCTAAGCCTGCTTTCGGTAGGCTGGAAGGATACTGACGACGAAAGGGCCGCCGCGTGGAAGTACCTTCTTATGTCTGGACGCTGACCATCGCAGGGATCGTTGGCCTGCTGGCTTTCGATTTCTTTTTCCACGTGCGGAAGGCCCACACACCCTCACTGAAGGAATCAGCCACCTGGTCCGCGATTTACGTCGGCATCGCACTGCTTTTCGGGCTGGGCGTGCTGCTGTTCGGCGGGCCAACGATGGGCACCGAGTACTTCGCCGGCTACGTCACGGAAGAAGCGCTCTCGGTTGACAACCTCTTTGTGTTCCTCATCATCATGGCCAGTTTTAAGGTGCCGCGGGCTCACCAGCAGAAGGTACTCCTGTTCGGCATCGTCTTCTCCCTGATCGCCCGCACGGCCTTTATTTTCGTCGGCGCCACCTTGATCAACCGGTTTGCCTGGGTGTTCTATATCTTCGGCCTGATCCTCCTGATCACCGCCGGAAACCTGCTGCGGCCCGAAAACCATGACGACGAGGACACGGACGGGCTGGTGGTGCGGCTCGCCAAGAAGTTCCTCCCGGCATCGCAACACTACGACGGAGACAAGCTCTTCACCATTGAAAACGGCAAGCGCGTCCTCACCCCGATGCTCCTGGTGATGGTGGCCCTTGGCGGCACGGACCTTCTTTTCGCGCTGGACTCCATCCCTGCGATCTTCGGCCTCACGCAGAACGTCTACATCGTCTTCACCGCCACGGCCTTCTCCCTGATGGGCCTGCGCCAGTTGTTCTTCCTGATCGACGGACTGCTGGACCGGCTGATCTTCCTCTCGTACGGCCTGGCCGTCATCCTGGGCTTCATCGGTGTGAAGCTGATCCTTCACGCCCTGCACGAGAACACCCTGCCGTTCATCAATGACGGCCAGCATGTAAATGTAGTGGAGGTCAGCACGGAGGTCTCCCTCGGCGTCATCCTTGGTGTGCTGCTGCTGACCATCCTGGCCTCCGTTTTCAGCTCCAAGGGCAAGGCCAAGAACGCCGTCTCCGGTGCCAAGCGGCATGCCAACGAGTATTTGGACCTGAACTACGAGACGGACATGGCCGAACGGGACAAAATCTTCGCTGCCATGTGCCGCGAGGAGGACCAGATCCGAAAGCTGCCGGAGAAGTACAAAAAGCTCGTCCGCAACGAGACCGAGTTCATGAACCTGCTGCGCAGCGCGCACGCGGAGCACGACAAGGCACAGGTCCGGGCGGCGGCCCACGGGAGCTGACACCTGTCCGCTTGCTGGTTGGTCGCGGTTTGCCCGCTGCCGGAACATCAGTCCCGCACCGGATTGTCGGTACCCCTTGCTAGGTTGGTTCTAAGGCCAGGGGAACCGTCCTTAGGCTAATGATCACAGCCCGGCTGTCGATGGGGAGGCCCCGTGTTTTTGCTCGAAGCTGCAGCTGCCGGTGCGCCGCCGGATCTGGTGTTTTCCGCCAGCGATCTGGTGGCGGCCAGCGAGTGTGAGTACCGCACGCTCCGGGTCCTGGATGAAAAACTGGGCCGTTGCCCCAAGGCCGAATTCGCAGCGGATGAGATGCAGGTCCGCGCCGGCGAACTCGGTGACAAGCACGAGCAGACCGTCCTTGCCAGCCTGATCGCGAAGTACGGCGAGTGGGATGCGAGCCGCGGTGCGGGGGTGTACTCGCTCGAACGTGGGCAAAACCTGCGCGGGGAGCTCCAGGCCAAGCACGCGGAAACGGAGCTCGCGCTGCGCTCCGGTGCCGACGTCGTTTTCCAGGCCACCTTCTTCGATGGCGAATTCCTGGGTTACGCAGACTTCCTCGTCAATGAAGCCGCCGGCACCGGCATTCCCGGGCGTTACGAAGTCTGGGATACGAAACTGGCCAGGCATGCCAAAGTGGGCGCCCTGCTGCAACTGGCAGCGTATGGTGACCAGCTCCTTGGGATGGGCCTGGACCCCTCCCCCACCGTGACCCTGGTGCTCGGAACCCGTGTGGGAGATGACTGGCTTCGCAGCAGTCACTCCCTTCCGGACCTGCTGCCTGTGTTCCGGGAACGACGCCGGCGCTTCCGCCAGCTGACAGCGCAGCACCGCGCCGCTGATACCACTGTGCAGTGGCAGCAGCCCGGGATCGTGCACTGCGGCCGCTGCGACTATTGCTCCGAGCAGGTGCAAGAGCATCGGGACCTGCTGATGGTGGCCGGGATGTCTGTGGTGCAGCGCCGGAAGCTTCATGCCGCCGGCATCACCACCATCGACCAGCTCGCGGCCATGCCTGCTGACGAGGCGAAGAACTCAGTGGTCCGGCTCCGGGCACAGGCGCGGATGCAGCTGGGCCTGGATGCAGCCGCCGGGTCCAGGACGTTCACTAAAGACGGCCAGCCGCACACAGTGTCATTCACGGTCCTGCCGGAGAACCGCATCGGGGCGCTCCCCGCACCCAGCCCGGGAGACATCTTTTTCGACTTCGAGGGCGATCCTCTGTGGCAGGACCCGGCCACGGGAGCGTGGGGCATCGAGTACCTCTTCGGGGTGATCGAGGCACCTGTTGCCGGGAGTTCCGGTGATCCTGCTTTCCGCCCGTTCTGGGCCCACTCCCGATCCGAAGAACGCCGGGCCTTCCTGGATTTCCTGGCCTATGTAGAGGAACGCCGCGCACGGTATCCGGACATGCACGTCTACCATTACGCCGCCTACGAAAAGACAGCCCTGCGGAACCTTTCCCTTGCGCACCAGGCCGGTGAGGACACCGTTGACGCCTGGCTCCGCGAAGGCCTGCTCGTGGACCTCTACGCCACGGTGCGGCAATCACTGCGCATTTCCGAAGCGTCGTACTCCATCAAAAAGCTCGAACCGCTGTACATGGGGGACAACCTCCGTTCCGGGGACGTCAAGGACGCCGGTGCCTCCGTAGTTGCCTACGCCGCATACTGCGCGGCCCGTGATGCGGGGAACGAGGCGGAGGCGGCAACAATCCTGGCGTCCATCTCCGACTACAACCGGTACGACTGCCTGTCCACACTCCATTTGCGCGACTGGCTGCTGGAAATCGCCGGGCCAGCCGGGACGGAAGCTGCGTCCACGGCAGCCTCGAAAGCGCTGACTCGTTCATCCGCTGGGACTGAAGTGGATGAACGCAGGGAAGTGCCGGACGAGGCTGCCGGAACTCCTGAAACTCCCGAAGAGCGCCGGCTGCGCGAATACTTGGCCGGGCTGCCGGACACCCGCCCCTGGACCCATGATGAACGCGCCATCGCCATGGTTGCCGCGGCTACCGGCTACCACCGCCGCGAACGCAAGCAGTTCTGGTGGCAGCACTTCGACCGGGTGGAAGCACCCATCGAGAACTGGTCCGACCAGCGGAATGTCTTTGTGGTGTCATCGGCAGAAGTTACTTCCGACTGGGCGCTGGCCAAGCCGCGGGAGCGCATGCGGACCCGGGTCCTTCGATTGGAGGGCACCATGACCGAGGGATCGGACTTCCGGGCTGGTTCCAGCTGGTGCCGGCTCTATGACGCCCCGCCGCCGGATGGCATGGCAGATCCCGATGCCGCTCCGGGCGCCAGGGCGTTTACCTTCGGAACCAGGATCAGCGCGATCTCACCGGCCCCGGACAACCCCGAACACACCGTCATCACCATCGCGGAGCGCGAAACCGGCAAGGTTGCCGCGTACCAGCACATCCCCGTTGCTCTGACCGAGGACCAGCCCCTCGCTACGTCCAGCATCGAAGCTGCCATCGCCGAAATCGCCGCCAGCGTCGGAGCGTCAGTGCCTTCGCTGCCGGCACAACCGGGGCTGGACATCCTGCGCAAACAGCCCCCGCGATTCCGGACTATCCGGCAGCCGGTGGACGTCCCGCGCGGGCCTGATGGTTCTGCCGATTACGCCGCGGCGATCACCGCGTCTGTCCGCGACCTCGACTGCTCCTACCTGGCTGTCCAGGGCCCTCCGGGCACCGGAAAGACGTATGTCGGTGCACACGTTATTGGCCGCCTGGTTGAAGAGGGTTGGAAGATCGGAGTGGTGGGCCAGTCGCACAACGTGGTCGAGAACCTGCTCTGCTGTGCCATTGCTACCGGCGGGGTGGATCCGGCCGTAGTGGCGAAGAAGCTCGCGTCCCCGCATGATGTTCCCTGGCCTGCCACCACCGAAGGCGACGTTGCACGGCTCCTGTCCTCGCCAGGCGGCTGCCTGGTGGGCGGCACCGCCTGGACCATGACGGGCAAGGAGGTACCGGCCGGTGCACTGGACCTGCTGGTCATCGACGAGGCCGGGCAGTTCTCGCTGGCCAACACCCTGGCTGTTTCCCGCGCGGCGAAGCGGCTCCTGCTCCTTGGTGATCCCCAGCAGCTGCCGCAGGTCACGCAGGGGGCACACCCTGAGCCCGTGGACGAATCAGCCCTTGGGTGGCTGGCCGCGGGCCACGCCACGCTGCCGGCCAACCTTGGCTACTTCCTCGCGGACAGCTGGCGGATGCACCCTGAGCTGTGCCGCGCCGTCTCAAAGCTCAGCTACGAGGGAAAGCTCCAGGCTGCACCGGCGGCCTCGCTGCGCCAGCTCGAACAGCTGCAGCCCGGGGTGGAAACGGTCTTCGTCAACCACACCGGCAACGCCACCGCGTCCAAGGAGGAAGCGGCCGAGGTGGTTCGCCAGGCGCGCCGGCACCTCGGGCTCAAGTGGACGCCCGGGCAGGACAGTGAGTCCCGTCCGCTAGGCCAGGAAGACCTGCTGGTTGTTGCCGCCTACAACGCCCAGGTCCACCTCATCCGGAAGGCCCTTGAGGAGGATGGCCTGGCGGACGTCCGGGTAGGGACCGTGGACAAGTTCCAGGGCCAGGAGGCGCCGGTGGTGCTTGTCTCGATGGCCTGCTCAGCTGTCAACGAGGCACCCCGAGGCGCCGAGTTCCTGCTGAACAGAAACCGCATCAACGTGGCGGTGTCCCGTGGCCAGTGGCGGGCGGTGATCATCCGCTCCCCGGAGCTCACCAGCTACATGCCGCACCGGCCCGCAGCCCTGGAGGAGCTGGGCGCGTTCATCGGGCTGAGCCCAAGGGGATGAAGCCCGCCGTGATCGAAAACATCCCTTTCGGTGTCAGCGGGCATTGAAGCCGCGAAAGGTTCCCTCAGCTTCGGTGATGGAGTCCTCCACCCGTTCCACCCTCCCGGGGGTCCGGTTCGAGTTCAACCATTCCCGGAGTTCATGGACCTTCCACTGCGGCCCCTCGGCCACCAGGCCGACCGAACCGTCGTCGAGGTTCTTCACCTCGCCGCTAAGGCCCAGCTCTTCTGCCTTGCCCATGGTCCAGTAGCGGAACCCGACACCCTGCACCACGCCAAAAACGCGGGCAGTCAGCCGCACCGCCCCGGCATCCGCGTCGGACGGATCAGGCTCTTCGGACCGTGAACCTGCGTGCCTCGCCATAGTGCTTGCCCTCCGCCAGCACCGCCCCTCCCAAGTCAGTAGCCGCAAGTGTCGTTTTGAACCTTGAACCTTCAAAACGACACTTGGCGCTACCCGGTTGGGAGGGCGGAGCGGTTAGTTGATGGTGATGTCGCGGGTGCTGTGGTTGTAGCGGATGGTGACCGTGCCGCCGTCGTGGTACAGCTCGTGGTTGGGACCATCGAAGGTGCCGAAGGCGCCGTAGTTTTCGTTCCAGGACCGGTTCAGGGCGATCTTGAAGGTGTAGTGGCCGGCCGGCAGCTCAGCGGTCTTCTTCCAGAGCTGATCCAGGAAGTCGAACTCCATCTGCGCTTCGTCGTACTGCGGAGCCCAGTTCTCGGGCGCACCAAGGATGGTGTTGAAGTCGCCTGCAACAGCCACTGCCTCAGGCTGCGGGAGCGTCTCAACATCCGGGCCCTCAAACGGTTCGGCAGCAGCGGCAGCCTCATCGGCCTTGGCCGGAGCCTTGCCCTTCCGCACTGCCTTCACCACAGGCTCGACGGCGTCTTCGATCACCTTGGCAGCCTTGCCTACAGCCGCGGCGGCCTTCTTGGCGGGAGTCTTCCGGGTGGTCTTCTTGGCTTCCGTCTTGGCTGCCGGCGCCGGAATTTCAGCAACAGCGGTGGTCTTGCGGACGAATCCTGCGGGAGCCGCAGGAACGGGGATGTCGGCAGGAACGGGAGTGCCGGCGTCGAGCGCGGTGGCGAAGGACACGGGGTCCGGGTAGGCAACCGTGGCGCGCATGCCGTCTTCGGTGATGGTCCAGCCGGAGCGGCCCTTGACCAGCCAGCCTGCCTTGACCAGCTTGGCCGTGGCCGAAGTCAGCGTCTTGTGCCCGCGGGGAATTCCGCCGCTGAGCAGTTCGGCTTCATGCTCGTTGAACGGCACGCGTGCCGTAGCCTCCGCGAGGACCTGCCCCGCGTTAAGTGCATCACCGGACCACACGCCTTCGGTCAGGACATCCAGCACGGTCTTGAGTCGAAGGAAGGTGTTTTCTGCGGTGGACTTGGCCATGGTTCCCCTTTTATAAAAGCGATCGGTCTTAGGCATCTTGCCAACTGCCCGTTACATCGCGCGACTTGAATTGGTTAACTCTGCGTGTCGTGACCGACTATGAAGCGGAGATTCCCGCAAGTGAGTCTGGAGTATCGGGTGTAGGGCTGGCTGCATAACCCCGGAGTGATTCCACAGGTTCCGCCCTGCACCCCTCCGGACACGCCTGCGGCACCAAGTTTAGCGGCAAGTCGGCGCGGTTGTTGTTTGGGACACAGGCGGCGTCACTGCGGCGCTTCGAGGCCGTTCAGCTCGGCCAGCAGTTCGGACTTCCGTTCCTCCGAGGCAAACGACGAATGGATGGAATTTGCCGCGAGCCGGGCTTTGTCGAAATCGGAGAGTTCGAACACCGCGTCCAGTTGGCTGAAGTTGTCATCCACGTAGCCGCCGAAGTAGGCGGGGTCATCCGAGTTGACGGAGACATTCAGGCCCGCGGCGAGCATGGCGGGCAGCGGGTGGTCAGCCAGCGTGTCCACCGCACGAAGCCGCACGTTGGACAACGGGCAGACTGTCAGCGGGATCCGCGCGTCCACGAGCCGCTCCACCAGGTCGGGATCTTCCATGCAGCGAATGCCATGATCGATCCGCTCCACGCCCAGGAGGTCCAAGGCTTCAACGATGTACGACGGCGGCCCCTCCTCGCCTGCGTGCGCGGTGAGCCGCAGGCCGGCTTCCCGGGCTTTGGCGTAGAGCCGCTCGAATTTCGACGGCGGATTGCCCACCTCCGCTGAGTCCAGCCCCACCGCCCCGATGGGGGCGTTCATCGCCATCAGGCCGTCGAAGACTTCCAGCGCCGACTCTTCGGAAAGATCGCGCAGGAATGCTGCGATCAGCAGGGTGGAGATCCCGAACTCTTCCTGGGATGTTGCCAGGACTGAGGCGACGCCGTTGACGCAGGTCTCCAGCGGAATGCCGCGTGAGGTGTGGGCCTGCGGGTCCATCATGATCTCGGCGTGCCTCACACCGGCAGCAGCCGCGCGTTCCAGGTATGCACGGGTCATGTCCGCGAAGTCCTGTTCCGTCTGCAGGACCGCCATGTTGGCGTAGTAGAGGTCCAGGAAGGACTGCAGGTCGGTGAACTCATACCGTGCCTGCAGCTCATCCAAACCCGAATACGGCAGCGTGATGCCGTTCCGCTCGGCCAGCGCAAAGATCAGCTCCGGCTGGAGGGTGCCCTCGATATGAAGGTGCAATTCGGCCACGGGAAGGGGCCTGGCGGAGACGTCCGGTTCAGCTGTTTCGGGTTCGGTTTCGGCCACGGCACTACCGCCCGCAAAGTTATCCATCCGGTCAGGATAGTGCCCCCGCCGGATTCACGCCTCGCTGGTTGGAAGCGCATTCAGGAAACCACCAGCCTTCGCCCAGACAAGATCTCAGTTTGATAACGCACCTGGTATGTCCTAGCGTGAAACACATGCCCGGCCAGCGGGCGACATGAATGCCAGGTGCTGCCTCCACCAGAACTGCCCAGCAGGCAGCCACCGAAATTGACCTCTATTCGTCAGGGGCGGGCAGTGGCGCGATGATCTCCGGGGACGGAACCAGCGCCGGTGGCCTTCAGGAGCATAACCATCATGAACAACACCAGATTCCGTACTGCCGCACGCCGTGGAGCCACCGTGGCCGCCATTTCGGCCGCAGGTCTCGCACTTTCGGCAACCGCGGCAAACGCCGCTACCAGCACCTCCACCTGGGACGCACTGGCACAGTGCGAGAGCGGCGGCAACTGGGCCATCAACACCGGCAACGGCTTCAGCGGCGGCCTCCAGTTCACCCCGAGCACCTGGGCAGCCTACGGCGGCAGTGGTTCGGCCGCAGACGCCAGCCGTGAGCAGCAGATTGCCGTGGCCGAGCAGGTCCAGGCTGCACAGGGCTGGGGAGCCTGGCCCTCCTGCGCAGCACAGCTTGGCCTGAGCGGCGGAGCTACCGGGGCGGTTCAGCAGAGCGCGCCGGTGCAGAGCGTTCCAGTTCAGGCGGCACCCGTCCAGGCCGCACCGGTGCAGGCCGCACCGGTGCAGGCCGCACCCGTCCAGGTGGCCCCTGCCACGGCTCCGGCTGCCAAGCACGTGAAAGCAGTTGCCCTGAGCGGCGAGACGTACACACTGCAGGCCGGTGACACCTTGAGCATCGTGGCCGGGAAGCTGGGCATCAACGGCGGCTGGCAGCAGCTTGCCGACGCCAACCTGGACACCATTTCCGATCCGAACCTCGTCTTCGAGGGACAGGTCATCCAGCTTCCCGCATGAACCGCTGCCGCCTGATTGACGGCGCGGTAGTGAGTGAGGCCGGTACGGTCTCCCAATACAGGTCGGCGATAGACAAATTCCGTTGACCAGAAACGACGCCGGCGTGCCCCCAGAAGGGGCGCGCCGGCGTCGTACTTTTTAAGTGCCGCGGAAGGCAGAAGCCTTAGCTGCGGGCTGGAATTTCGCGGACGATCCGCACCTTCCAGGCGGACTCGTCGCTGGTGTCCAGCAGGGCAACGGTGCCGTGGGCCAGGTTGAGGGCGACCCGCTTGACCGCCAGGAGCTCCAGGTAGAGGTGCTCGTTCATGCGGCTGGGGGTGTCGATCATGTACTTCACGGCGTCGCGGACCTTGCGGTAATTGGCGCTCTTCTCCCGGTGCATGTGCAGCTCCAGCGCCGACTGCTGCTTAAGGCGCGGCTCGTGCCGGTTCAACAGCGTGACGGCGGTGTGCACAGCGACCACGAGGGCGAGGGAAACGCCGTATATCCACCACCCGCTGGAGAGCAGGAACAGCGGAAGATTGCCGATGGCCACGATCGCGATGATCACCCGAAGGGCTGCGATACGGCGGACCGTCCGGGCGACGGCGGCGATGCCGTCGCGGAAACGGTGCTGGTCCTTCCGCGCGATCTCAGGGTCTAGGGTAAATTCGTCAAGGACCAGGATGCCCTTAGCTTCCGGACTCAGCATCTGCCCGTAGCGGGGCGCGAAGGAGTGGGGGATTCCGGCTGTTTTTTCAGGTGTTGATGTCATGAGTGGGCTTCCAAAATGGTGGGGTGTTGCGGAGATCTTAGTGGTTTTGACTCCGCGCTGTATGCATAGGTCCACTATGTGAACACTTTGCCGCTCTGCGTGTGGCGCCCGGCACTGCAATTGGCACATCCGCAGGCTGCCGTCAGACTGAAGGGATGCAAACCTTCCTCCCGTACCCAGATTTCCGGCAGAGCGCCGCCGCCCTGGATACCGCCCGGCTCGGCAAACAGCGCGTCGAAGCGCTCCAGACATTGCGCGCCCTGGTCATTCCCGGATACGGCTGGCAGACCCACCCGGCAATCCGGATGTGGATGGGGTATGTGCCGGCCCTGACCATGTACGGGCTGGCGATGGTGGACGAATGGACCAAGCGCGGGCACCCGGATAAGACGCGGGAGAACATCACCGAGTTCGCGCCGCAGGCAGCCCACCCGGACTACGCCGCGAAGATTCCGATGCCGCCCTGGCTTGGCGACCCCGATTTCCACCTCAGCCACCGCTCCAAGCTGGTGCGCAAGGAACCCAAGTTCTACACCTCGGTGTTTGAGGATGCGGTTCCGGACATGGACTACCTCTGGCCGGAGCCGAAGCACGAGTTCCTGCCGCAGGAACCCGAGGGGGACATTCTGTGGATCCTCCGGTCCCCGCATCACGACGTCGACCCCCAGGCCCTGGACACGGTGGCGCTTCCCCCGGTGCATGGTTTTCCCGCTGCCGCGGCTGCCCTGGAAGAGCCAGATGACGGCTACTCCCCTGTCTACATCGACGACGGCTCCCGCCGCCCGTCCAAGCAGCCGCGAAAGGCGGCCCCCAAGCCGCAGCAGAAGAAGCCCACCCGCAAGCGCCTGGCGCAGGAGGAGGCCTTCTCCACGCTTCCCGGGAAAACGCCGGTCGCTGTCCCCTTCGAACACGGCCACAAGTTTGCCGTGGGACAGGTGGTGGGCAGGCCCCTCACACTGGAGGACGGACGCTTCGGCAGGAACTTCACGGTGACCGAGATCATCGACCGCTCAGCCTTCACCTACCCGGCGCTCCTGCAGGATCCCCGCGTATTCTTCCCGGTTGAGGCACCGTAGCGCATGACGATCCTCCTTGCCGGGTGCGGCGACCTGGGCACCGAAGCGGGCCTGCGGTTCGCTGCCCTGGGCCATCGCGTGGTGGGATGGCGCCGCTCCCCCTCGAAACTGCCGGCCGCCATCGAAGGTGTTGCCGCTGACTTGAGCGCGCCCAGCCTTCCGCCCGTCCCGGCGGACACTGCCGCCGTCGTCATTTCCGTAGCCGCAGATTCAGCAACGGAAGCGGCCTACCGGGCCGCGTACGTGCAGGGAGTCGGCAACGTCCTGGACGCATTAACGCGCGACGGCGTGACGCCGGGCAGGGTGCTTTTTGTCTCGTCCACGGCGGTTTACGGCGATGCAGGCGGCGGCTGGGTGGACGAGGGAACACCGCCCGCTCCTGGCGGATTCTCCGGCCGGATCCTTGTAGAGGCTGAGGAACTTCTCCGGCAGCGGCTCGCCGGAACATCAACCGCCGCTGTATCCCTGCGGCTGGGCGGCATTTACGGGCCGGGCCGGACCAGGCTGATCGACCAGGTGCGCAGCGGTTCCGCCGTCGTCCCCCAGGACATCCGGTACACCAACCGCATCCACCGTGATGACGCAGCCGCAGCGATTGTCCATCTGGCCACCATGACTGCTGAACCGGCCCCCGTCTATGTTGGTGTGGACGATGATCCGGCCGACCTGGGCACCGTACTCCGGTTCCTTGCCGGCGAACTGGTCGTGACGGAGCCGCCCGTGGGTGACGCCGGACCTGCCCGCGCTGGAAACAAGCGCTGCAGCAACAGCCTCCTTCGCGGCACTGGCTTTGGTTTCGCTTTTCCGTCCTTCCGGGATGGCTACAGGGACATCCTGGCCGGGAACGGCGTGCGCCACCCATAGCTTCCGCTGCGGCCGGGTTCCGGCGCGGACAGCGGCCCGGCGTTTAGGCTGGCTGCGCGGGAGTTCCGTGCCGGTGTTGGTGCAGGAGTCCGGACAGGCGTTCGGCAGGGTGAGGCGGGAACATGGATTTTCGGGAAGTTATTGAGGCTGCAGGGCAGGTTGTCGATTTCGCGGGCGTAGCCGTGATGGTGATCGGTGCCCTGGTGTCCATCCCTCTGGCGCTTCGGGGTCATCAGCCGCGAAGGCTCCCTGCCGGCACCGGGAAACTGAGCTTCTACCGCTTATACCGCCAACTCTTGGGCAGATCCATTCTGCTGGGGCTTGAGCTCTTGGTTGCCGCGGACATCATCCGCACTGTCGCCGTCACGCCCACCTTCGAAACCGTGGGAGTCCTGGCAATCATTGTGCTGATCAGGACATTCCTCAGTTTTTCCCTCGAGCTTGAAATCACCGGGCGCTGGCCGTGGCAGAAGCAGTCAGGTGACCCTGCGGAGGCAACGGCGGGTTAGAAACTCCTGTAGTGGGCGCGGAGAGAGCAGCGCGCACTTACGGGGCGCATATCCCGCCCCGTAATGACTGCGGTACAGTGCCTGTATCTTGCCGCCGGCCCGCAGAGGCACTTGAATGCAATGATCGGAACCAGAACCATCGAAGCGGCCCCTGCACGGGCTGACGGCGCGGAGAAATCCCGGCGTCGCATGCAGGTACGCCCCGTCGTGCTGACGGTCGTGTTGTCGGTTCTGGCCTTTGGCGCGCTGAGTTTCGTTTCCGATTCATCACCGGTCCAAAGCACCAGAGCGGGAGAGGCCCCTGGTTCTCCCGCCCTGGCAGCCAATCCGCCCAGCGGAGAAGCCATGCCTATCGGAAACCTGCCCGGTTGGAAGCAGGTCTTTGCCGAGGATTTTGTCAACGGAAATGTCCCTGTTGGCGAATTCCCAGGCGGGAAGTACGGCGCGAATTGGAGCGAAAATTATGCTGACGGCACGCCGGATACAGCGGCCCAGCTGAATGAGGCGAAGTCCGGGTATTTCCCGTCCAAGGTCCTCAGCGTCAAAGACGGCGTCCTGGACATGTATCTGCACTCCGAAAACGGCACATCAATGGGCGCAGCGCCGTCGCCCAAGTTCAGCGAGACCAGCGGGCGCCCCTACAACAGCCAACTCTACGGACGCTACTCTGTACGGTTTAAGGCCGATCCACTGCCGGGATACAAAACAGCCTGGTTGCTCTGGCCCGACAGCAAGCAGTGGCCGGAGGATGGCGAGATCGACTTCCCCGAAGGAGATTTAGCGTCATCGATTTTCGCTGCCATGCACGCTACTGGCAGCGCTGAGGGCGAGCTCATTGACATGTTCCACACCACGGCAACATTCAGCTCCTGGCACACTGCCACCATCGAGTGGAACCCCGGACGGGTTGAGTTTTTTCTTGATGGCAGGTCAATCGGCATCAGCGCGACATCGACTCCTGACACGCCCATGCACTACATCCTGCAGACTGAATCGTGCCTGCCTGTATGCCCGGCCCCTGAAACCAGCGGCCATCTGTACGTTGACTGGGTTGCTATCTGGGAGAAGGGCTAGGACGCACGGGCCGCAGCCCGCCTGCATGGGGCGGAAGTGAACCGGACTTAGCCGGCATCCGGACGCCAATACTGCAGCCCGCCGCCGGTGGCGCCGTCCAGGCCGACGTCGACCACAGCATACGGAAAAGTCCGGCGGTCCGACTGGTCAGGTCCGCGGCCGCGGACATCCGAACACCATGTACCGGTGTTGACGTACCGGGTGGCGCCGCCCTCGAGCGTAGCCTCAAGGGCCCGGTGGGTGTGGCCCGAGACGTACCAGGCCACTGCTGATCCATGCGTCTCAAGGGTGCGTGCCACCTGGCCGGCAGCAGCAGGAGCTTCCTCGCTGGCGATGCTGCGGCCGGCTGCAGCGAGGACCATGCGGGTGGCGGTGCGCGGGAGCACCGACATCGTCCGGAAGCGGGACAGGCGTGCGAGATCCCGAACGGCGGCCCCGCCGAGCTCCAGCCGAAGGGCTTCAGCCTCCAACAGCTCGCCGTAGGCGAGCTGTTGGACGCGCCGTTCTGCCCGTTCGGATGCCAGGAAGGCCCGGGCAACGGCCCCGGCACGGCTGAGGCGCGAGTTCGATGGCCGGGCGTGCCAGGCGGCCAGCGGTGGCAGGTCCAGTTCGTCGGTACCGCTGACCGCGGTCCGCAGCAGCTCGGGGATACGGTGCAGCGCATGGTGCTGGTGCCCGTGCTCGGCCAAGAGGACACGGGGTACGTGCAGGAACCATGGGTGCACCCGGACCTGGGCGGGTTCGACGGGTGACAGCAGCGATGACAGCCGGGCGGCCACCGAGGGCCGGGCCAGCTCCACGTCGTGGTTCCCGCACACGAAGTGCAGTTGAACGCCGCGCGCCGCGCACCCTTCCAGCGCGTCCTGAATCTCAGGGTGGCGCGCCAGGATGGATTCAAGGCGGGCCAGGCTCTCGTCTTCGGTGAGCCCTGCCAATTCGAAGGTGTCACCGACGAATACGATGTGCTGCTGCGGACCTGACGCCTGGAGCACCTCGCGGCGGAGGAAATCGGGCAGCACTTTGCCGGGGCGCCTGGGGTCCTCGTCCCCCACGCCGAGGTGGAGGTCGCTGAGGAGCCACCACCGCGCCGAGCGGTTCACGTCAGTAGTTCCAGCAGGCGTGGCAGGACGAGGAACAGGCATACCAGCCACATGACGGCGACGGCCGCCTGGCTCACTGCCCGCCCGAGGAACCTCGGGCGGGGGGTTTGCAGCGGGTCCGGTCCGGCGTGCCGGACCTCGAGGGTGACAAGGGTGGCGAGCAGGGCAGCAGCCACCACCAGTCCTGCCAGTTCAATCATGACGCAGCCTCCTGCCGTGCGCGTGCAATGCACGCAAGGATGGTGATGACACCCATCGAGATGACGCACGCCTGCCAGGACCACACGGCAAGGTAGAACATCGCTGTAGACACCGCGGTGAGCGTGGCCAGGCCGAGCGCCAGGACGAGCAGCGTTCCGAGCGCCAAGTCGGTAACCGGCGTCAGCTGGGCCAGTGCCCGCCCCGGCAGCAGGATAAGGACAGCCACCGCGGCGACCGTTTGCAGTGGTGTCGGCAGCCCCACAAGCGTGAGGAGCGCCAGTACGACGGCGGCGAGGCCGAGCATGATGGTGGGCCGCTTGGCTAAAGTCATGGCACTCATGGCGCCACCCGGTAGACGCGCGCGTCGGTGTTGCTGAATGCCAGTTGCACGCCATTCTGCATACTGATCCACTCCTCGAGTTCGGTGAATTCGCCCGGGCTGTTGTCGCCCTGGAGGACGACGCTTGCCTCCGTGGAGCGCATAAAGATCAAGTGGGCGCCGCCGGGGTTGTGCCGGGCGTAGTTATAGACGATGGGACCGCATGTCTGAGGCGACAGGTCCTCCCGGCACAGATCATCCATGGTCCGGTAACGGTGTTCGAGGTAGGACTGGCTGCGCCACGGCGTCGGGTGGGCAGCCGAGATGACCGAGGAGCCGGGGGGCGCCAACTGCTCCGCGGCGGCCACTGCGTCAATCTCACTGCGGGTGAAGACGTCATACTGTGCGTTTCCGAACCGGCCGGTCACGGTCAGCACGGCCAGCAGGAAACAGGTGAGCACAAGAGCACCCACGGCGCGGGCGGACGGTCGGACGCTGCCGTCTCCCGGCAGCAGCACCGATGACGCCAGGAGGGCTACGAAGGGCAATGCGAACAGCGAGACACGGATGAGCATTTCACCGCCGTACGCCTGTGCGGGGAAGAGCAGCAGCGGGGTGGCGGCGAGGAGGACTATCCGGAGGTCGAGGCGCCGCTTGCGCCATTCGAGCACTGCGCCAAGGGCGGCGAGCGCCCACAGCAGGACGGTGAGGCCCACCCGGAGCTGCACCACGAGCAGGTGCCCGGCTGTCCCGTTCACGCGGTCCACGACGTTGGCCTCGGCCGCTATTTGCAGCCCTGAGTTCTCCAGGAGCGGGTGCCCGGCCAGGTACGTACTCGCTGGATAGAGGAGCCAAAGGACCAGCACAAGGCCGGCGATCAGGGGAAGCCGGCCCGGCCATACCCGCCCGCTCAGGGTGAGGACGGTGATCACGAGGAGCAACATGAACGGCGTGAGCTGATGGCTGGCGGTGATGACCGGAATGAGCAGGAGGGTCACCACGAGGGCGGCCAGCCGGAATCCGGTCCGGGGCTCGGCCGGCGTCCGTTCCCGCCACCATTGCCCCAGGCCAGCGGGCCGGAAGCCGTGGAACGTGGCGGGCTTCGCCGCGAGCGGACCGAGAACCATCGCAAGCACAACGAGGTACAGGAAGAAACCGAAGGCTTGAGGCGACAGGTAGTCCTGGTCCTGCCAGTTGCCGAGGCAGAAGAGCCAGAGCACCAACCAACGCCGTCGCGGATCCCGGGTCAGGTAGCCGGTGAGCACCGCGATGGCAACGAGCCATAGACTCACGTTGAGCACTGGAGCCCACAGGGCCAGGGTCACCGGGTCGAGCCCCGTTGCCCCGAGGACCGTTGCCAGCAGGGCGAAGAAACCGGGCCAGTTGAAGTACGCGTCGATGTTCGGATCGATCTGTTGCATGCCCGAGAGTGCGTTGGCGATGCCGAGATGCCGGAACGCGACCTCCCCGCGCGGTACGTCTGTCACGAAGGCTGCGGTCCCGAAGAGCACGAGCACGAGCACCGCGACGAGCCATATCATTACCGGGCGGCTCGCCGGGCCCTCGGTGTCCCCCCGCAGCGCCACGAAGAAGGCGGCATTAAGAATCAGGACGCCGGCCCAGAAGGGGAAGGGCAGGGCGGCGACGAGCCCCAGGTCGCTGGTCACGGGCAGTGCCACGGTGGAAGCGGCCCACACCACAAGCGCCAGCGAAACCGCGCCGGCGAGGGCACACCACAGGTCGCGCGGTTTCCAGCGCAGGTCCATGCGGCTGGGTGTATCAAGCGTGCTGGTCATCGTACCTCCTGTTTGACGCGCCGGAGGACTGCGATCAGCCGAAGGCCGACCGCCAGGGCTCCGACAGAGAGCACCACCAGCCAGGTAAGGGCCATGGCGCTGGGGCCGCTTCCGGCGGCCGACAATGCTGAGATGCAGAGGGCCGCGGCGAGCACCACGCCCACCGTGATGGCCTCCGCATAATGGCCCCGGGCCCGGCACACCGCGTTATAGGCCTGCAGTACCGCGTAGGCCACCACGCCGGCCGCCAACCACCGCAGGGCGCCGGCTGACGCGTCGGCGTACCGGTCTCCGAGCAAATGGAGCAGGGGGCGGGCGAAGACGATAAGGACGACGGAGCCCAGCCCTCCTATGGCGAGCGACCATCGGAGAGTTGCCCACGTGGTGGACACCAGGCGGCCAGGTTCCCGGACCCCCTCGGAGAACTGAACGATGCCCATCAGCATCGGAGCGGTGTAGGCTGCCCACGCCATCATCCAGGCGGGGTACCAGTAAGCAGCGGCCTCTGGCGACACCATATGCGCAAGCAGGAGCGGCAGCACCAGACCGGGGGCACGCTCGGTGAGGGTGAGGAGCTGGTTCGGGATACCCAGCATCAGCAGCGGACGGCCGCGTGCCGGGTGCAAGGATGGCCGCAGCCGGTAGCCCACAAGTCGTCGCAACTGGATCACGCCCACGATGCATGTCACGGCGGTTCCGAGGGTCCAGCAGGCCATCAGCAGGTCTGACGCTGCGGGGCGCGCCAGCAAGGCCACGAGTGCTGCGGCCGCGAGTGAAACACCGCCACCCATCGTGTACCTCAAGGTCGCGCTGGCGCCGCGGCCCAGTGCCACAAGCGCCTGGTCCAGCACGGTGCCCATTGTTCCGGTGACGGCGGCTACGAGGAACATCAGCCAGAAGAGAACCGATGTCGAGGCCGTGTCCGGGGCTGCGGTCAGCTGCAGGATGAGGTACCCGAGGGCCAGCACCGTGCTGGCTACCCCGACGATGGCGAACGCCGCGTCCAGCACCCGAGCGGGCGGTTCCCCCCGCCCCACCGAGACGATAACGGCCGACCCGGCGCCCAGCACCGCGAGCTGCGCGCAGATCAAAACTGCCGAGACGGCGGCCGTGGTGAGCCCGACCTCACGGGTGGAGGCCGCATGCGCGGCCACCACCCAGAAAGCGAAACCCGAGCCGGTCTGGGCACCTTTGGCAATGATGAGGCCTATTGAGCTGCGCAGTGCGGAGTGCCGGACGGGCGGGCCGTCCACGGCGGATTTCCCCCTCACTGTAGTCACGATGCGAAACCCTTGACCAAACCCGTGTAGTTGTACCAGCAGAAGGCGATGTAGTAGCGAAGCCAACGGGGTTGGCCCGCGGCGAGGCTCAAGGCGCTGCCCCGGACCGCCGCGGCTGCAGGCAGCAGCGCCAACCTCGCGCCGCGCCAGCCGTGTTTGCGGATCATCCGTCCCAGTCCGGTTCCATCCATGAGGAACTGGTCGAGCGCGAAGTCGAAGTCGTCTGCGGCGAATCGATGTTCGACGAAGACGCGGCGTGACACCGCCGTTCGCAGCCCGGACTGCCGCATCCGCCAACGCAGTTCGATGTCCTCCCCCGACTTGAACGAGTCGTCAAAGCCCAGGCCCAGCATCAGGTCCCGGTTGACGATCGTCGCCACGAGTCCGAACCAGTTGCGGCTGCGGCCGGTGCGGTGGTGATGTGCCAGCGCCTGCCCCCAGTAGCCCGGTCCGGCAACACTTTCCAGGCCGGCCTGGAGGGCATCGTGACCGTCTTCCACCAGCTCTGTCAGCAGGTCAGCCACTCCCCTGGGGCCGAACACAACGTCGGCATCCACAAGCAGGACCCACGGGGTATTGCTGCTCCGCACACCGAGTGTCCGGGCCCAAGGCAGGCCGCGGCCCTCGTCACTGAGGACCCTGGCACCGGCGGCGAGCGCGAGCTCGACGGTGCGGTCGGTGGACAATCCGTCCACCACAATGATCTCAGCAACGCCTTGTTGGCGAAGGGCCTCCAGGCATCCCGGGAGCAGGTTTTCAGCGTTGCGGGCCGGAACGACGGCAGTAACGTCTGCAGGACTGTGGGTCATGATGTCCCACCCCTCAGGCCTGGTCGTCCAGGACCGATGGCAGCAGTTCCTCAAGGTGCCGGACGATGTCGTCCGACGCCTCGTCCGCGGAGTACGCGGAAGGCACCTGCAGCAGGTGGCAGGGACGTCCGTCGAGCGCCTTGTTCAGTACGAGCCCCTTCGCCGCGAAGTGCTCGCGCCACGGGACGACCGACGTGGCCGCCAGGCCGGTGACAACCTGCTGCGAGAAGCCCGCCATCTCGATGTGGAAGTTGCCGATCATACGGTCCACCATCCAATCGGTGGTCCGCTCGAGAATCCGGGTCTTGGTACCCTCAAAGCGCTCAACGTAGATGGCGGCGGCGAGCGGGGCCGTGGTGGTCACTTCACGCCCGGGGAACGCAGTGGCCGCGTCAACCATGCGGTGCTCCGGCGACCACCGGCGGGAGAAGTCCGCGAGCCGCGGATAACGGATGACGTATGGATGGACCACAGTGGTGAGGCGGCCTACGCTCTGGGAGAACCGTGGGGGGACGAGGGGCTTGCGGACGCCTTCGAACAAGTGCGGGTAGATGTTCCGGTGGTGCGGCTTGATGAACATCGGCTTCGCGTAGCCGAGCAGGGTGGCATCCTCGGCGAGGAAGGCCCAGTCATCACCCATGAAGGACCAGCCCTCGCGCCGCATCAGCTTGGCGGCGGTGCTCGTCTTACCGGTCCCTCCGGCCGCGGGAAGCGCGATCGCGTGGCCCCGGTAGGCCATTGTTGCAGCATGGATCATGGCAGCGCCCCGGGCGATCATGGCCGCGTCGAGCACGGGAACCACGGACGTCAACAGCTCGCCCGATCCGTGGACGCGCCACTGGTCGGCGTCCCGGACCACCTGGACCCGATCTGCGTTGAAGCGCACGCTGGTGTCCGTGTACGCCAGCTCGTGCTCCAGCAGGCCCGCATCCGGCATTGGCTCCGGCCGGTCGTCGACCACGATGTCGGCCGGCCGTTCGGTGTCAGTGGCGAAACACGCCAGCATGGTCCGGAGCTGGTGTGCTGCCGGCGCCTGTGCATCCACCCGGATGGTGAGCCGGCCGTGGATGTCGAAATTCAATGCCTTAGTCTCTCTGGTGCGCATAGTCGTCCCCTAACTAAATGGTGTCGCTTGGATCGTTGTGCTGGGATAGGTCGTGTCGCCCGGGCGGACGGTGTCCGCGGTGTCATTGCGGCGGGTGGTTGGTGGACCGGTGGCGACGGGATGGTGCACAGAGACCGCGGTCACTTGACTTCCCGCCACGGGCTGACGCCGGCCAGTACCGGCTGGCTCAAGGGGCGTCCAGGCACGTGCGCCAGCTGGCGTCCGCGGAGGTAGCCGGCCGCCGTACACCCCACGACGGCGACGTAGGCGGCTGCCCGGCCGAGTCCGGCTGGATCACCGCGGGTCCAGTCATACACCGCCGAGAAGACGGCCCGGGGCAGGATGCTGCGCACGTACCGGCGCTCGGGGCCGAGGGCCCGCTTGTGCCCGACGACGTGGCTGACCTGGGCTTTCGAAATGCCCTCCGACCAGGACCGCGAAAGCATGTAACGCACGGTTCCCCTGTTGGCGGGCACATGGTGGCGTACCAGCGCTGCCGGCTCGTAAACGATGCGGCATCCGGGGGCACCCATCGTCGACCTAATGCAGATCTCGGTTTCCTCGCAGCCCAAGGGAGTGGAACCCTGACGGCCCAAGGAGTGGTTGAAACCGCCCACGGTACGGATGACGTCAAGCCGGAACGACATGTTGGCACCGATCACGTTCCTGACTTCGGATGCCACACGTGGCAGGCCCCGGTGGCTGCAGCCGACGATCCAGTCGAGCTCTTCGCCGAAGTAGCCGGGCCGCCCGGCCTCCCAGAGGGGTTCCACCCGGCCGCCCACTCCGAGCACCTCAGGATCGTCATAGAGCGCCATGAGCCGTTCAAGCCAGTCCGGTGTGGCTATTGCATCATCGTCGAGGAAGGCCACAACGTCCGAGTCCGCCAGTCCCACGCCGGTGTTGCGGGCTCCGGAGAGTCCCCGCGGCCCGGTGTTTTTCACGACGGTGACGTCATCCACAGTGGCAGCCAAACGCTCGTAGAGTTCATCGTTGTGGTCAACCACCACCAGGACCTCTTTAGGGGCCCAGGTCTGCACGCGGAGGGATTCGATGACATCCAGCAGCCAACTCCAGCGTTCGGTGGTGTAGGCGCAGACGATCACGCTGACGCTTGGGAAGGGTAGGTACGTCATGTCATGCCACGCTTATGACGGGAAGAACGCTGGTCGGATCGGTGGGAGTTCGCGGGAAGCTCACGTTGGCGTAGGCGTACTTCACCCGGCGCAGTGCCTCGGGACGGGCGCCGGCTGTGGGAGCCTCCCACAGGAGGCACTCATGGGCCATGGTCTTCAGCACCCGCCAGCCGTCCCGGAATGTCTGGAGGTTTGATGCCCCGGAGATGCGGTCCAGCTCCAGGCTGGGGACTTCGGCAATCCGCAGGCCGGCCTTCGCAGCCCTGACGATCAGTTCCGTCTCAATTTCAAAACCGTCGGATTCCAGCTGCAGGACTTCCAGGCACTCCCGCCGGAAAGCGATGTAGCCGTAGCAAAGGTCCGAGTAGTTGCTGTGCAGGACGGCGTTGGCCAGTCCGGTCAGCGCACGGTTTCCGTAACGGCGCAGCCGCGTCAGGTCTTCGGACCCTCCTCCGGTGACGTGGCGGGAACCTTTGACGAAGTCGAAGTTGTGCTGGAGCGGGGAAACAAACCAGCCGATTTCCTGGGGATCCATGCTTCCGTCAGCGTCCAGCATGACGATGATGTCGCCTGTTGCTGCAGCAAACCCGGACCGCAGGGCAACTCCCTTGCCCTTACGCTGCTCGTCCACCACCACGATGTCGTTGCGGACCGCCCGCGCCACTCCAACAGTGTTGTCTGTGGAACGGCCGTCAACAATCACCACCTCGTCGACGTAGAGGGGCATCCGCCGGAGGACCCAAGGAATGTTTTGGGCCTCGTTCAGCGTTGGGATCACGACGCTGATGGAGGCCCTCTCCGGCACTGCCGCCAGCTTGGAGAAGGAAATTGGGGGCTGAATGGAAATAGACAAATGCCTCACCACTTCATGGCGTGTGTAGAGTACTTTGGCCGATTGACGGCCCGGACTACTAATTCGTGAACTGAGCGTATGGGAGGCCGGACTACCTAAACATCAGTAGTGTGTACTTGCTTTTAGAACCTTTCCTACGTAGGGAATTTCCCTGTTCAGGGGGCTAGGGGCGAAGGGGCTGGGGCGTCTGATCCGTTAGGTACATAGGGGTTTATCGGCAGCGCGCGCGTAGCCCAACCGTTCATGAGGGGGCGCAAGAACCTGCGCCAAGAGAACCAGGATTTGTGCGCTTAAACAGCTCCGTCCCGGAGGAAACCAAAGGTTCCTCCGGGACGGAAAATGCAACCCGCCGAAGCCGGTGTTGCGGGACGGGCGCAGTTGGCCTAGATGTCCTGCCAGCCGCGGCCGTCAGCGAAAGTGGCAACGAGGGTACCTACACCCGCAATGAGGGAGTTGGACGGGTCGAAGTACAGGGACGCCTCAGTGGCTCGGCTGTGGGTGATCAACTGCTCGGCTTCCAGCTTCGCCTCGGGAACGGTGGCGCCGATGACGCCCGTCCGCGCCGGCAGTTCCGGGGTGTGCACAACGTCGGCCTTCGTCTGGGTCAGCGGGATGGTAGTGCCGGGGCTGATCTCGTCGTGGGGGAACTCAAACTCGGCGTCGTTGGCGGGCGCAGGAATGGTGTACTCCAGGAAATAGGTCATGAAACCACCTTTGCAGAAACGCACCATCGAATCCACCAACCCCACGTGGCCAACCGCCGGCGCGTACCTACTTGCCGAGGCCCGCTTTCCGCAGCGCCTCAGCCATCGCAGTATCGGCCGGTGCCGGCGGGGGTGAAGGAGCGCGCCCGGGGGAAGGGGCATTGCGGTTCTGCCTGTTTGCGGACCGCCCCTGCTCCTGGCGCCCGCCCCGGTCGGATGCTGGGGCACGTCCGCGGTCAGCCCCGGGCCGGCCGCCCTGCCGGGCAGAGGCTGCCCCGCCCGGGGACGGTTCGTCGTCGAGCCGCAGGGTCAGGGAAATCCGCTTCCGCTCGGGGTCTGCCTCGAGGACTTTCACCCGTACTACCTGGCCGGACTTCACCACCTCACGGGGATCAGACACAAAGCGGTTCGCGAGCGCAGATACGTGGACCAGGCCGTCCTGGTGGACGCCCACGTCAACAAAGGCGCCGAAGGCGGCCACGTTGGTCACGGTCCCCTCCAGGATCATGCCCGGCAAAAGGTCCGAGATCTTCTCGATCCCCTCCGAGAAGCTGGCTGCCGCGAACGCCGGGCGGGGGTCCCTCCCCGGCTTGTCCAGTTCCGCCAGGATGTCCTTGACGGTGGGCAGGCCGAAAGTTTCGTCCACGAAGTCGCGGGGATCCAGGGAGGAGGCCGGCGCCGGGCCCGCCGCGACCAGGATCTTGCGCGCCACTGAGTAGGACTCCGGGTGCACGCTTGAAGCATCCAGGGGTTCCGCTCCCCCGGTAATCCGCAGGAATCCGGCGCACTGTTCAAAAGCCTTTGCGCCGAGCCTCGGCACTTTTTTCAGGTCCGCGCGCTTGGCGAAGGGGCCATGTTCGTTGCGGTAGGCGACGATGTTCTCACTCAGCAATGGCCCCACGCCCGCCACCCGGCTGAGCAGTGCCGGCGACGCAGTGTTCACATCCACGCCGACGGCGTTGACGCAGTCCTCCACCACGGCGTCAAGGCTCCGGTCCAGTTTCGACGCCGTGACATCATGCTGGTACTGGCCCACGCCAATGGACTTCGGATCAATTTTCACCAATTCGGCCAGTGGGTCCTGCAGCCTGCGGGCGATGGACACGGCTCCGCGGAGCGATACATCCATGCCGGGCAGTTCCGCCGCCGCTAGAGCGGACGCTGAGTAAACGGATGCCCCGGCCTCGGAAACCACCAGTTTCTGCGGCTTCCGGTCCACATCCGGCAGCCGCTTGATCAGCTCGGCGGCGAGTTTGTCGGTTTCCCGGGATGCAGTGCCGTTGCCAATGGCCACGAGTTCGACGCCGTGCTGCCGCGCCAGCCGCTCCAGCTTTGCCAGTGCTTCGTCCCACTTCCTGGCCGGAGCATGCGGGTAGACAGTATCGGTGGCCACCACCTTGCCGGTTCCATCCACCACAGCTACTTTGACGCCGGTTCGGAGGCCCGGGTCCAGGCCGAGCGTCGCCCGGTTCCCGGCCGGGGCAGCGAGCAGGACATCCCGAAGGTTCGCAGCGAAAACGCGCACGGCCTCGTCCTCGGCTGTTGCGAACATCTTGCCTCGCAGGTCTGCTGTTAGCCGGGCCAGCACGCGGGACCGCCACGCCACCTGCGCCGTTTCCACCAACCACCCGTCGGCGGGCCGGCCGCGGTCGGCGACCCCGAGGCACCTGGCCACCGCAGACTCGTACCGGGAACGTGCGGCGGCGAGGGCGGCGTCGTCCGTGGGATCCGCTTCGGTGAGGTCCAGCTCGAGGACGCCGTCCTTCTCGCCGCGGAGCAGTGCGAGGACGCGGTGGGACGGCATGCCGGCAGGGGCCTGCGCGAACTCGAAGTAGTCGGCGAACTTCTGCCCGTCCGCTTCCTTGCCCTTCTTCACGCGCGACACCATGCGGCCCTGCGTCCACAGCCGCTCACGCAATGTGGCGGCGAGGTCAGGGTCCTGGGCGGCGCGTTCAACCAGGATGGCCCGGGCACCTGCGAGGGCCGCGGCGGCATCGTCCACGGCATGCTCGGTGTTCAAGTACTTGGCGGCTTCGCGTTCCGGATTGAGTTCGGGGCGTTTGAGCAATGCGTCAGCGAGCGGTTCCAGGCCGGCCTCGCGCGCGATCTGCGCCTTGGTCCGGCGCTTGGACTTGAACGGCAGGTAGATGTCCTCGAGGCGGGACTTGGTGTCGGCGGCAAGGATGGCTTTTTGCAGCTCCGGGGTCAGCTGGCCTTGGGCGGCAACCGAGTCGAGCACTGTACGACGGCGGTCCTCGAGTTCGCGGAGGTAGCGCAGCCGCTCGTCGAGCTCGCGCAGCTGGGTATCGTCGAGCGTCCCGGTGGCTTCCTTGCGGTAGCGGGCGATGAAGGGCACCGTTGATCCGCCGTCGAGCAGTTCCACTGCCGCCTTAACCTGCCAGGCTTTGACCCCCAGTTCCGTGGCAATCTGCGTGTAGATGCCGTCCTCCCGTTTCTGGGGCGTGGACGGAGTGGTGGAAGGGGCCTGCGGCTGTTGGGTCACCAGAACATCTTGCCCTAAGCGGCTGCACGGCTCCACTGCCGTACGGTGCGAGCCCTGCGGTAAGGGTATTCCGCTGCCGCCCGCAAAGTGCTGTAGTTGAAATGCCGTCTCAGGCAACCCAACGCTCGAGGAAGAGGGCATGATGCGGGAGCTGCTTATTGTGTTTCAGGAGGGGTTCGAGGAGGCAAACATCACCGTGACGGTGAACGGCAAGCAGGCGCGGCGCGACTTGGATGTGTCCACCAATCCCATCCTTGGCATTGCGAACGAGGTGTCAGTTGAGCTGCCGGCGAAGGGTGCGCATGTGGGAGTTGAGGTGACCAACCGCGGCCTCAAGGCGATCACGAAGGTCAGCGGAAAACCCAAAAGCGTCCTGGTTAATATTCAGGACGGGAAGCTTGTAATGACTGAGGGAACGGGCCGGGAGGCGGTCCTATAGCCCCTGGATACCATGGCCAAACCGGCCTATGGTAAAAATCCATTTGCTGGAGTAGCATCTGATCACCGCCGGCTTCCCCGAGGAGCCCGGCGGGCCAACTTCACTAGCCAAGGGCCGTCGGATGGCTTTTTGGCGTCTGCTGCCGGGACAGCACACCGAGCAGCAAACGACGGCGGCACCCAAGCCGGGTGCCGCCGTCGTCTCTGTCAACAGGATGCTTTGGAAAGCGCCCCTTAGCCCGCGTACGCCGGGTAATCCGTGTAGCCCTCAGCGCCCTCCGCGTAGAAGGTGGACGGGTCCGGCTCGTTCAGCGGCAGGCTCTCGTTCCAGCGGCGGGCCAGGTCCGGGTTGGCGATGGCGGGACGGCCCACCACCACGGCATCGGCGTGACCGTCGGCTACCAGGGCCACGGCTTCCTCGCGCGTGGTCACAACACCAAAGCCAGTGTTGACCAGGAACGTTCCGCCGAACCGGGCACGGAGATCCTGGACCAGGTCGCCGGAGGGTTCGTGGTGCAGGATGCTCAGGTAGGCGAGGTTCAGCGGGGCGATGCTGTCCACCAGCACCTCGTAGGTGGCACGGACATCTGCTGCGTCCACTTCGGCGATGCCCTGCACATTGTGCTCGGGTGAGATGCGGATGCCAACCCGGCTGGCTCCGATGGCTGCCACAACAGCGTTGACCGTCTCGATGACGAACCGTGCCCGGTTTTCGGGGGAACCGCCGTAGCTGTCATCTCGGACGTTCGAGTTCGGTGCCAGGAACTCGTGGAGGAGGTAGCCGTTGGCCGAGTGCAGCTCCACGCCGTCGAAGCCGGCTTCGATGGCGTTCAGTGAGGCGTCGACGATTTCCTGCATGACCAGCGGCAGTTCGTCAGTGGTCAGCGCATGCGGCACCGGATACGGCTGCTTGCCGGCCGGGGTGCGGACCTCACCCTCGATGGCAACGGCGCTCGGGGCAACAATGGTCTGGCCGCCCGTGATGTCCGGGTGCGAAACCCTGCCGCCGTGCATGACCTGGGCGAACATGCGTCCGCCCTCGGCGTGGACGGCGTCGGTGACCGTTTTCCAGCCTGCTATCTGCTCTTCGGTGACGATGCCCGGCTGGCCGGGGTAGGACCGGCCGGCGGGGCTGGGGTAAGTACCTTCGCTGACGATCAGGCCCAGGGATGCCCGCTGGCGGTAATGCTCTGCGAGGAGGGGTCCCGGGATGCCTTCTTCGCCGGCGCGGAGCCGGGTCAGGGGCGCCATCACCAGGCGGTTCGGGAGTTCAAGTTCACCAAGGGCCAGGGGGGAAAACAGCATGCGCGGTTCCTTTCGGGGTTGCCAACGTTCTGTTAGTCCCAACTGGCAGGCGTATGCAACTATTCCGGATGCGGCGGGAATCACACAGTGACCGACGACGGACTTGTGTGGGTGCCGGGGGTTTGGCTGAATTCCGCCCCTACCGCGTTTCACCAATTCCGGGGCAGCCCTGGCCCTGCGGGTTCGCGTTGCAATCATCGGCGTAGTTCCTGGTCAGAGACCGCCAGACGCTGATGGTTTGCGGCGGTGCGTTGAACTGCCCCTGGCCGGGGATGGGCAGCGGAGGGCCGGCGTTGACCGAGTAGGTTCCCTGGAAGGATGTGGTCAGCACAACCTGGAAGTCGCCGGTTGCGCCGTAGGCATGGCTTGTCCTGGTCTTCTCGCCCCACCGGTCCTGCGGCAGCGGGCCCCCCATGGACGGCTGAGGTCCGAAGACGGTGCCGTCGCCGTAGTTCCAGGTGTACTGGACGGGGGTTGCCACAACGTGCACCGCCTGCCCGAACATGCTGATGTCGAACTGCTGCTCAGTTGCTTCTCCATAGAAGTTGGTCTCCGCACCCCGAAGTGTGTGCGGACTGGGCTGCGCCACCACAGTTCCGGCATTGACGGGAAGGTTCTGGAACTCCCGCTGGATGTCGGCGGCAATGCGCGGCAGCAGGTCCTCTGGCTTAGCGTCAAAGAGGCAGGTAGGTCCCGAGTGGATGGCCCACACGGCGCCAGGAACACCACGGGGCCTTGAATGCCAGATGACAGGAATCCCGTCTTCACCATCAGGGCCGTCTTTGCACTCCAACTGCCGGCCCAGGCAGGGTGTGTCGAAGTCTCCCCCACCGAGATGGCACTGAAGTTCGTACTTGTATTCGTTGGGGTCGGTGTTTACTGTTCCGGGTGCAAGTGGGGCAAAGTCACCTGTGTCTGAGTCCCGGGCCCAGCCGGCAATGTCCGTGCCGGTCGCTGACCATACACCTTTTAGTGGGGGCGCTTTTGGAGGTTTTGCTTTATCGTCGCCGATGCGAACAATCGACTGCACGCCGGCAAAGCCGGGGGAAAAAAATCCCATACCCGCTGGGACGAGCGTGGCGACTAGGACTCCAAGCAGGCAGCGAAGCAAGACGCCTTTCATTCTCAGCCAGCGATCGGCTCGATGGTGTTTACATACCAGGCACCATCTCTATAGGCCGCGAACATAAGGCTTCCTGAGTCTGCTGGTTTAGCGTCAGTGCTATCCAAAGACCCATCCGCGTTGTAGTAGCTCAGAGCTTCCTGCGAGACCTGCACTGCTACCTGGTACTGACCATCAGACGATTTGTTGAAAGCCGTGTTGACGACGGGCGTTGTCACCTTTCCACCCGCTAGCCATCGACCCTCTTCGTGCCACCCGGTCTGCACTTGTTTACTGCGTTCGCACATAACGCAGTTTGCGCTGGTAATCGCCGACACCGCTTCCGTATCGCCTGTTTCATATCCGTAGCTCAGAAGTGCGAACCAGTACTTCGCAAACGCCTCGAGCCCCTCCTTCGTCTCCGTCTTTGCCACCTCGGGCAGCACCGGGACGGGGACGTTTTGGGCCGGGCCCGAAGCGTCCGCGGGTTTGTACACGGCACTGGGAGTCGGCGTCGGGGTGGGCGTGGCGCTGGGCGACGTGGACTCCGCGGCGCTGGAGGATGGGCCCGGATCTGCAGGTGCTCCGCCCGAGCACCCGGCCAGCACGAGCGAACCAAGAAGAATGAAGGCAATTGCGCCTGCGCGCATTCCACCGGACGTACAGCTGTTGTGCGATGTCATGGGCCGCTATTCCCCCAGTAGTTTTAGACGGCATTCTCCGGACAGTGACTTAAGGGTAGCCCAGATCACATTTCGGCGATAAGAGTTATCCACAGGCGCTTCGCCCTTGGTTCTACCACTGCCGGAAACCGACACAAAGTCACAAAGGAGGCCGGAGCAGCAGATGCTCCGGCCTCCTCAACAACGAAATGCGGCAACTAAGGCTTCGCGGGCAGCACCAACTCCCCTGTCTTGTCCGTCGAAAGTGCCAGGGACGAAACGTACTGCGGGCCGCCGTCGGGAGCGTCCTGCGCGGACCGGACCATGTCCGGCCGCTCAAACTCAATCCCGGTCACGTGGCAAAGAAGCCTGGCGTCGCTGGGGTTGCCGTCGGGGTCGAACATGGGAAGGTCGATGCCGTCGTCGGTCCTCCGCAGGTAATACCGCCCCTTCGTGAGAAGTGCCAGCACAGGCGGAAGAACCAAGGCCAGCCCCACCGCGAAGATCGGCGAGAAGGGCTGGATGGCCGGCCCAAAAGCCCCAAAGAACACAGCAATCGAAATTCCGGCAGAAACCAGCATCGAAACGAAGCCCACCGGATTTACCGGGTAAAGCATTCCGCGGCGGAATTCCGGCACTTTGGGGGAAATCTTCAGCAGGTACTTATTGATGGCAATATCCGAGGCTACTGTCACAACCCACGCCATGGCGCAGTTGGCATAGAAGCCGAGAATGGTGTTGAGGAAGTCGAACATGTTGGCTTCCATCAGAACAAGTGCGATGAGCAGGTTGACCACTACAAAAACCATCCGGCCAGGGTACGTCTTGGTAATCCGGGTAAAGGAGTTTGTCCAGGCCAAGGACCCGGAGTAGGCATTGGTGACATTGATCTTGATCTGCGAAATGACCACCAGCACCACGGCAAGCGTCATGGCCAGCCACGCCGGCATCATCTCCCGGTAAACACCCAGGAACTGGTGCACCGGCTCGTTGGCAGTGGCAGACGCGGCGGGATCCAAGGACGCAATCAGGTAGATGGCAATAAACAACCCGACGATCTGCTTCAGTGCCCCAAAAATTACCCAGCCCGGTCCGGCCAGGATCACGGCCCGCCACCACGCACCCCTATTCGCCTCGGTGCGGGGCGGCATGAACCGGAGGTAGTCGATCTGCTCGGCGATCTGCGCCATAAGCGACAGGCAGACGCCCGCAGCGAGCATCACAGACGCCAGGTTCGGCCCGCCGTCGCCCGATTCTCCCGTGTATGCAAAGAAGCTGTTGATGCTCTCGGGGTGGGAAATCAGGAGGTACGCAACCGGCACCACCATCAGGAGCAGCCACAGCGGGGTGGTCCACACCTGCAGCTTGGCCAGGGTGTTCATCCCGTAAATCACCAGCGGAATGATGATGACAGTGGACGCCGCATACCCCAACCACTGCGGAACGCCCAGCCCCACCTCCAGCCCCTGCGCCATGATGGAGCCCTCCAGCGCAAAGAAGATGAACGTGAAGGTCGCGAAAATAACGTTGGTGACCACGGAGCCGTAGTAGCCAAAGCCGGAACCCCTGGTAATCAGGTCCAGATCGATGTTGTACCGGGCAGCGTAGTAGGCCAGCGGGAAACCGGTGGCAAAGATGATCACGGCGGCCGCGAGGATGCCGAAGATCGCGTTCACGGTTCCGTAGGCGATGCCAATGTTTGCGCCGATCGAGAAGTCGGCCAGGTAGGCGATGCCGCCCAACGCACTGGTGGCCACCACTCCCGCACTCCACTTCCGGTACGATCGCGGCGCAAACCGGAGTGTGTAATCCTCCAGGCTTTCCTTGGTGGCGTTCAGTGCAGCGGCATTACCCGTGGGAGAACTGCCGACGACGGCGGCAGGCGGCTGCGATGCCGGCTCCAGTAACTTGGTGGTTTCCATGTCATTACTCATCTATGTGCGTCGCTTTCGTTGCAGGAGTTTCCTGCGCTGACGCTATCCAGCGCGGACGACAGTCCCGTCACAGCCTTGTTTCCACGGGGTTAATCCTTGACAGCCCCTGTCAATAAGAAGCCCCGCAACGGATTCTCCCCTAGCGGATTTCTACCTAACGTAGAAGAATAGGCACCATGATGTTCGAACACGCAGATGGAAACCCTGTCCTGGAACTCAATGACGAACAGTCCTGGCGACTGCTGGAAGGGACAAGGCATGGACGCCTTGTTGTCTCCGTTGCCGGCGAACCGGACATCTTTCCCGTGAACTACGTCAGTTCCAAAGGCAAGCTCTACTTGAGGACCGCACCGGGCAACAAGCTTGCCCAGCTGACCATCAACCCGGCAGTGCTCTTGGAGGCTGACGGGATCCTCTCGGACGAGGCATGGTCGGTGGTCCTTCGGGGTAAGGCGCGGGTGCTGAACACCTCAGCCGAACTGGCGGAGGTGGAGGGGCTGGGCCTGAAATCGTGGGTGCCCACGCTCAAGGACTTCTTTGTCGAGATCGAACCCACCTCCCTCAGCGGACGCCATTTCCAGTTTGGGGAGCAGCCGGAGCGCTGAGTCCCGGCTTCTAGACTGGATGCATGGCGGATAAGCTCACGCCGGAGCGGCGCAGCTGGAACATGTCCCGGATCCGGGGTAAGCACACCAAGCCTGAGCTGCTGGTGCGCCGGCTCCTCCACGCCAAGGGATACCGGTACCGCTTGCACGGGCGCGCCGGCGGAAGCCGGCTGCCGGGCAACCCCGACCTTGTGTTCGCTGGCCGGCGGAAGGTCATTTTCGTCAACGGCTGCTTCTGGCATTTCCATGACTGCCGCGTCGGCCAGCATGCGCCCAAAGCCAATGCCGACTTCTGGGCCGCGAAGCGCGAACGCACCAAGGAGCGCGATGCAAGCCAGCGCCGTTTGCTGGAGGACGCCGGCTGGCAGGTACTCACCCTGTGGGAGTGCGAGCTCAAGGACAGCTCAGCACTCGAATCCCTGCTGGTGCAGTTTCTGGGATCCACCAGCCCAGCGCATCGTCCTGGCACAGAGAAACGCCATTCTTGAGCCAATCTTTAGGCTTTATCCGAGCCGATCTTGATGCGGTTCCAGAAAGATGGAGGCATTGTCCCCATAAGGGACTGCAGGCCATTTCCATCTCGGCATGCGGCCGCGGCCGGCGTTTATTGGCCGACAATTCCCTGACTTGAGTATTAGGGACAGAAACCCGCAGTCCCATCAAGAAACCCACAATTATCCTGCGAAACCATCATTAGGAAAAGGAACACCCCTAATCTGAAGAAGACGAAATTCCGCCAATGAGCGCCCCGTTTCCCAGGTGGAAAACCCCAGCCGAGAGGACCGTAATGACGCTGTCTGGTGATGCCGGGAGGCCGCTCGTGGACAGGTCAGTCCTGGACAGGCTGCGTGCGGAACTTGAGGAGGACGAGGGATACTGCAGGATCTTCGTGAGGAACTTCATCGACTATCTCCCGCACCGGATCGGACGGCTGCAGCAGGCTTTGACCACCGGGGACCTGGACGGGTCAGTGGACGCGGTCCTGAGTTTGAAGACATCAAGCCAGATGGTGGGGGCCGAACGGCTGGCGGGCCTGGCCATGGCCCTGGAAGGTGAAATCCGAAGGGAAGCCTACAAGGCCGACGTCGCGGTCGTCCTGCCCAGGCTTGCGGCGTCCTTCCTGCGGCCCATCAGCCAGTGCAGCCGGCAGACAATGCACCGGTTGCAGTCTCAGTGCTCGCTTGGAGCCAGCCGGTAGCCGACGCCGCGCACCGTCTGGAGCCATCGCGGCTTTTGCGGCGAATCACCCAGTTTCTTGCGCAGGTTGCCCATGTGCACCTCGACGGACCGTTCGTCCGCCTCGCTGATGTAGCCCCCGACGTCGTAATCCTCGTCCCGCAGCCGGCGCACCAGGTCCGCTTTGGTCCGGACAGTCCGGCCTGCTTCCAGCAGGGCGTGCAGGAGTTCGAACTCCGTGCGGGTCAGGTTCATTTCCGTGCCGTCCACGGTCACCGTGCGGGACGCGTAACTCAGCTCCAGCCCGTTGTGGCTGTAATTCCCCCGCTCGGGATGCGCGGCCGCATCGGCGGAGGCCTCCACACCCGAGGCTTCGGCCGATTCGGGCCCCGAACGGGGGCGCCGCATCATGGCGGCGATGCGGGCGCGAAGTTCGCGGGGACGGAACGGCTTGGTGAGGTAGTCATCGGCGCCGGATTCGAGCCCGATCAGCGTGTCCAGCTCTTCCGTGCGGGCCGTCAGCATCACGATGTAGGCGTCCGAGAACTCGCGGATTTGCCGTGACACTTCAAAGCCGTCGATGTCCGGCAGGCCAAGATCCAGGGTGATGACGTCCGGGTTCAGCGTCTTCGCAGTCAGGACACCCTCGGCGCCGCTGCTGGCAACGGTTACGTCAAAGCCAGCCTGGGTCAGGACAGTACGGACCAGTTCGCGGATGTCGTGGTCATCCTCGATGACCAGTCCCACACGTGCATCACTCATAGCGCCCCCTCAGCAGCCGACGTCAGAAGTATAGCTGCCTGCGGATATCCTGCTGCTATGGCTCTGCACACCCCACCCCGTAAGCTGCCGCGCAATGACTGACCCCATCGCATGGTCCACGGGGAAGCTGAGGTTTTTCCGGCGCCCTTTCCATGAGTACACACTGACTGAGCGCGTGGCATTGAGCCAGATGCCGCTGTTCGTGACCACCTTGCTGACGGCGTTCCTGATCTGGGCGTTCTTCCCCTCCACCATGGGCAACCCCCTGTTTGTCACCTTCCTGGTGTCACAAATCGCCATCATGGCCATGTGCTACCTGGTGCCCTGGGGCCGGCTGCCCTACACCAGCTTCCTGGTTATACCGCTGCTGGACTTCGTCTCCATTGCGCTGGGCCGGGAGGGCGGGCAGGAAAGCCTGACCGGGATCAGCCTGCTTGCCGTGTTCCCGGTGATCTGGTTGTGCGCGTCCGGCTACTATCCCCGGGCCGCTTTGTGGCTGTCCTTCCTCGGGCCGCTGGCAATCATCTGGGTCCCCTTGCTGATCAAGGGCGCCCTGACCGGGCAGGACTTTGCCCGGTCGTTGCTCCTGCCAGTGATGATGCTCGGCATTGGCGTCTCGGTCAGCGTCCTGACGCTCAGCATGATGCGCCAGCAGCGCGAACTGGAGGAAAAGGACGCCCAGCTGCAGGCCAACCTGCGCAGCAGCCAGCGCCAGGAGTCATTGCTCAACACCGTCCTGGACACCGTCCACCTGGGCGTCCTCGCCGTTGACGCCGACGGGCATGACGTGCTGATGAACCGGAAGCAGCGGGTTAACCACGAGCTGGCCCGGCCCAAGGACATTGCGGATCCGAATGAGTCCCAGCTCCTGGTCTTCGGCCCGGACCGGAAAACCCTTGTTCCGGTGGAGGAGCGTCCAGTCCGGCGGGCAGTGCTGGGCGAAACATTTACCGACTACCTGGTGTGGCTGGGTTCCGGCAACGAACAGCGCGCTTTTGTGACCACCGCGCGCGCCATGAAGGACAACGACGGCACATTCGCCGGCTCAGTGATCGCGTTCAGCGACGTGACCGACCTCGTCAACGCGCTGACCGCCAAGGACGACTTCGTCTCCAGCGTCTCGCACGAATTCCGGACGCCGCTGACGTCCATCCTCGGATACGTGGAGATTCTCCTGGGTGACGAACCCGACGAATCGCAGGTGGACATGCTGGAGATCATCCGCAGGAACTCGGAACGCCTGCTGACGCTGGTGTCCGACCTGCTGTCCAGCCGCAACGGCCAGCTCATCGTGACACCGCACGCCGTGGATGTGGCGGAACTGGTGCGCACCAGTGTTTCCTCCGCCATGCCAAGGGCGGCTGCCTCGGGTGTGGAGCTCACCGCCGAGACGCCGGACCGTCTCGAAGCCCACGTCGACGGGCCCCGGATCTCCCAGGTACTGGACAACCTGGTCTCCAACGCCATCAAGTACTCCCCCGGTGGCGGCAACGTGCTGGTGACGCTGGCCCAGGAGGATGGGCACCTCGCCTGCCGGGTAACCGACACCGGCATGGGTATGACCCCGGAGGACGCGTCCGAAGTCTTTGCCAAGTTCTTCCGCACCAGCAACGTCCGCAGGACCGCCATTCCCGGAGTTGGCCTGGGCCTTCCCATTAGCAAGGCTATTGTGGAAGCGCACGGCGGGACCATCGAAGTGGAAAGCACACTCGGCGAAGGAACAACGTTTATCTTCCGGGTCCCCGTCTAAATTTCGACAAGCTCAAGCACCGGCGATTGCCCGCTCAAGCACCGGCGGTTGCGCGCGCCTGCCGGACAACTTCGCCCCAGGACTGCCGGGCGAGTTCCTGGATGGCGGCGAGGATTTCCGATGGCGGCCGGGACAGGTCCAGCGGAAACTCGACAATATCGATGTCCGTATTCAGGATGCGCCGCAGTTTTACCTCCCCCGCGCCGGCGTAAACCAGCCAGGCGGTAGGCACCGCCAGCGCGGTGCAGTGCGCCAGCATCTGGTAGTGGTCAGCGGTCAGGGAGGCTCCGAGGTCGGAGGCAGCCTTGTACTTGGTGTTGTAAGCCACCACGGGCCGCCCGCCCAGCAGGTGCACCGCGTCCGGCCGCACAGATAACCGGTCCGCGTCCCGCACCGCCTCGCTCAGCAGCGCGTTGTACTGGAGCCGGAGCTCCCCGGGATAGGAAGCCATCGCCTCACGCAGCGCCTTGCCCACGAAGTCCTCGAACACCTGGGCCATGTCCACCACAAAGGACGCGGTCTGCTGGTGGCCTTCGCCGGCTTCCGCGGAGGCGTTGCGCAGGATGAGCTCCGACAGGCGGAGGACGGCGTGGTAGCGGACATTCATCCTGGTGGCTGTCCACGCTGGCAGCGGAGCGCCGGCTGGAAGGCGGGTGACGGCGTCGAGCTTTCCCTTGAGTTGGCGGAGCCGGCTCAGGACGTCGGGGCGGACCCGCGGCACCTGGCCCATCCGCTCCAGTGCCGCCCGCAGGATGCGGTTTTCGGCGATGTCCTCACTGAACTCGTCATAGGACACCTCCAGCGGCACCAGCATGCCGGGCCGCCGGGAGATCTGGTCCGAGATCCGGATGCGGCCCTTGACCGTTCGCAGAGACTCATCCACCGTGCGGTAGCCCTGCAGCACACCGCGGCCCAGCGCCCGCTCCGCCAGCTGGGCCAGGGATTCAGCCAGGGCGCTCCACAGTTCGCGATCCTCCACGGCGGCCACGGAGTCGGGACGGAAACCCTGTTCACCCGCGTAGCTGAGCAGGAACAGGAGCCGGCTGAGCCCCAGCCGGTCCTTGGGGCGGACGTCCAGTTGCACCGTGGAAGTCCGCACCGAGCCCACCTTGCCTACCGGCTCAATCCGGTAGAGCCCCATACCCATCGGCGATGCCTTGGCCAGGCCGCTGGAGTTCAGGAAGGAGGCGCTGGCCGGGTCCAGCCGTTCCACGATGCCGCGGGACAGTTCGTCCAGCACCAGGTGCCGGACGGAAGCACGTGGATCAGCGGCCTGCAAGGCGTTCCAGCAGCGGGTCCAGCCCGAAGCGTTCCTCGAGCTGCGCCCGAGTCAGCTGTCCGTGGTAGTGCTCCTCGAGCAGTGGCATCAGCTCGTACTTCCAGATCCGGCGCAGCCCTGCGGGCGTCTGGGCGGCCGGCTTCATGAAGTACGAGGGGCCGATCATCAGGTCCCGGTCCCACTCGTCGATGGCCCCGTTCAGGGCATCCAGCAGCAGCGCCGGGGTGGTGTCCAGCTGGCGGGCTTCAAGGAACCGCAGCAGGGACCCCTTCACCGGTTCGGTCTGCGGGTGCAGTTCGATGAAGGCAAAGCGGCGGCGGATCGCGGCGTCCATCATGGCAATGGACCGGTCCGCGGTGTTCATGGTGCCGATGATGTACAGGTTGTCCGGCAGCGTAAAAGGCTCGTTGGGGCTGTACTGCAGGTAGATCCGGTCGTCACGGTACTCCAGCAGGAAATACAGCTCGCCGAACACCTTGGCGAGGTTGGCGCGGTTCATTTCGTCGATGATGAGGAAGTACGGCTTTTTCTCATTGCCGGGTTTGGCCGCCTCCTCCGCCAGCCGGCGCAGCGGTCCGGCGACGAGCTTGAAGGACACCTGGCCCTCGTCCGTTTTATCCGGCCGGTAGCCCTCGAAGAAATCCTCGTAAGCGTAGGACGGGTGGAACTGCACGAGTTTGACCCGCTCGTCAGTGGTGTCGTCCGCGAGCTCGGCCGCGAGGTGCTTGGCCAGGTAGGTCTTCCCGGTGCCTGGCGGGCCGTACAGGACCAGCTGCCGGTTCTCCTCCAGCAGTTCCGCAATTTCCTGCAGCGGCTCGAGTTCCATGTGCAGCGAGTCGGCGAACTCGCGGGTCAGCGGGCGGAAGCCTTCCTGGACGGGAGGGACGACGGCGGCCGCTTCAGCGTCGCCGTCGGGCTCGGTTTCCGCTTCGGCGGGCAGCAGGCCCTGCAGGGCCTGGACCACGCGGGTCACGTCAACGACGATGCCGGGGGTGGCGAGCTGACGCTGGACGTGCCGGGGAAGGCTGGTGGTGGTGTGCCCTTCGTCGAACCAGCGCACCTTCCGCCGCAGCCGCCGGTTGTCCTCATTGTGTTCAGGCTCGCCGAGCACCCCGCCCAGCCGAACCTTTCCGGCGTGCTGGTAAAGCACCAGGTCCCCGGGTTTCATCACGGTCAAGAAGGCAAAAACGGCGGTCTTGGTGTCCTCGCGTTCAACGTAGCCGAGGTGCTTGTAGTCCTCGTCCACGGCGTGCTGCACCACCCCTGCGGTGACGCCGGGGCCCAGCAGGCGGAGATGTTCGACGTCGAGCGTCACCTTCTCCTCGCCCGACCAGGCCGTGAGCAGCTCGGTGTTGTCGCTGTGCGTGCGGAGCAGCCACGCGCGCCGGCCGGGGTCGCCCACTTTGCGCCACTGGCTGATCAGCTGTCGGGCGTACCAGTCGATGCGCTGCCCGGCCTGTTCATCCAGGTGGAGGCGGATGCGGTGGATGTCCGCGGTGATGTCCTCTTCGCTGTCGCCTTTGGCCCCGCCCACCAGCGAGGCGAACGCGTCCCGGATTTCCTGCCGCTCCACGTCCGCCACGACCGGCTCGAAGTAGCTGGGCCAGGCGAGGAACTCGATGCTGCGGCGGATGGCGGGCTGATCGTCCGGCGTGGATGCGGCGAGCCGGTGGAACTGCAGGGGGTCCTTGATGGCTGCCTGCACCACGCTTGCCGGCCGCTGCGCCACGTTCTGCACAAAGCGGCACAGCCATTTGAGGTGGTCCCAGATGGTCCAGTTGAATTCGGCGGTCCGGTCGCGGATCACGCCGTGGTCCGTCATGCCCGCGTACAGCTCGACCGGGAGTTCCAACGGCGGCTCCAGCCAGCCCGCGGCCTCGGCCACGCGGGCGCGCTTGACCTTCAAGGATTTCACCTCGTGGGCCAGCGGAAGTGACTGCAGGAACAGCAGTTCCACGGCCAGCTGTTTGGCCCCTCGCGTGGCGCCCTCCAGGTTCTCACGGAGGTTTGTCATCATGGGGGCCTTGGAGTCAGCGATGCCCCGGTCCAGGCGATCAAGCAACTCCGCGGCGGCCGGAACGGACCACGTCCTGGTGCGGCCGTCCAGGGGTGAAGCCTTTCCCTGCAGACCCGGCCCCAGTACGAACCACGCCGCATCCTCAATCTCCTTGGAGATGCCGAGGGCGCGGGTCATGGCAACAGTGGCAGTGGGGGTCATGGATTCAAATTTACAGGGTGAAGCTGGACGGGCGCTCAGAGCGGCCTGGCGCCCGTCCAGCTTCACCGGCTACATCGCTGTGATGGGCCGCTTCCGACCGAAGGTGAAGTACCCCACCGGGCCAATGAAATTGATGAATGATGCCGCCCGCCAGGCAGCCTTAGGACCGTTGATCTGAGCCGCCGGGCGCTGGGAAATGTCCCGCTGCGCTGCAATCAGCAGGGACAGGTTGACGAGTCCCGCCACAATGGTGCCGGCCTTCGCGGCCGGGGACATTTCCTTCCAGGTCTTCTTCTTCCTGGCGACTCGGGTCTTGTTCTTGGCCATGATGATCTGCTCCTTGGTTCGGGTTATCAGTTTCTGACGGGGTGCTTTTCTGTGCAATCTTTTCTGTAAACCCCAGTGGAACCAGCTCCGCCGGTCACGCCGTGAACGGTGCCATCCGTTCCTTCTGCTCGGGCGTGAGGCGCTGCACCCGCCCCGTTCTCTCGTCCACAAACGCGAGGTGGCTGCTGGCCTTCACGCAGTCTTCCCGGGTGACGGGGTCCTGGAGCAGGTAGTGGATATCGAAACTGGCGCCTTTGACGGCGCCGATCCACACCTGCACCACGGCAGGAACGTTCCGGTACTCCAACGTCCTGACGTACCGGATCTTGTGGTCCACCACCAGCGCCATGGTGCCCTCGGGAACATCGTTGAACAGGGAGACGTGCGGTTCCACCCCCGGCAGTCCTGCTCCCCTGGGCGGCCCGAAGGCCGCGATCCGGGCTTCTTCCAGCATCCGAACGATCTGGACATTGTTGATGTGGCCGTAGGCGTCCATGTCGCCCCAGCGCATGGGGACGAGCACCTCGATGCGGCTGGTCTCCTGCACCGCGTCCTCCCGCGCGCTTTCATCCTGCACCGGGGCCTCTGCCGCGCTCAGCTGTGCACCGCCGTCGAGTCATCCACCTGGGCTTCCCCTGCGTCCGCGCCCGCGAACTGGGACATGTAGAGCCGGTAGTAGGCTCCTCCGGCCGCCAGGAGGACCTTGTGGTTGCCCTGTTCCACGATTCTGCCGTTTTCCATCACCAGGATGGTGTCGGCGTCGCGGATGGTGGAGAGCCGGTGGGCGATGACGAAGCTGGTGCGGTCCGTCCGCAGCGCTGCCATGGCCTTTTGCACCAGCAGTTCGGTACGGGTGTCAACGGAGCTGGTGGCCTCATCGAGGATCAGCAGCGACGGGTTAGCCACGAACGCGCGGGCGATGGTGATGAGCTGCTTTTCACCGGCGCTGACGTTGTTGCCTTCCTCGTCGATGACCGTGTTGTAGCCCTCGGGCAGGGCACGGACGAAGCGGTCCACGAACGTGGCTTTGGCTGCGGCCATCACCTGCTCTTCGGTGGCGTCGAGGTTGCCGTAGCGGATGTTGTCGTAAATGGACCCGCCGAACAGCCACGCGTCCTGCAGCACCATGCCCACCTTGGAGCGGAGCTCGGACCGGCTGAGGTGGGTGATGTCCACCCCGTCCAGGGTGATGGACCCGGAGTTGAGCTCGTAGAAGCGCATCACCAGGTTCACCAGGGTGGTCTTGCCCGCGCCTGTCGGCCCCACGATCGCCACGGTGTTTCCCGGTTCGGCCGTGAAGGAGAGGTTCTCGATCAGCTTCTTGTCCTCGGTGTAGCTGAAGGTGACGTCCTTGAAGTCCACGTGCCCGTCGGTCTTGGGCGGAAGGTGCTCGGTGGCGGTTTCGACATCCTGTTCGTCGGCGTCGAGGAACTCGAACACGCGCTCCGAGGACGCCACGCCGGACTGGAGCATGTTGGCCATGCCTGCCATCTGGCCCAGCGGCTGGGTGAACTCGCGCGAGTACTGGATGAACGCCGTCGCATCTCCCAGCGACATGGAGCCCGAAGCGACCCGAAGGCCGCCCACCACGGCGATCCCGACATAGCTGAGGTAGGACACGAACTGCATCACCGGGAAGATGATGCCGGAGACGAACTGGGCACCAAAGCTTGCCTTGTACAGGGCCTCGTTGCGTTCCTCGAACCGTTCCAGCATGTCGGCGTCCCGGCCGAAGACCTTCACGAGGTCGTGCCCGGAGAAGGATTCCTCGATCTGCCCGTTCAGGGAACCGGTGTTCTTCCACTGGGCGGCGAACAGTTTCTGGCTGCGCACGCCGATCATGCCGGCAGCCACGCCGGAGAGCGGCAGGGCGACCAGTGCGATGAGCGCCAGCTGCCAGGACACGATGAACATCATGACCACGATGCCCAACACCGTCAGGACTGAGTTGATCAGCTGGGCGAAGGCCTGCTGGAGCGCCTGCTGGATATTGTCGACGTCGTTGGTCACCCGGGACAGGACGTCGCCGCGCTGGCGGGTGTCGAAGTAGTTCAGCGGCAGCCGGTTGAGCTTCTTCTCGGTATCGTCGCGGAGCCGGCGGATCACCTTCATCACGATGCGGTTCAGTACATACCCCTGCAGCCACAGGAAGATGTTGGCCACGAAGTACATCAGCAGCACCACGGCGATGAGTGTGGTGAGCTTGTCGAAGTTGATGCCGGTGCCGGGCACCAGCTCCATCCGCGACACCATGTCTGCGAAGTTGTCCTGGCCCTGCTGGCGCAGGCCGTCCACGAACTGGTCCTTGCTCACCCCGGCGGGAAGCTGTTTGCCCACCACCCCGGCGAAGATGACGTCCATGGCCTGGCCCAGGATCTTCGGCGCAATCACGTTCAGGACCACGGCGATGACCACCATGGCCACCACCACGTAGATCCCCAGCGCCTCAGGCTTCAGCAGCCCCATCAGCCGCTTGGCAGAGGGCCAGAAGTGCTCGGCCTTCTTCGCGGGCATGCCGCCGAACATGTCGCCGTCAGCTTCGGAGGGCTTGTACTCCTCCTCGACGAATTCGTCGTCCTCCAGGACGTCCGCCGCCGGTCCGGCGTTGAGCTGCTCCTCGGCAGCGGTGTCTTTCACCCCGGTGGAGTCCTTCTTGCGGGCGCTCATGCCATTTCCTCCACGCTCAGCTGGGATTCAACAATTTCCTGGTAGGTAGGTGAGGTTTCCAGGAGTTCCTCATGTGTTCCCCGGTCCACGATCCGGCCGTTGTCCAGCACCAGGATCTGGTCCGCCTCGGTGATCGTGGAAATCCGCTGGGCCACGATGATGACGGTGGCGTCGGCGGTGCTGTGCTTGAGCGCGGCCCGGAGCCGGGCGTCCGTGGCGACGTCCAGGGCGGAGAAGGAGTCATCAAACAGATAAACGCGGGGTTTAGTCACCAGGGCCCGGGCAATGCAGAGGCGCTGCCGCTGCCCGCCGGAAACGTTGGTGCCGCCCTGGGAGATGCGGGAGTTCAGCCCGTTCTTTTTCTCCCGGACGAAGTCGGCGCCCTGTGCCACCTCGAGCGCGTCCCAGAGCTCGTGGTCAGTTGCCTCGGTCTTGCCGAAGCGGAGGTTGTGCTCGATGGTCCCGGAAAAGAGGTACGGCCGCTGCGGCACCAGCGCCACCCGCTTGGTGATCTCGGCGCGGTCCAGCCTGCTGACGGGAACTCCGTCCAACAGCACCTCGCCCTCAACGGTGTCGTACAGGCGCGGCAGGAGCGAGAGCAGGGACGTCTTGCCCGCACCTGTGGAGCCAATGATCGCGATGGTCTGGCCCGGCCGGGCAGTGAAGCTGACGTTGCTCAGGACCGGCGCTTCGGCGCCCGGGTAGGCGAACGTGACGTTCCGGTATTCGACCACGCCGGCGAGGGACGCGGGCGCCTCCGGCCGCTCAGGGTCATGGATGGAGGGCTCGACGTCGAGCACCTCGCCGATGCGGTCGGCACAGACCGAGGCGCGCGGAATCATCATGGCCATAAAGGTGCCCATCATGACGGCCACCAGGATCTGCAGCAGGTATTGCAGGAACGCCGTCAGGGCGCCCACCTGCATGTCTCCGGAGTCCACGCGCTGCCCGCCAAACCAGAGCACTGCGGCGGTGGACAGGTGCAGGATCATGCCGATGGCCGGGAACATCAGAACAAACAGGGAGCCGATCTTCAGGGAGACGTCGGTCAGCTCCTTGTTGGCCTCACCAAACCGCTCGGTTTCGTACGGTTCACGCACGAATGCCCGCACCACGCGGATGCCAATGATCTGCTCGCGCAGCACCGCGTTGATGCGGTCGATCTTTTTCTGCATGGACCGGAACAGCGGCATCAGCCGGACCACGAGGTACCCCACCACAACGGTCAGCAGGGGCACGGAGACCCAGACGAGCCAGGACAGGCTGATGTCCTCACGCAGCGCCATGATGATGCCGCCGACGCACATGATGGGGGTGGCCACCATGAAGTTCAATCCCATCAGCACCAGCATCTGCACCTGCTGGACGTCGTTGGTGCCGCGCGTGATCAGCGTAGGCGCACCAAAGGCGTTGACGTCCTTGGCGGAGAAGCTGGTGACTTTGCGGAACACTGCGCGCCGCAGGTCCCGGCCGAGGGCCATCGCGGTCTTGGAGCCAAAGTAGACACCGGCAATCGCAGTGCCCACCTGGACGAACGCCACCAGCAGCATCACGGCACCCGTACGCCAGATGAAGTCGGTATCCCCGCGGGACACGCCTTCATCGATGATCCGGGCGTTCAGGCTCGGCAGGTAGAGGGCCGCGATGGTGGAAGCCAGCTGGAAGAAAATGACAGCCAGAATGTACGGCGCATACGGTTTTGAGTAGCGCCGGATGAGGGTGAGGAGCATGATTCCAACTCTAGTGTTGACCACCGACAACACGCCGCCCGGGAAGCATATTTTCCGTGGAATTGATTAATTCGGGTCCGGGAAGCACAAAGCCGCCGCCGGGCACCGGGTGGTTCCGGTGCCCGGCGGCGGCTCAATGAGGCCTTCAGTCCTGTGGCGCGCCGGCGCTGTGCTTGCCGTGGCTGGCGATGTAGAGCGCTGCGGCAGCTTGCGACTTCCGTTCTTTAAGGAGCCTGCGCTTCAGCCGGCTGAGCTCGGCCGCCGTCGCTGCCTGCTGGGCCGCCACTTCGCGTTGGGAGCGGAGCTGTTCCTGGATGTCCAGCACCAGCTTCCCCAGCTCCACCTGCTGCCGGGCCAGCAAATGCTGGGTGTCCTGCAGCTTCTGCACTGTCTCGGCAGTTGTTGCAGCGGCACTGGCCTTGGAGTCCTCTGCGTCGTAGTTCAGGGCAAAGGCCTTCTCGAGGTCGTCAGCGGTGAGCACCGCAGAACCCGTAGCCGGCACTGCGGAAATGCCGCCGTCGTACGCCTTGCTGCCTGCGCTGCCGGAATCAAGGCTGCCGGCGCTGGCACGCCCAGCACCTGCATCACTGGCGGGCACAGTGCCCGCTGCCTGCGGCAGCTGCCCGGTGACGGCGGTCATCCCCGCTTCTCCGGCAGCATTGGCCTGGATAGTGGCCTCCGGAGTGATATCCACGGTGCGGCGGAGTGGCTTTTCCTTGATGAACAGGACCGCGAGCAGGGCCACCACGCTGACCGCGGCGGAGATCATAAAGATCCCGGCGGTGGCGTCACCGTACGCGGCGCGCATGACTTCAGCCACCGGGGCGGGCAGGTCCTTCAGGTCCAGCGTGGCGCCGCTGTTGCCCGAGGCCTGGATCCCGAGCTTGGTGAGGCCGTCGGTGGCCAAATCCTTGACGTGGTTGGCCATGACGGCGCCCAGGACGGAGACGCCGATGGCGCCGCCAACCGAACGGAAGAAGGCAACGGACGCACTGGCCGAACCGATGTCAGACGCCTTCACAGTGTTCTGCACAGCAAGGACCAGGTTCTGCATCAGCATGCCCAGGCCGATACCAAAGATGGCGGTGTACAGGCCGGTCAGCCAAAGTTCGGTGGTGTGGTCCATGGTCCCCGCGAGCGCCAGGCCGCCGATCAAGAAGACGGTACCGCCGATCAGGAAGCGCTTCCACTTGCCATAGCGGCTGATGAGCTGGCCGGAGACCACCGAGCCCACCAGGTTGCCCGCGATCATGGGAAGAGTCAGCAGGCCGGCTTCGGTGGGTGTGGCGCCGCGGGCCACCTGGTAGTACTGGCCCAGGAACGTGGAGGAACCGAACATGGCCACACCCACGGCCACGGACGCGAGGATGGCCAAGGCCGTGGTGCGCTCGGAGATGATCTTCAGCGGGATGATTGGCTGGGAGACCTTGGATTCAACCAGCACCAGCAGAGCGAGCAGGAGGACGCCGCCGCCCACCATCAGTGCGGACTGCCAGGACCACCAGTCGTAGTATTCTGCCTTGCCGGCGAAGGACACCCAGACCAGGAGCAGGCTCACGCCGCTGGTCAGCAGGATGGCACCGAGCCAGTCGATCTTGGCCGGCCGCTTGATGTGCGGAACCTTCAGTGTGACCTGGAGCAGGATCAGGGCCACGACGGCGAGCGGGACGCAGACGAAGAAGGTCCAGCGCCAGCCTAGCGGGCTGTCCACAATGAAGCCGCCCAGCAGCGGGCCGCCGGCGGTGCCCACCGCCATGACCGCACCCATGTAGCCGGAGTACTTGCCGCGTTCACGCGGCGGGATGATGGAGCCGATGATGGCCTGGGCCAGGGCCGTCAGGCCACCCATGGCGATGCCCTGGATCACGCGGGCGGTCAGCAGGAACGGGATGTTCTCGGAGAAACCGGCCATCACGGAGCCGGTCACGAAGATCACGATGCTGAGTTGGACCAGGACCTTCTTGTCGAAGAGGTCCGCAAGTTTGCCCCAGATGGGCGTGGTGGCCGCGTTGGCGAGCAGGGCCGCGGTGATCACCCAGGCGAAGTCAGTCTGCGTGCCTTTGAGTTCGGACATGATGGTGGGCAGCGCGTTGGCCACGATGGTGCTGCTGAGGATCGCGGTGAAGAAGGCAGCCAGCAGGCCGGTGAGGGCCTCCATGATCTGCCGGTGGTTCATGGGGGCGCCGGGTTCGTGGCGTTTGGACTGCCGCGATTCCTGCTTCCCGGTCCGGGCGCGCTCGTGCTGCGCGGTGGCGGTGACGTTAGCCATTAAGTGACTCCTCCAAGGTTTTCTGTTCATTGGTGGCGCCGGCCGCCGTTGCCCGGGCTGATTTCTTCAGTGATTCTGTGAGCCTGCGGAGGGATTTCGCCGTGTCCCCGGCGTCCTCCTCGCTCCAGTCGCGCAGGTAGTCCTGCAGAACTGCGGTGCGCTGCTCCTCGATATGCCGGAGCTTCTCGGCTCCCAACGGGGTGAGGGCAACCAGCTGGGCCCGGCCGTCGTCGGGATCCTGCCTGCGAACCACCAGGCCATGCTCCTCAAGGTCGGCAATGTGGCGGCTGAGGACGGGAGCGCTGACGCCGAGCCGCTCTGCCAGCCGGGTGGCCCGCGCCTCCCCCTCCCCCACAAAGCGCAGCACCCCCTGCAGAGCCACGCCCGTCTCCTGCCCGCGGACGTTCGCGGTGGAGATGCACCGCACCGCGCGCTGGAGATCGAAGATTTGATAAACGAGATCCGCTGCCGTATCCGGTGCTACTGCCATTGCTTCAGCACTCCTTACTTGTTTGCCTGAAGCAACTATATCCTAATCTGGTTGCTTTGGGAAACTAAAGGAGCGGAAGCGCCAAACGCAAAAGGTCCCGGTTCCACTTGGGAGCCGGGACCTTTTTGGGCTATTCAGTAAGCGGCGGATTCTTCAGTGCCGGCGTCGTGTCATTCAGGGAGGTGGGTCGGGGCGAACATTTTCAGCAGCGTTTCCACCACGACGACGTTGGGCCCGTCCGCGGCAAATCCCGCCTTGAGCGCCTCCCCCACGTCCTCCGGGGCCACTTTTGTGGCCGGCACGCCGAAGGCTTCGGCGAGTTTAACGAAGTCCGGACGCGCCAGTTCCGTGGCCGTTGCCTTGCCGAAGGCTCCGACCATGTATTCGCGCAGGATGCCGTAGCCGCCGTCGTCCACGATGAGCCAGGTGACCGGCACGTTGTGCTGCTTGGCAGTGGCAAGTTCGGAGATGGAGTACATGGACGAGCCGTCGCCGGAGACCGCGAGGACCCGCCCCGGCTTGCCCACCGTTTCCAGGCCAACCGCTCCGCCGATCGCTGCCGGGAAGCCGTAGCCCAGCCCGCCGGCCCCCTGGGCCGAGTGGAACTGGCCCTCCCGTGCGTCCCAGCAGCTCCAGGCCCAGTACGCGGAGATGGTCATGTCCCAGAAGGTCTGCATGTCCGCCGGCACTGCTTCGCGGATGTCGGCCATGAACTTCAGTTCCTTGGCCAGGTCCTGTGATTCCAGGCGCGCGCGCACTTTGGCCAGCGATTCCTGCACCAGGTCTTCGGGAGATGTACCGTGCCAGCTGGGCGTGGCGCGGCCGGCCTCGAGTGCTTCGTCCATGGCAGCGAGGGCCTGGCCGGCGTCGGCTCGGATGCCCAGGCCGGGACGATTGGATTCGAGGACCCGGGGTTCGGCGTCGATCTGGATGATCCGGCCGCGCGGGGCAAAGGTGAAGTAGTTGGAGGTGACTTCCCCGAGGGACGAACCGATGACCACCAGCACGTCCGCGTCCTCCAGCACATCGGTCATATGGCGGTCCTCGATCCAGGACTGCAGCGACAACTCGTGGTTCCAGGGGAAGGCACCGTTGCCGCCGGGGGTGCAGATCACCGGGGCGCGTAGTTTCTCCGCAATGGACAACAGGGACTTCTCAGCGCGGCCCCGGCGGGTTCCGCCACCGGCGATGATGGCCGGCCGTTCTGCCGCCTGCAGCCATTTGACCGCTTCGCGGACCAGCTCCACGCGCGGCGGGTTGTCCGCCGCTTCCGCGAGCGCGTCCTCCACCGGCGGCACCATGATCGGATCAAGCAGGACGTTCTGCGGGATCTCGATCCACACCGGTCCCTGGGGTGAGGAGATCGCTTCGGTCCAGGCGTCCTGGATGGCGGACGGAATACCGGAGGCGTGCTGGATCAGCCGCTGGCTTTTGGTGACGTTCGCGGCGGATGCCTTCTGGTCATCAAGCTGATGCAGCATGCCCTTGCGCCGCGCGCCGAGGCCTTCGAGCGGGATCTGGCTGGCCACCACCACCATGGGCACCCCCGTGGCATAGGCTTCCTGAAGCCCGGCCAGGGAGGTCAGGGCGCCGGGACCGGTGGAGAGGAAGAGGACACCCACCTCGCCCGTGGCGCGCGAGTAGCCGTCCGCCGCGAAGGCGGAGTTGTTCTCCACCCGGGAAGACACAAACTGCAGCTTCCCCCGGCCCATCGCATCAAACAGTCCCAGGGCGTGTTGCCCGGGAATGCCAAAGACAGTCTTGGCGCCCAGCGCTTCCAGGGTCTCGACGACGAGGTCCCCGCCGTTGCGCTCCCCCGTGCGGGCGTTTTCCCCTGCGGCCACAGCTGCCGTCTCCGGGTCGAAATCGATCATCGGGGCTACTCCTTGCCCGCGGCGGCAAAACCTGCCGGTCGGCGGACCTCCTGGCCGAGGGCCTGTGCCGCGTAGCCCGTTACCGCACCGAAGCGGTCGCCGGGTACTGCGTTGTCAGCCATGAGGGTCACCAGTTCATAGGCGACGTGACTTGCGGCGACGCCGGTGATTTCGGCGTGGTCGTAAGCGGGGGCAACTTCGACGACGTCGGCGCCCACCAGGTTCATGCCGCGGAAGCCCCGGATGATCTCCAGCAGTTCACGGCTGGTGATGCCACCCGCTTCAGGGGTGCCGGTGCCGGGAGCGTGGGCCGGGTCCAGGACGTCGATGTCCACGGAGATGTACAGGGGGCGGTTGCCGATCCGGTCGCGGACCTTGGCCACCGTTTCCAGGACGCCCTGGTAGTAGACGTCCGCGGAGGTGACGATGCCGAAGCCGAAGCGGTGGTCGTCGTCGAGATCCTTTTTGCCGTACAGGGGGCCGCGGGTGCCGATGTGGCTGATGGCCTCGGTGTCGAGGATGCCCTCCTCGACGGCGCGGCGAAAGGGGGTGCCGTGGGTGTACTCGGCACCGAAGTAGGTATCCCAAGTGTCCAGGTGCGCGTCGAAGTGAAGCATGGCAATCGGTTCACCGGCCCGTTCCGCGGCAGCCCTCAGCAGGGGCAGCGCGATGGTGTGGTCCCCGCCGAGGGTGACCAGCTTGCTGCCGGCGGCCGTGAGGTCCAAGGCATTCTGCTGGATGGTCTCAATTGCTTCGTTGATGTTGAAGGGGTTGACCGCCATATCCCCGGCATCCGCCACCTGGACGTTCTCGAAGGGACTGACGTCCCACGCAGGGTTGTAGGGACGCAGCAGGCGGCTGGCTTCGCGGACATGGTTGGCGCCGAACCGGGCGCCTGGCCGGTAGGAGACTCCGGAATCGAAGGGCACGCCCACCACCGTGACATCGGCTTTCTCCACCTGGTCAAGGCGCGGAAGCCGGGCGTAGGTGGCAGCCCCGGCGTAGCGGGGAATACGGGATGAGTCGATGGGGCCAAGGTTGCCGTTGGCTTCGATGCGCAGCTCTTCCAATGGAGGCCTCTCCTTCGAGGAGTTGAGGGACTGATGTGACTGCCATCATACACCCTGGTTTTCTAATGCGCACCAACTGTTTACCTCCGACTGAAGCCCGTGCCTGCGTCCCGCCCGGTTACTGCGGCAAAAGCACGCTGGACAACCCGGAATCCCGGCGCTTTCGCCGCGATCAACGGAGCGCGCCCCAGGCAACCGGGCAGGAATGCCCACCCTTGCCCCGGAATTTACCCACATACAACTGCGCGCAGGTTCCCACAGGGCAGCCTCCAGCGTCAGATGGCGGTATGGAAGTTCTCGACTACCTCAAGCGGGCCGGCGGGGTGGCCCGTTCAGCGCAACTCCTGGAGGCCGGATTCTCACGCCGGGATCTGCTGCGGCTTAAGGAGTCCGGCGTAACCCAGCCCAAGCGCGGGGTTTTTGCCCTGGCGGACTGCGACGAGGCCCTCCATGCTGCAATCCGGCATAACGCGCGGATCAGCTGCGCCAGCGCGGCCGCGCATTACGGACTCTGGCTAAGGCAACCACCCGAACGGCCTCACTTGGCCTGTAACCATGGCCACGGCAACGGGTTCGTCCGGCACCGCACCGTCAGATTCCCGGGGCATCCGCTCATGCCGGTCGCAGCGGTGGAAGATGTAGCCCTGCACGCACTCGGCTGCCTGGCACCTCCGGCATCCACTGCAATGGCCACCTCCGCGATCCGCCTGCATGGTGTGCCGCGGGAACTGTTGGCGGACCAGTTACGGGCGGACCGCTCGGGAACAGCGCTGCGGGCCTTGCGGGATATCGACCTGCGGGCAGAATCCATCGTGGAGGTCGATGCACAGCACCTGTTCCGGACGAACGGCATTGCCTATCAGGCCCAGGTGTTTCGCCCGGGCATCGGAAGGGTGGATTTCCTCCTGGACGGCTTCCTCATTGTCGAGATCGACGGCTTCGCGTTCCACTCACAACGGGCTGACATGCTCCGCGACCGGGACCGGAACAATGCGTCAACGATCAAGGGCTTTGCCGTCCTGCGCTACATGCCCGAACATATCTGGTTTAGCCCCGACCGGGTGGCAGCGGAAATCAAGGCGGTTTTGGCAGGCCGCCGGCGCCGGTCCGCTAAAGACCGTGCAGTCCAGCCCAGTTACTCCGGGACAGCGGGCCCGGGCAGGGCTGACTTACGCCCGGACAAGCGGCAGCCAGTGCAGACCGCCGGAAGTAACCGGGCAGGAACGCACGCAGCCAAAGGGGGAGGCTACCGGCTGGCGGCGGGAACCAGGACCCAGAGAACCTCGACAGGTTTGTCGGTGGGGTTGACCCACGTGTGCGGTTCGCGGCCGGGGAAGGTGACAGTGTCCCCGGTGTTCAGGTCGTACTGCTCATTGGTGAGGATCAGCCGGATGCTGCCCTTGATCACGTGGAGCACGTCAACATCGCAGTCCACGGCGTAGAGTTCGGACTCGCCGCGGCCGTGCGGCTCGATGCAGGCCTGGATGATCTGGATCCGCCGCTCGGAGCGGGCGGTCAGCAGGCGCTCCACGATCCCTTGGCCGCCGAGCGAGATCCGGGGCCCGTCGTTGCGCTTGGTCAGGTGGGTTTCCGGCGCCGCAAAAAGGTCGCCGATGGAGATCGACAGGACCTGGCAGAGCGTGACGAGCGAGGCTACGGACGGGGACGTGAGGTCGCGTTCCACCCGGCTGAGGAACCCCTTGGTGAGCCCGGTGGCGTCGGCAACCTGTTCGATAGTGAGCCGCTGCGACTGCCGGGCGGCCCGGATCCTGGAACCGATGGCAACCGGCACGTTGCTCGGCTCAACTGGCAGTGCCTTCATCTGCGTACCTTTCATGGCCGGCGGCCCGGCCCCGGCTCTGGAGCAATACTAATGGCCAGCCGCTTCTGTGACGCTCCCATGGCGGGCGTGCCCCGGCGAGCGGCAGCGCGTGCGCCAGTGCTCCCTTGACTGTTACCACGGTCACAGCCTACTCTTTGGAAAACATCTGTTGCCTATCGGGCAATAATCGAGGACCTGCTCCCACCCCACCCCGTGCAGCGGTTTCCTCCCGTTCCCCCTTCCGGAAGCCCCCCGGCTGCCGCACAGTCCAAGGAGTCCAACGTGGATTCAAGTGTCATCAACATCGCCATTGTGGTGGTGTATCTTCTCGCAATGCTGGCCTTCGGCTGGTGGGGCAAGTCCCGCACCAGGAACAACAGTGACTTCCTGGTAGCCGGCCGCCGCCTCGGCCCCTTCCTCTACACGGGCACCATGGCCGCCGTCGTCCTGGGCGGAGCCTCAACCGTCGGCGGCGTCGGCCTCGGGTACAAGTTCGGCATCTCGGGCATGTGGCTGGTGGTGGCCATCGGCGCCGGCGTCCTGCTCCTCAGCCTGCTCTTCGCCGGAACCATCCAGAAGCTGAAGATCTACACCGTCTCGCAAATGCTCACCCTGCGGTACGGCAGCAGGGCCACGGAGGCCTCCGGCATCGTGATGCTCGCGTACACGCTGATGCTGTGCGCCACGTCCACCGGCGCCTACGCCACTATCTTTGTGGTGCTCTTCGACTGGAACCGGGCCATGGCCATCGCAGTCGGCGGTGCAATTGTGCTGGTCTACTCAACCATCGGCGGGATGTGGTCCATCACCCTGGCGGACCAGGTGCAGTTCGTCATCAAGACCGTGGGCATCTTCTTCCTGATGCTCCCCTTCACCCTGAACGCTGCCGGCGGCTTCGACGGCATCCGCAGCCGCGTGGATGAGAGCTTCTTCCAGATCGACGGCATCGGCCTGCAGACCATCATCACCTACTTCGTGGTGTACACCCTGGGCCTGCTCATCGGCCAGGACATCTGGCAGCGGGTCTTCACGGCCAAAACCCCTGGTGTGGCCCGCTGGGGCGGCGCCACCGCGGGCATCTACTGCATCCTCTACGGTGTGGCCGGTGCCTTGATCGGCATGGCCGCCAGCGTTGCCCTGTCCGACATCAAGATCGCCGCCAAGGACGACGTCTACGCCGAGGTGGCCCAGAACCTGCTGCCCCTGGGCATCGGCGGGCTGGTGCTCGCGGCAGCCGTGGCCGCGATGATGTCCACCGCATCCGGCGCCCTGATCGCCGCCGCAACCGTGGCCCGCGCCGACGTCCTGCCGTTCGTGGCCAGCTGGTTCGGCAAGGACATCAGCACCGAGGACAGCGACAACCCCGAGCACGACGTCAAAGCCAACCGCATCTGGGTCCTGATCCTTGGCGTCATCGCCATAGTCATCGCCATCATCACCAAGGATGTGGTGGCCGCCCTGACCATTGCGTATGACATCCTGGTGGGCGGCCTCCTGGTGGCCATTCTCGGCGGCCTGGTGTGGAAGCGCGGCACCGGTATCGCCGCAGCAGCCTCCATGGCCGTGGGTTCCGTGGTGACGCTGGGCACCATGATCATCCTGGAGATCAACGCCAAAGCCCCCTTGGACGGCATCTACGCCAACGAGCCCATCTACTACGGCCTGCTGGCCTCCGGGGTGGTGTACGTAGCGGTTTCCCTGCTGACCAAGCCCACCGATCCCCAGGTGATGCGGAACTGGCAGCGCCGCGTTTCCGGCCAGGCGGCCGAAGAGGCGTCACCGGAAGCGGTCCCCACCGCGTAGCCGCACCAACCCTTAAAAACGCGCCCGACGGCGGCACCTCCTTTCGCTTTCCAGCGAAGGGAAGTGCCGCCGTCGTCCGTTTGTGTTCTGTTCCGCGTGCCCTGTCCCGTCCGCTTCCGGGCTATTCGGCTTCGCGGACCTCGTCATCATCCAGCGGGACCACCCGGTCCTCGGCATCTATCACCACAGGGGGCGCCTGGACCACGGGTTCTTCCGCATCCAGGAATTCATCCTCGGTGTCCCAGTCCTCTTCGCTGACGGGGACATCCTCGGCGTAGTCGTACGCGGGATCGGCTTCTACGGAATCAAGGTGGGGCATGTCCGGGTGCTGTCCGGTGGTGTTCATTGTGCAACCTCCGTTTGTTCGTACCTGACGTGCTCTTTTGGCGGGTGCCGGCAGGGCGCCACACTTTCATCACAGCACCGCCCGGTGCCATGGTCAAGGGTGTGTTGCCGGCCGCCCGAACCCCCAAAAACCAGCCGAAATTTAAGGGACGCCGAAACTCCAGAGTGAGGGATGCCAGCCGAAAAACCGCGGAATTCCGCGGTAAGCTGGCGTGTCAATGGGGCCACATCATGCCCGTCCAGCCCAGGAGTTTTCCGTGTCGCAGCACGCCCGTCCCAACCACCCGAACGCCCCCGCCAGGGAAGAGTCGCGGCCGTCGCCGTCGGACATCCGCCGCTGGCGCCAGTACCTTGCCGACGAACGCGCCGAGGCTGCTGTCTACCGGGACCTGGCGCAAAACCGGCAGGGCGAGGAGCGGGAAATCCTGCTGGCCCTTGCCGAAGCCGAGGGCCGGCACGAGGACCACTGGCTCCGCCTCCTGGGTGAGCACGCGGGCAAACCGCGTCCTGCGTCCATCCGCAGCCAATTGCTGGGTTTCCTGGCCCGGCACTTCGGCTCGGTCTTCGTCCTTGCCCTGGCCCAGCGGGCAGAAGGCCGCTCCCCCTACGCCAAGGACCCCAACGCCACCGAGGCAATGGCCGCCGACGAACAAATCCACGAAGAAGTGGTCCGCGGCCTCGCCACCCGCGGGCGCAACCGCCTGGCAGGCACCTTCCGCGCCGCCGTCTTCGGTGCAAACGACGGCCTGGTCAGCAACCTCTCCCTGGTGATGGGCATGGCGGCGTCCGGTGTGGCCAGCACCGTGGTCCTCCTCAGCGGCATCGCCGGCCTCCTTGCCGGCGCCATGTCGATGGGCGCCGGCGAATTCATCTCCGTCCGCTCCCAGCGCGAGCTCCTCGCAGCCACCCGCCCCACCCAAATCACGCTGGCAGCGGCGCCGAAGCTGGACCTCGAGCACAACGAACTGCTCCTCGTTTACCTGGCCAGGGGAATGTCCCAGGAAGCCGCGCAGCACCGGGTAGCCGAACGCATGGGCCTGCTGTCCTGCGACTGCGACCCCAGCCTCTCCCTCCAGCCGGAGCTGCCCGAGGCCGAGGACGAGCACGAGGCCGTGGGCACCGCCTGGGGAGCAGCACTGTCCAGCTTCTGCTTCTTTGCCTCCGGCGCCATCGTGCCCATCCTGCCGTTCCTGTTCGGCCTGACCGGACTCCCCGCGCTGGTGGTTGCCGGCGTACTGGTGGGCCTTGCCCTCCTGGTCACCGGCGGCATTGTCGGTTTGCTCTCCGGCACCTCACCCCTGACCCGGGGCCTGCGGCAACTCGCGATCGGCCTGGGCGCCGCCGCAGTTACCTATCTTCTGGGCCTCGTCTTCGGCACAGTTGTTGGCTAGCACCCCGGCCCGTTGGCAGTAGGCTCCATACACGATAGGGCTCACTGAGCAGATGGGGGTGCAGTAGTGGAGGACCAGCCGCGACATGGCGGGAGGCGGGCGCGTACCGGAAGTACCCGTGCAGCCGCCCGGTTCGTGCTGACGGGTGCATTGTTCTCCGCAGCACTCTTCGGCACCGCACTGGTGCTGGACAATCCGCGGTTCAGGGACCTTCTTGATATCCGTCTTGGCCAGGGAGGCCAGCAGGAGGGGCCACGGGCGCCATCTGCCGGCGAGGCCGAAGCCAATGCACCGGCCGAGGCGCGGACGCAGGCTCCGCCCCCGGGATTCGAGGAAGCAGACGCGCCCTTGGCTGAGCCCGTGCCCCCGCAGACAGGGAGCGATTCCTACAAATTCCTCGCCGTCAACGGCGATGGCAGTCCGGTGGGCTACTCCCCCTGCCGGCCGCTGCACTATGTGGTCAACGATGACCTGGCCCCGGCCGGCGCACAGCAGCTGGTATCCGATGCCATCAACGCTATCTCCGCAGCCACGGGCATCACGTTTGTCTATGACGGCACCACCAGCGAGCAGCCGTCGCCGCAGCGTCCCCCGTACCAGCCGGATGCCTATGGCCAGCGCTGGGCGCCGCTGCTCATCGCCTGGACCACCCCGGACGTTGCACCGCAGCTCAAGGGAAAGGTCATCGGAACCGGCGGCAGCACGCATTACAGCTACGACGACGGTGCCAAGACTTTTGTGACCGGCGGCCTGGACCTGGATGCACCCCAAATCGGTACCGAGCTCCTGAACCCCGACGGCCATCTGTACGCGACGGCCGTGATCCTGCACGAACTCAGCCACGTGATGGGGCTGGACCATGTGGAGGATCCCACCCAGCTGATGTATCCGGAGATCGGCACCCCCGAGGGGCTGTCCGCCGGGGACCTCAACGGCCTGTACGAGTTGAGCAAGGCGCAGTGCCGGAAGGACCTGTAACCGGTCCGGGGCGCTCTGCTGGCAGCCGGTGAACTGGTCACCGGCGCAGGACGGCCGCCGCCTCCTCCACTGAGTCCACCAGGAAGATCTGCTCTTCCATGCACCGTCCCGCTGCCAGGCTGCGCAGCATGGGCCATGCCGGGTACTCATGCTCCCAGTGACGCTTGCCCACGAGCACCATCGGGGTAACCTTCGCGTCCGCGGCGTAGTAGTTCTCGCACGCATCCTGGAAGATCTCCTGGATTGTTCCGGCCGCGCCGGGCAGGAACACGATGCCGCCGTGGCACAGCTCCAGCAGGATGGCCTCCCGGATGGCGTTCGCGAAGTACTTGGCGATGTGCGTGGCGAAATAGTTGGGCGGCTCGTGGCCGTAGAACCAGGTGGGGATTCCCAGGGACGGAGTGCCGTCCGGAAAGAGTTCGACGACGGCGGCCGCCGCACGCGCCCACGCTGACACGGAGGGACGGAACCCAGGGACGGAGGCGAGCGTCCGCAGCGCACCATGCAGCGCGCCGTCGTCGGCCTGGCTGAGGTAGGCGCCCAGGTTGGCTGCCTCCATGGCACCGGGCCCGCCGCCCGTCGCCACCACGTGGCCGTCCCGTGCCAGCAGCCTGCCCAGCAGCGCCGCCTGCGCGTAGTCGGTGCTGCCCCGCTGGGCGGCGTGCCCGCCCATCACACCCACCATTTTCCGGCCGGCCCACGCATCCGAGCGGTGAAGCTCGTCCAGCGCATCGCCGATGGCGTGGTCGTGGAGGGCCGACGCCAGGGTGGCATCGAGCCGGTGCCGCAGCCCGGGCTGGATGCTCCACTGATAGATCCGTGCGTCGGGCAGTTCCTCGTAGGAAGAATTTTCCAGGCCTGCGTACAGCTCCTGCGGCGAGTAGAGCCCTGCCCGGTACGGGTTGAAGGGTACGCCTTCGAGGCGCGGAAAGATCAGGGCGCCCCGGCGGCGGAGCGCGTCTTCCATCCCCTCATCAAATATGCAGCCCAGGAAGATGGCGCCTTCAACGCGGATCCGCTCCAGCGCCGTGGACCGTCCGCGGAGATCAAGGGACTGGGCGTGCCAGCCGTCCATCTCTTCGGCTCCGGCACTGACCAGCCGGTCGAAGCTGGCCAGATCCTCCACATCGAGGCTGCGGGGACTGGGCCCGAGTTTTCCGGAGAGATTCACGGCCGGCCCTTCATGGTGCTCATCCACCAAGCGTAGGTCACCTGCACATGCAACGCGGGGTCAGTCCGCGCCCATCCGAAGCTCCGGGATGGGCTGGAACTGACCCCGCGTTGCTTATGCCGGCAGGCGGACCGGCTCGTCAGTTCCGCGGAAGTGGGCCTCAAGCTCTTCGAGGGAACGGCCCTTGGTTTCGGGAACGCACTTGATAACAAAGGCGAGCGAGGCCAGGTTGACCAGGACAAACAATCCGAAGGTGCCTGTGGACCCCAGCGCACCCACCACGATCGGGAACAGGAAGGAGATGGCCGCGTTGACCGTCCAGAGTGCAAAGACCGCGATTCCCATGGCGAATCCGCGGATGGCCAGCGGGAACATTTCGGAGAGGAGCAGCCACACACAGGTGCCGATGAAGCACTGGACGAACGCAACGAACAGCATCATGGCGGCGAGGATGGTGTAGCTGGCAAGGTCGGACTGGGGCAGCAGGAAGACGAGCGCCAGCAAGGCCTGCGAGGCCACCACGCCGGAGAAACCGATGACCAGCATCCTGCGCCGGCCAATGAAACCCAGCAGCCAGATGCCCAGGACGGTCATCAAGACTGAGGTCACCCCGACGCCGATGGTGGCCACGAGCGAAGCGCTGACTCCGAGGCCGCTCTTTTCCAGGATGGTGGGGGCGTAGTAGTTGACAGTGTTGATGCCGGTGGCCTGCTGGACGGTGGCGAGGCCGATGCCGATCCACAGCAGCCGGCGCATCCACGGGTTGTTGCGGAGGTCGCGCCAGGCGTGGCCACGCTCTTTTTGGGCCGTCTGTGCGGCTTGGGCGATCTCTTCGAACTCCCGGGCCGCTTCCTCCGGGTTCCGGCTCAGGTTGAGCACGCGGCGGCTGTCCTCGAGCCGGCCGCGGATGGCGTACCAGCGCGGTGACTCGGGGAGCATCAGCATGCCGGCGAGCAGGGCCAGCGCCGGGAGCGATGCGATGCCCAGCATGGTGCGCCAGACTTCGGTGTCGTGGATCAGGGCGTCCAGGAGGGCGTTGATGGCGAAGGCCAGCATTTGGCCGGTCACGATCATCAGTTCGTTGATGGTCACCATCCGGCCGCGGAGGTGGGCCGGTGCCATCTCCGCCAGGTAAAGGGGGCAGGTGACGGCGGCCGCGCCAACGCCCAGGCCCAGCAGGATCCGGGCGGCAATCATAAAGGAAACGTTAGGTGCGGTGGCGCAGCCGATGGCTCCGAGCAGGAACAGCAGGGCGCACACCAGCAGGGAACCGCGCCGGCCGAGCTTGTCAGCCATCCGGCCGCCCGCGAGGGCGCCTGCTGCCGCACCGGGAAACAGCAGCGCGCTCACTACTGTTGCTTCCTCGACGGCGTTCATGTTCAGGGAGTCGTTCATGTACAGCAGCGCGCCGGAGATAACACCGGTGTCGTAGCCAAACAACAGGCCGCCGAGGGTGGAAATGACAGTGAGCCGGGCGAGGTACCCGCGGTGCTGGCCGGGGACGCCTTGGGACGGTTTTTGCAACAGCATTGTTGCCTCTCAGGTTCTCAGGGGGACCGGAAGGACGACCGGTGAATGTGATGTGTGGCACTAACGTTAGAGCGCTCTAACGGCATCGTCAATAGAAAGACTTAATGTCAGAACATTTGCTTTCGCGGCGTTCCTGCCCCGTGAGGGCGCGTCAAGGCCTTTGACCGGCAATTCCAGCCTGCTACGATCGAGGAGGAACTATGTCCTATCAAGAGAACATATAGTGGCAAAGCAGCCGGCGCTCACAGGCCCGAATGGACTGCCACCAGGAACAGGAACGTAAAAGTGGCGAACAACCTGGGTCTCAGCATCGATCGCTCCTCCCCCGTCCCCCTTTACCACCAAGTGGTGCAGGGCATCGAGGCCGCCATTTACAGTGGAGTCCTGGAACCTGGAAGCCGGCTGGACAACGAGATTGACCTTGCAGCCCAGCTGAACCTGTCCCGCCCCACCATGCGCAAGGCTATGGACGAGCTGGTTCGGTCCGGCCTGCTGGTGCGCAAACGCGGGGTGGGAACCCAGGTGGTGTCCAGCCAGGTGCGGCGTCCCCTCGAGCTCTCCAGCCTCTATGACGACCTCACCAACAACGGCAAGAAACCCACAACGGAAGTCCTGAGCTTCTCCCATATCGAAGCCGACGACGCCATCCTTGCCACACTCCAGCTCCCCGCAGGCTCGAAGGTGTACCACTTCACCAGGCTTCGGAAAGTGGGGGGCAAACCGCTCGCCCTGATGGAGAACTGGGTGCGCGACGATATTACGGAGATGGATCAGGCCACGCTCACCGCGGAAGGCCTCTACGCGATCCTCCGCCGAGGCGGCGTCAATTTCCGGCTCGCCAACCAGCGGATCGGGGCCATGACGGCCAATGAGTACCAGGCGTCCATGCTGGAGACCGGCGAAGGGTCGGCCCTGGTCACGATGGAGCGTACTGCCACGGATGACACCGGCCGCCGCGTGGAGACAGGCCACCACGTGTACCGCGCCGATTCTTACAGCTTTGAAATGACTCTCGTACAGCGATAATCAAAGGAGCCAACTCCATGACCAACTGGGTCTACCCCCTGGGCGCCGCCGCCGACGGCAAGTGGGATGTCTCGATCGGAACGTCCGACTCCACCCTTACCGTCGACGGCTGGGCGCATACCGGACTGAAGGTCGCCACACTCACCGCCGGGGCCGCCGTCGAACTTCCCGCCGCGGATGAGGAACGAATCGTAGTCCCCCTCAACGGATCCTTCACCGCCACGGTGGACGGGGCGGAATACCAGCTGACCGGCCGCGCGTCAGTGTTCAACGGCCCCACGGATGTCCTCTACTCCGGCACCGGGAGGGCTGTGACCATCAGTTCAGCCGACGGCGGCCGGGTGGCTGTTGCCACGGCCCCGGCCCATGCCTCCTACCCCACCCGGCTGGTGACGGCGGGCGAAACGCCGGTGGAGCTCCGCGGAGCCGGCAACTGCTCCCGGCAGGTCCACAACTTCGGCACGCCGGCCGCGCTGGAGGCCGACCGGTTCATCGTCTGCGAGGTCCTGACTCCGGCCGGCAACTGGTCCTCCTATCCCCCGCACAAGCATGACGAGGAGAAGGACGGCGAGACGCACCTCGAGGAGATCTACTACTTCGAGACGCAGGTGGCCTCCGGCTCACCGGCGCCCGCAGACGCCGATGCCATCGGCTACCAGCGCGTCTACGCCTCCGACGAGCGTCCCATTGATGTCTCCGCCGAGGTCCGCACGGGTGACGTTGTCCTTGTCCCTTACGGCTGGCACGGCCCCGCAATGGCGGCGCCCGGCTACGATCTGTACTACTTGAACGTCATGGCCGGCCCGGGTCCCGTGCGCGAATGGCTGATCAGCGATGACCCCCACCACGGTTGGGTCCGCCAAAGCTGGGATGGCCAGGAGATCGACCCGCGGTTGCCGTTCGGCGCCTGAGCCCCGTCCGCGCGGCAGCGGCAGACTGGCATAGTGGAGTCTTGTGAAACAGAGTCCCGTTGCGAACCGCTCCGTCACCATGGAGGATGTGGCGCGTGAAGCCGGGGTGAGCCGCGCCCTGGTGTCTCTGGTGATGCGGGACTCCCCCAAAGTCTCACCCGCCAAGCGGACGGCGGTCCTGGAAAGTGCCGCCGCCCTGGGCTACTCGCCGAACCGGCTCGCCAGCCGCCTCGCGAGCCGGCGCACCAACACCCTGGGCGTGCTGTTCCTGGACCTGCACAACTCGGTCTTCGCGGACATCTACGACGGCATCACCGAAGGTCTCGCGGGCAGCGGCAACCAGGTGATGGTCGCCGTCGGCTCCGCAGACCCCGGCACCGAGCTGGAAGCTGTGAGGTCGTTCGTGGACCTGCGTGTGGACGGCGTCATCCTGGCTGGCTGCACCGGCTCCTCCGCCGAACTGGCGGCGGCACTTCGCGGGACTCCCGCCGTCGTCATCACGCGGGAACTGGAGGTCGACGGCGTTGATTCAGTCCTGTGCGACGACTTCCGGTCCGGCGCACTCGCCGTGGAGCACCTGCGCGGACTGGGGCACCGGCGCATCGCGCACGTGGACATCTCGGACTGGCTGCCCTACACCGCCCGCCGGGAAGGCTACCTGGCGGCGATGAAGAAGTTCGGCCTGGAACCGCTGCTGGTGCACAGCGATATGACGGAGCGGGGCGGCCGGGCGGTGATGGAGAACTTCCTGGCCTCTGGCGCCACCCTTCCCACGGCGATTTTCGCCCACAACGACCTCACCGCCATTGGCATCATGGAAGCGCTGGCCGCCCATGGCCTGCTGGTCCCGGACGATGTGGCCATCGTGGGCTGCGACAACATTGAGGTGGCGGCATCCCCGCTGATAGGGCTGACGTCCATCGACCAGCACGCAGGAGAACTGGGCAGGATGGCGGCGGAGCTCATGCTGGAACGGGTGGCCGGAACGTCAGGACCGGCCGTGACCCGCAAGCTCGAGCCCACCCTGACGGTCCGCCGTTCCTCCGGCGCCTAGCTTGTTGCTGCGCCTGGCAGCAGCTGCCGCGAACGCCATCACCGCCAGGCCCAGCAACGTGATGCCGGCGCCGGCCCAAATGGGTGAGGTGTAGCCCAGGCCTGCGGAAATGGTGACGCCGCCGAGCCATGCGCCCAGTGCATTGCCCACGTTGAAGGCCCCAATGTTGGCGCCGGAAGCCAGGGTGGGGGCGCTGCTCGCGTAGGTCATCACCCGCATTTGCAGGCCCGGAACAGTGGCGAAGCCGAAGCCGCCCATCAACACCAGGGATGCCACCGTGAGCACCTGGCTAGTTGCGGTGAGGGCAAAGAGGACAAGGATAGCGGACAGGACGGCGAGCACCACCAGCAGGGTGCGGTCGATGTTCCGGTCTGCGGCCTTCCCGCCAAGAGTGTTACCCGCGAAGAGGCCCACACCGAAGACGATCAGCAGCCATGGCACCGTGGTGGCGGCGAAGCCGGTGACCTCGGTCAGGGTGTAGGCGATGTAGGTGAAGGCGCCGAACATTCCACCGAATCCCAGGATGGTGACCGCAATGGAGAGCCATACCTGGCCCGATCGGAAAGCCCGGAGTTCGCGGCGCAGTCCCCCGGCTTCGGCTTTGCCGCCGGCCGCCCTGGGGACGAGTGCCAGGATCCCGGCGAGTGCGGCCACGCCGATGACCGTAATTGCCCAGAAGGTGGCCCGCCAGCCAGCGGCCTGGCCAAGGAGGGTGCCGAACGGGACGCCCAGGACGTTGGCTGCGGTGAGGCCGGTGAACATCAGTGCGATGGCTCCTGCTCTTTTGTTGGGCGGGACCATGCCTGCGGCCACGACGGAGCCGATGCCGAAGAACGCTCCGTGTGCGAGCGCGGCGATAACGCGCCCGGCCATCATGGGCCAGTAGCCGGCCGCAGTGGCGGAGAGCAGGTTGCCGGCAACAAATAGGACAAGCAGCGCGGCCAGCACGGGCTTGCGGTCAAGCCGGGTCACAGCTGCCGTGAGCCCGAGGGCGCCGGCCACTACGGCCAAGGCGTAGCCGGAGATGAACCAGCCCGCCTGCGCCTCGGTGACCTGGAAGTCGGCAGCCACTTCGGGCAGGAGGCCCATGATGACGAATTCGGTGAGTCCGATGCCAAATCCGCCAAGGGCGAGGGCTATCAGTCCGACGGGCATGCCGGTGCTCCTTTGGGTTGTGTGGGGTGCGGCGGGCGCCTAAAATAGTTGCAGACGCGGTATTTATTGTTGCACAAGCAAATATCCCGCGCAAGCAACTATCTCGTGTGCACTCTCGGACAGGTTGGCTGCCGTACCCCACGGCCGCCCGGCTGTCCCCTTTCAAGGAGCAATGTATGGGCATCAAGGACGACGCCGTTGAGGTCCGCGCGCAAGGCTGGCGCACCTTGGCCGCCCTCCACGGGCTGATCGAAACCGAGCTGGAGCGTGCGCTCCACGCGGAATCAAAGCTGTCCGTGGTGGAGTACAGCGTCCTGGACGCCCTCAGCCGCCAGGACGGGTGGCACATGCGGATGCAGCAGCTCGCCCGCGCTTCGGCACTGAGCCCCAGCGCCACCACGCGCCTGGTGAACCGGCTGGAGGACCGCGGCCTCCTGACCAGGATCCTGTGCGCCGATGACCGCCGCGGGATCTACACCGAATTGACACCCGCCGGCCTCAGCCTCCTGGCGGAAGCCAGGCCGGTGCACAACGCCACCCTTGAGCGTGCCTTGGGAGAGGCGCGCGACATTCCGGAACTGGCTCCCCTGGTGGACGCGCTCCCCAGGCTGCACGCAGTGTCCTGACCTGCTGTGGCCTAAGACGCCGGGCTGGTCACAGCTCCTGCCACCCGAACCGGAAGGCCGCTGGCCAGGGACTCCTGCGCGGCGTCGGCCACCCGGGACGCGGCCACGGCGTCCTCGGGCGTGCACGGGTTATCCCGCTGGCCAAGGACAAGCTCAACAAAAGCGGCCATCTCGGAACGGTATGCCTGGTCGAAACGCTCAGCAAACGTCCTGTGCGCCTCACCCGAGGGAAAAACGACCGCCGGCTCCGCCGATGCCATGGCGGTCTTATCGTCAAGGCCCACCATGAGCGACCGGCGGGAACCCTGGATTTCCAGCCGCACATCGTGGCCGGCCCCGTTGTACCGCGTCGCCGAGACTGTTCCGACGGTGCCGTCGTCGAACGTCACCAGCGCCAGCGCGGTGTCCACATCCCCCGCAGCGCCGATCGCCGGATCCCCGTTGTTGGATCCCCTGGCATAGACTTCCACGATTTCACGGCCGGTCAGCCAGCGCAGGATGTCAAAGTCGTGGACCGAGCAATCGCGGAAGAGCCCGCCGGACGTTGCCAGGAATTCCACGGGCGGCGGGGCCATGTCGCAGGTGACCGCACGCAGGGAGTGGATCCATCCCAACTCGCCGGCCTGGTAAGCCCTCCTGGCTTCCAGGTACCCGGCATCAAAGCGGCGCTGGTGGCCTATCTGGACCACGCCGTTCTTGTCCCTGATGTAATCCAGGACGGGCAGGGCGTCTGCAACGTTCAAGGCCACGGGCTTTTCGCAGAAGACCGGGATGCCCGCGTCCACCCCCGCCCTGATCAGCTCCGGATGGGTGGCAGTCCCCGTGGCTACCACGAGGCCGTCGATTCCGGAGGCCAGGAGCGCGTCAACGGACGGCTGGTACCCGGCACCGAGGCCGGCGGCCACGTTCCGGGCATGCTCTTCGGCCACATCCGTGAGCCGGAGCCGGACGTTGATGTTCTTCGGGTTCAACACATCATTGAGGGCCGCAATATTATTGGCGTGCATCACGCCGATCCTGCCGACGCCCACCAGGCCAAGCGATACATCTTTCATCGTTTTTCCCCTGCATAGACGGTAAATGCGGTGCGGAAGGCCTCGAGGGCTGCATTGCTGTCGTCCTTGGCCCACGCCTCCAGGCCCACTGTGCCCTCATATCCGGCGTCAGCAAGGGCCCGGGCAACAGCTGCGTAATTGATTTCCCCTGTACCCGGCTCGCAGCGTCCAGGAACGTCGGCCACCTGGATTTCACCGATGTACGGCAGGGCCGCCCTCACAAGTTCAATAAGGTTCCCCTCCCCCAGCTGTGCATGGTAGAGATCCAGCATCAGTTTGGCGTTCGGATGGCCTGCCGCTTCCACGAGCATGAGCGTGTCCTTGGCCCGGGCCAAAGGGATGCCGGGGTGGTCCAGGACGGTGTTCAGGTTCTCCAGGCAGAATGTCACGCCATGCTTTTCGCCCAACCTCCCGAGCTTTTCCAGGGTCCGCGCGCCTGTCGCCCACATGCGGCCTGAGGAACGGTAGACGGGTCGTGCGGCTTGGCCCTGCACCAGTTCCGCGGGGTGCACCACCATCCGGCTCACGCCCAGTTCCAGTGCTGTGGGGATCAGCGCTTCAGCCGTCCGGACCACGTCATCGGCCGTATCCGGGTCCACGAGGCTGCCGGACGAATAACCAGTCATGGATGAGAAAACGGCTCCCGTTGCCTTCAGCGCCTGGATGTCCTTGTCCCGGGCATCCCACAGTTCCACGTCGAATCCCGCCTCGTTAATCCGGCGTACCCGTTCCACAAACGGAAGGTCCGCAAAGACCATCTCCGCGCAGACGGCAAGCCGCATCAGACGCCTGCCCTCTCTGCTACCGCTACAGGAGCGCCGCTTTTGACCGATTCGATGCAGGCCAGGGCCACCGCCAGGGCGCGTCGGGCGTCGGCGCCCACAGGGGTCAAGGTGAAAGCGGACGACGGCGAGGGGCCGCCGTCGCGCTTTGCCCGCACGGCCGCGGCAAAGTCGGCGAGTTCGTCCGTGTAGGCCTGGCTGAACAGCTCGACATTGAGCCGCGGGGTGTCCGCGGCGAGCCCCTCCGCCGTGTACCTGAGGGCCGCAGTTTCCGTGGAACGGCCGGCCTGGACCATACCTTTGGAACCGAAGACTTCGCCGCGGACGTCGTACCCGTACAGGGCGCTGAAGTTCGCTTCCGCCACCGCGATGGCACCGTTGCTGTACCTGATGGTCACTACCGCTGTGTCCAGGAATCCCTGTTCGCGCAGGGAAGGCTCCACCAGCGCATCCGCCACGGCGTACACTTCGACGGGCTCGGCCCCCTCATTGAACCAGTTGAGGGTGTCGAAGTCATGAATGAGGGTTTCCAGGAAGATGGTCCAGGCCGGCACCCTGGCGGCGTTGGGGATGCTTCCCGTCCCGGGATCGCGCGTCAGCGAGCGCAGGAGCTGCGGCGTTCCGGCAACACCGGCGGCCAGGTCCCTCTTGGCCGCCTGGAAGTCTTCGGCGTACCGGCGGTTGAAGCCGACCTGGAAGTGCACGCCTGCTTGCTCTACGGCGGTGAGCGCGGCGCCGAGTTCCTCCAGCCCCTGCGCGGCCGGCTTCTCACAGAAGACGTGCTTCCCGGCGGCCGCGGCCTGGGCGATCAGCGACGCATGGAAGCGGGCCGGGCTGGCGATGATGACGGCGTCGATTTCCGGGTCCGCGAGGATATCATCAGCGCTGGCCGTTACTTTCGCGGCATCCAGTTTCCCTGCCAGGGTTTGGGCGGATTGCACGGTGGGGTCTGCGATGGCCGCCAGGGATGCGCCGGGGACCCGCCGGGCGATGCTCTCAGCATGGAAGGCTCCCATCCAGCCGGAGCCGATGAGACCAATCCGCACCGGTGCGGGACCTGGTGTTGGATCTTGGGTGATGTAGGCCATGTGGCTCGTCCTTTCAATAGTCGGAACACAATTGGATTCAGGCGGGCTGGTTGCCTTCGCCTGGAAACTCGATGGAAAGCTGGCGTCTGATGTCGTCGGCTACTTCCAGGGTCTGGATGGAGGAAGCGAGCAGACGCTGAGGGCTTTCTGTCTCGCCAGCCGCGATGGAGCGGGCCACAGCAGCCGCTTCATAATGCAGGCCTTCGAAATGGCCACCCGGCGGTTCCTCATACCGCAGCCGTTCCCCATGGGGGAACCGAAGCTCGAAGCCTCCCGGCATATTGAAGGGACCGTCCACGCTCAACGTCGCCGCGGAGCCGGCGATCACTGCGCAGGTGGGTGTGAAGCTGTGGACATGGGTGTTCACCACGGCCTGGGCACCGCCCTCGAACTGCATCACTGCGGAAAGCTGGGCGTTGACACCGGAGGGGTGGGGCTGGCCCATCGCGTGCAGCCGTTGGGGCCGGCCCAGGACCTCAGTCACCAGGGCAAGCGGTCACGTACCCAGGTCCAGTAATGGGCCACCAGCCAAGGCCGGATCGAAGATGCGGTGGGCGGGTTCAAAGTGTTCGCCGTATTCCGCAAGCACCGTGGTAATCGTGCCCAGTGTTCCGGCATCCAGGACCTGCCGGATCACATCGAACTTTGGCAGGAAGAAGCTCCACATGGCCTCGGCGGCGAAAACTCCCGCAGTTTCAGCGCGCCTGGCAATGTCGCGCGCCTGCTCCGCGTTGAGCGCGAGGGGCTTCTCGATCAGCACATGCTTGCCGGCGCCGATGGCCAGGACCGCCGCCGCGTGGTGGGCGGTGTGGGGCGTACACACGTAGACGATATCGATGCCCGGATCGGCCACCAGTTCCTCATAGTTGCCGAAGGCTGCGGGGATGCCGAAGGACTCGGCGAACGCCTTGGAACGATCGAATGAACGGGACCCGACGGCGGCGATCACCTGGCCGGTGTGGGCCTGGACGGATTCAGTGAAGCGTTGCGCGATCCAGCCGGGCCCCAGGATTCCCCAGCGCAGCACGGGGGCATCGCGTGAATCAGGGATGCTGGACATCGGCAGCGTCAGGCTGCTCACGAGTAGTTGACCTTGGTGAAGGCACCATCGCTGTGCATCGATTGGACCATCGCGTGTGCCACCAGCGAGGCGTGCAGACCGTCCATCGCACCGGCCAGGGGTGGCTGGTCGCCATGGCGGAGTGCCGTGACCCAGGCCTGCAGCTGCAGCCTGTAGGCATCCGCAAAGCGGGGGCGCCAGTCTGCGGGCACGGCGGTGCGCCGGGCGCCGTCCTCTTCCATGCCTAAGAGGGCAGGGTCCCTTAGCCCGGTGACTCCGCGTTCGGAAACAACTTCGCAACGGGTCGTGTAGCCATACTGCGCGTTCAGGAACAGTTCCAGCGTGGCCAAGGTACCGTCGGCGGTGCGGAGCAGCATAAACGCGGGGTCCTGCAGTCCGCCTTCAGCGTGGCGCGTGGTCCTGGCTGCCTGCCAGGAGACTTCTGTAATGGGCGAGCCGAGCAACCACGGAATGATGTCCAGTTCGTGGATGGCAGAGTTGGTGACGGCGGATTCCGCGGTTGACCCCGGGCCTGCGGTGGCATTACGGCTGGTGCAATGGATCATCAGCGGCTCGCCCTGGATGCGGTCCTGGACTGCACCCCGGAGGGCGGCATAGCCAGGGTCAAAGCGCCGCATGAAGCCCAGCGACAGCAGCGACGCCCCGGTTGCCGCGACGATGTCGGCGTCGGCTGCCACCACCTCACGGCTTTCAAGCAGGGTAGGTGCCAGCGGCTTTTCGCACAGCACCGGCGTCATGGCTTCGAAGCACTCCAGCACCAGGCCGGCGTGGGTGGAGTCGTGCGAGGCAACAACGACGGCGTCAACCTCGCTGGAGTTGATCAGTTCGGAAGGGTCCGTGGTGGTGCGGGCCGAGGGTGGCGCTGCAGCAGCGGCGCGGACGCCGTCGAGGTCTGCCACGAAAGTGACTTCAGCCCCGCTGATAGTGGTGGAGAGGTTTTTGATGTGGTCTGCGCCCATAACACCGGCGCCGATAACGCCAACCCGGATCGGCATGCTGTCTTCCCGTCTGCTGTTCGTTTGTTTCGCCGCGGCAGGCGGCCGGGCCGGCCCGTCTTTCGGGCGGGTCCGTCCCGGTCCTGCTGCACCGCCCTGCTACACGTGCCGCGGGCTGCTGTTCCCTGGCGTTTCTGCGCTGTAGGCAACATCGGCCACCTCGGCCTGAACCTCCTTGATCACATCGCTGTGTCCGCCGAGCTGCTCCAGTTCATGGGCCAGTTCTGCCAGCTCGGCACCGCCGGCCATCTGGGCCGTGAGCTCGTCCAGGGAAATGTCCTTTTTGTCGTAGTAGCCGATGGACTTGCCGCGCTTGAGCAGGAGGAACCGGTCCCCGACAGGGAACGCGTGGTGCGGGTTGTGGGTGATGAAGATGACCCCGAGTCCGCGGTCCCTGGCCTGCAGGATGTAACGCAACACCACCCCTGACTGCTTGACCCCGAGGGCCGCCGTCGGCTCGTCCAGAATGAGGACCTTGGCGCCGAAGTACACGGCCCGTGCGATCGCGACGCATTGGCGTTCGCCGCCCGAGAGCTGGCCGATAGGCTGTTCCACGTCCCGAAGGTCGATCCCCATTTCGGCGAGTTCTTTTTTGGTGATGTCCTTCATCTTCTGGACATCCATGCTCTTAAAGGGACCGAAGCCGCTGGTGAGCTCGGAACCGAGGAAGAAGTTCCGCCAGATGGGCATCAACGGGACCACGGCCAGGTCCTGGTAAACGGTGGCGATTCCGGCGTCGAGTGCATCGCGGGGGGAATTGAATTTCCGTTCCTCGCCCATGATGTTCAGCGTGCCTTCGTCGTGCTGGTGGAGGCCGGCGATGATCTTGATCAGGGTGGACTTGCCTGCCCCGTTGTCGCCAAGGACGCAGGTGACGCGTCCGTTGTCCACTGCCATGGTGACATCCCGCAGCGCCACGATGTTTCCGTAGTGCTTGCCCACCCCTTCGAGGGAGAGCAGGTGCACAGGTGTGTGGGTCAGCGGGTCCTTTTCATTCTTGAGCAGGGTTTGTTGGTCGATCGCTTCGCTGTTCATTTCCGGCCCTTACTTCAGTTCCGCACGGCGCTTGACGATGAGGTTGACGATGGTGGCCAGCAGCAGCATGAGGCCAAGGAAGAACTTGAACCAGTCCGGGTTCCACTGTGCGTACACAATGCCCTTGTTGGCCATACCGAAAATGAAGGCGCCAATTGCTCCGCCAACGGCTGATCCGTAGCCGCCCGTCAGGAGGCATCCTCCGATGACGGCGGCGATGATGTAGAGGAATTCATTGCCCACGCCTTCGCCGGACTGGACCGCGTCGAAAGCGAACAGGTTGTGCATGCCCAGCACCCAGCCGCAGAAGCCGACGGCCATAAAGAGTCCGATCTTGGTTGCCTTGACGGGAACGCCCACAGCGCGGGCCGCATTGGCGTCACCGCCCACGGCGAAGATCCAGTTGCCCACCTTGGTCCGCAGCAGGACCCACGAGGCCACGGCCACCAGGGCGATCCAGATGAAGACGGTGTTGTTTACCGCCACACCGCCGATGGTGACGGAGGAGGAAAAGACCGCCTGGGCCGACTTGTACCCGTCCATGTTCGAAATTGACGGCGAAGAGACACCGCCGCCGATCATGCGGGTCAGGCCCAGGTTCAGGCCTGTCAGCATCAGGAAGGTCGCCAGCGTGACGATGAAGCTGGGCAACTTGGTCTTCATCAGGATCCAGCCGTTGATGAATCCGATGCCGAGCGATACGAGCAGGGCAAGCACCACGCCTACCCACACGTTCATGCTGAAGTACCAGCTGAACATGGAGGCAGTCAGTGCCGAACTGATGACGGCAACACCGGTGGAGAGATCGAACTCGCCGCCGATCATCAGCAGCGACACCCCTACGGCCATGATTCCGATGGTCGAGCTGCCGTACAGGACGGTGGCGAAGGAGGCCGGCTGGATAAACGTCTGGGATACGGAGGCGAAGAAGATAAAGAGGACAATGGCGCCCACCAGGGCACCTACCTCGGGCCTGCCGAGAAGTTTCTGGAAGGGGTTCTGCCGGGCGATTCGTTCGTCCACCGGCTTGAGTTGTACCGCTACTTGAGTCATGTGGGTTTCTCCTGCTTGGTGCAGGTTCCGGGGCCAGGCCCCGGAACCTGCAGCGGCGTCCTTAGCGGACGCCTTCCTGGGCGAACTTGAGGACATCGGGAGCGGCAGTCTTGTCGACGATCGAGGGGCCGGTCAGCACGGGCTGCCCGCCACCGACGTGGATGCCTGCGCGCTTGGCCTGCCAGAGGGCATCGATTGCGCCATAGCCCTGCAGCCACGGCTGCTGGTCCACGGTGAAGGCCACCTTGCCGTCGATAATTGCCTGGGCCAGTTCACCATTCATGTCGAATGAGGCCACTTTGACCTTGTCCTGCAGGTTCAGTGACTGCACCGCTTTGTTGATGGTCAGGGTGAACGGTGCCCCCAGCCCGATGATGGCGTCAGCTTCGGGCGTAGCCTGCAGCTTGGCGGTGACGGTCGAGGAAACCTGCGTCATGTCCGTGCCCTGCACGAAGAGGTTCTCCGTGGCGGGAATCTTGGACTTGACGCCTGCACAGCGGGAGTCAAGGGCAACGTTTCCCTGCTCCATGATGACGCAGATGGGCCGTTTTACGCCCATGGACGTCAGCTTCTCGCCTACGGCCGCACCCGCAAGGTTCTCGTCTGAACCGAAGTGGGTGAACGCACCCAGGCCCTGCCAGACGTCGGCGCCGGAGTTGAGGCTCACCACGGGGATTCCCGCTTCCGTCGCCTTCTTCAGCACGTCCTTGAGGGCATCCGGCTTGGCCAGGGTCACCGCAATCCCGTCAACCTTCTGGTCAATGGCTTGCTGGATCAGCTGCGACTGGCGTCCGCCTTCCGGGTCGGAGGTGTAGAGCAGCTCCACATTGTCTTTTGCTGCTGCTTCCTCGGCACCCTTGCGCAGGATGTCCCAGAAGGTGTCGCCCGGAGCCGCGTGGGTGACAAGCGCAATCTTCATCCGCGCAGTGGTTGCAACCTGCCCCCCGCCGGAAGTACCGCCCTGCTCGGTCTTGCCGCCTGTGCTGGAGCAGGCGCTCAAGGCCATCATGGGGACAACGGCTGCTACGAGCGCCGCCTTCCGCCAGGAAAACTTCTTCACGATAAATCTCCTTTGATTTTCGGGCTGTTCCGCGCGTTTCGTTACGCACTGCCGAATGCCTTCTCCTAGATCATGGTGACCCCACTCACAAAAGTCAATACTTTGTCCTGTCATTAGCATGTTCTTACGTAAGCAAGTTTCAGTCCTGCGCCTCGCGGCCCGCTGATCGTGGGAACGAGGTGCTTCGGCTATTCCCCCCGAACACAGGAAATGCCCCGTTGAGACAATCTCAACGGGGCATTAGCCCTCAATTAGTGCTGACCGAAGTGGGGCCCACAGGCTGGCTCCACGGGCAGACTATGCTTTCCCGGCTGCCGCGTTCTTAAAGTAGTGCTCCAGGTCTTCGAGGCTCTTGTCCTTGGTTTCCGGCACGTATTTCGCGGCAAACGCGATGGCGCCCACCCCCAGCACTGCAAACACGAAGAACGTATTGGAGATGCCGATGGCGGCCAGGAGCTGCGGGAAGCCGAACCCAATCAGGAAATTGACGATCCAGAGCAGGAAGGCGGAAGCGCCCATACCCAGGCCACGGATCTTCAAGGGAAAGATCTCGGAGAGCATCAGCCAGGTGACCGGCGAAATGGCCCCCTGCTGGAACGCCAGGAACGTGACGGTCAGCGACAGGATAACGAAACCGCGGACGGAACCTTCCGGCAGGATCAGCGAGAAGAGCCCAATCAGCAGCAGGGCCGACGTCGTGCCCACCTGTCCGGTGATCAGCATCCGGCGGCGCCCCACCTTGCCCAGCAGCCAGATACCCACAAACGTGGCGAGCACCGAGATCACTCCGTTGGCAATGTTGGCGGTCAGTGCCGCCTCCCGGCCAAAGCCGGACTGGGACAGGATCTGGGTGCCGTAGTACATGATGGAGTTCACGCCGGTGATCTGTTGGATCACTGCCAGGCCCAGGCCCACCACGAAAATCCTGCGGAGCCACGGGATGCCCAGGTCCTTCCAGGAACCCATCTTGGACTTGTAGTCCTCCACGGCCATGGCCTTGACTTCTTCGAATTCCGCCCGGGCATCAGCTTGGGAACGGATGCGTTGCAGGACGCTGAGCGTTTCGCCGAAACTGCCCATCGAGGCGAGCCAGCGGGGGCTCTCGGGCATAAAGTTCATCCCGATCCACAGCGCGATGGCGGGGAGGGTGGCGATCACCAGCATCCAGCGCCAGATGCCGCCGGCTTCGCCAAAGGTGTTGCCAAGGTAGGCGTTGAAGATGAAGGCCAGCAGCTGCCCGGTGACGATCATCAGTTCGTTTTGCGTGACGATCCGTCCGCGCCGCGCGCTGGGCGAGACCTCGGCCAGGTACACGGGGACGGTCACGGACGCGCCGCCCACCGCCAGGCCCAGCACGAAGCGGGCCGCGATCATCACTTCGGTGCTTGGCGCGAAAGTACATGCCAGGGTGCCGACGAGGAAGATGACCGCCAGGACCATGATCATCTTCCGGCGCCCGTTCCGGTCCGCCAGGCGTCCCCCGAACAAGGCGCCGAAAGCGGCGCCGAACAGCAGGGAAGAAGTGACCAGGCCTTCGGTCAGCGGCGTGAGCCCCAGGTCTTCCTGCATGTACGGCAGCGCACCGTTGATCACGCCGGTGTCGTAACCGAAGAGCAGCCCGCCGAAGGTGGAGACGATGGTTACAGTGCGCAGTGCCCGTTTGTGGTTCGCGGGCTGCCCCGTCTGGATGGAGGCCGGAGCAGGGCCACTCATAGGCTGACCTTCTGCACGTACTGCTTCATGGCGTCCAGCTGGTACCGCGAAACGTCCTCGGCATTTTCATCCTCGGCGAAGACGCTGGACACCATCACAGTGTTGTCCCGGTCCAGGAAGCCGATCTCCTTAAGGCCGCCGAAGAACTCGTCCCAGTTCACGTCGCCGTCGCCGATTTTCAGGTGCTGGTGGACGCGGACGGGGTTGCCCGGCGGGTTGGTGATGTAGCGCAATCCGTGCGAGGCGTGGTGGTTCATGGTGTCCGCCACGTGGACCAGGCGCAGCTTGTCCCCCGCTGCCCGCATGATGTCCAACGGGGAGTTCTTCATGTGGAAGCTGTGCGATGCCACGTAGACCATGCCTACGTTCTTTGAGTTCAGCCCGCGGATCACGCGGATGGCGGCGAGGCCTTCCTCGACAAAGTCGTCAGGGTGGGGGTCTATGAGGAGGTCGATGCCCTCGCGTTCGATGATGGGCAGCAGTTCCTCCATGGAACGGTAGAAGGCGCGCTCGGACTCCTCCGCCTTCTCGGGCCGGCCGCTGAACTCGGTGTTCATGGTGCTGACGCCCAGGTCCACCGTGATCTGGATGGCACGCTTCCAGTAACGGACTGCGGCCTCGCGGGCGTCCTCGTCCGGCCCGGACCAGCGGAGCACCGGAAGGACGGATGCGATTTCGATCCCCGCATCCCGGCAGGCCTTGTTCAGTTGGCCCACCAGTTCGTCGTCCGCTTTGGGGTGGTTGTAGAAGGGGATGAGGTCCGCGTGCGGGGTCATCTGCATGTACTTGTATCCGAGGTCCGCAACCACCTTGGGGAACTCGAGCAGGCTGTGCGAGTGGTGGAACGGTGTGGGGTCAAGTGCGATTTTCACGAAAAACACTCCATTGTGGATCAGTCAAGGGTGGGAGTTCTTGTCCAGGTATGCAGGGCTAAAGGGCCTGGAAGTCTGCATATCCGGACAAAAGCTCCTAGGGGCTATCTGTAAAGGTCGGGCTTTGCCGAGAGCTTGACCGTCACCTTTTCGCCGTTCTTCTGGGCTTCGACGCCGGCTTCGCAGCAGGCTGCCGTGGCGTATCCGTCCCAAGCGGAGGGCCCGCCGATTTCGCCCTTCAGTGCCGCGTCCACCCAGGACTGGATCTCGACGTCGTAGGCGGCGCCGAAGCGCTCCTCGAAGCCGGGAGTGACGTTGCCGCCCCAACGGCCGGCGCTGCGGGTGTAGGGTCCCTTGTCGCCGCCGATGCTGATGATGCCCTCTTCGAAGGAGGCCTGGGTGGCCACCTCGTAGCCGAATTTGGCGTTGACGTAGATTTCCACGTCGGCCAGGACACCGGACTCGGTCTCGAGCAGGACGTGCTGGGGGTCGTGCTGGCCGGAGGGCGCGTTCTTCGTGGCCTTGCCCAACCGGACCTGCACGGAAGTGATCTCCTCGCCGGTGAAGAAGCGGATGGCGTCGAACTCGTGGACCACGGAGTCGTTGATGAGCATCTCATTCGTGAAGCCCTCAGGCGTGCTCGGGTTGCGGTGCTGGTGGTGCAGCATCAGCAGTTCGCCCAGTTCGTGGTCACGGATGATCTTGCCCAGCGACGCGTATTCGGCGTCGAAGCGGCGCATGAACCCGACCTGGATGCGCTTGTGGCCCAGCTCAACCTCAGCCTGGACAATCTTCCAGGAGGATTCGGCATCGGGGGTCAGGGGCTTTTCGCAAAGGATCGGGATGTCTTTGGCGATCGCCTTGAGCAGGATGTCCTCGTGCAGGAAGCCGGGCGTGGCAATGAGGACCGCGTTAACGTCGCCGTTGTTCAGGGCCTCGTCAGCATCGGCCAGGGCCACGGCACCCGGGATGCCTTCGATGGCGGCTTGCGCACGGGCCAGGTCAACGTCTACGACGGCGGCAACTTCAGCTCCGTGAATGCGCTTGTGGAGGCGCTGGATGTGGTCGGCACCCATGCGGCCTGCGCCGATGACGGCGACGCGAAGGTTTTCAGTCATTGTTTTCGTCCTTTTGGTGTCTGTGGCGGGGTTAGCTGACGACGGTGCGGGAACCGCAGGACAGCAGGTAGTTGCGCGTGCGCTTGGCGATGGGCATGGGCACGTCGAAGGCGACGGGATACATGTCCTGCTCCACAATGCCGAAGATGGGGCGGTTCAATGCTTCCACGGCCTCGATAACCGCGCGAAGGTCCGGCAGCCCGTTCGGCGGTTCGGTCATCACGCCGGCCAGGTTGGCGGCAGCCCAGGTCATGTTTTCCTCGTTGACCCTTTTCAGAATCTCCGGGTTGATCTGCTTCAGGTGCAGGTAGCCGATCCGGTCCGGGTAGTTCTTGATCAGTTCCAGGCTTGAGGCGCCGCAGTATTCAGCGTGGCCGGTGTCCAGGCACAGGTTCAGGTATTGCGGGTCCGTTGCGCCGAGCAGCGTTTCAATGTCCTCCTGCGCGCCCACATGCGAGTCGGCGTGGGAGTGGAACTGCTGCTTCAGGCCGAAGTCCTCCAGCAGGGTTTTACCCAGCCGGTTGTGTCCGGTGAACAGGTCGCTCCAGGCCTTGTCGCTGAGCGTGCCGCTTTCCACGGCTTCGCCGGTAACGTCGTCGCGCCACATGGCCGGAATGACCACGATGTGCTCGCCGCCCATTGCGGCCGTCAGTTCGGCAACCTTGCGGGCTGGCTCCCAGGCCGTTTCCCACTGGTCCAGGCCGCGGTGGAAGGCGGTGAACACGGTCCCGGCCGAGATCTGCAGATCGCGGGCCTTGAGCTCTTCCGCCAGGCGGGTGGGATCCGTTGGGAGGTAACCGTATGGGCCCAGTTCAATCCACTTGTAGCCGGACTCGGCCACTTCGTCCAGGAAGCGTTCCCAGGGGGTCTGCTTGGGGTCATCCGGGAACCAGACGCCCCAGGAGTCCGGGGCAGTGCCGATGATCAGCTTGTTCTCAGTCATGACAGCGTTGTCTCTCTCTGGTGTCAGTTGGAGGGGAAGTTGTACGAGGCGCCGGAGGCGTGGTGGGTTTCGGGCCAGCGGGACGTGATGACCTTGCCGCGGGTGTAGAAGGATACGCCTTCGGGACCGTAGATGTGCTTGTCGCCGAAGAGGGACGCCTTCCAGCCGCCGAAGGAGTGGTAGGCCACCGGGACGGGCAGGGGCACGTTGATGCCGATCATGCCCACAGTGACGGAGCGCTGGAACTTCCGGGCGGCCGCGCCGGAGGACGTGAAGATGGCGGTGCCGTTGCCATAGGGGTTGGCGTTGATGAGCTTAATGCCGTCTTCGAGGGTGTCGACGCGGACCACCACGAGGACCGGCCCAAAGATTTCCTCGGTGTAGGCGGTCATTTCGGTCTTGACGTGGTCGATGACGGTGGGGCCCACCCAGAAGCCGTCTTCGTGGCCGGGAACCACCAGGTCGCGGCCGTCCACTACCATCGCGGCGCCGGCCTGTTCGGCTTCGGTGACGATCCTGACGATGCGTTCCTTGGAGGCGGGGGTGATGACCGGGCCCATTTCGGCGTCGGGGGCGGTGCCGTTGTTGACCTTCACCGCGAGGGCCCGTTCTTCGACCTTCTTGACAATGAGGTCGGCGGCGTCCCCGACGGCGACGGCGACTGAGATGGCCATGCAGCGTTCGCCGGCGGAGCCGAAAGCGGCGGCGGCCAGGTGGTCGGCTGCGTTGTCCAGGTCGGCGTCGGGCATCACGATGGCGTGGTTCTTTGCCCCGCCCAGGGCCTGGACGCGCTTGCCGTGCCTGGTGGCAGTTTCGTGGACGTACTGGGCGATCGGAGTGGAACCGACGAAGGAGATGCCATCCACATTCGGGTGGGTCAGCAGGCCATCGACGGTTTCCTTGTCGCCGTGCAGGACCTGGAACACGCCGTCGGGCAGGCCGGCCTGCTTCCAGAGCTTGGCCAGCAGCAGTGAGGCGGACGGGTCGCGTTCGGAGGGCTTGAGGATGAAGGCGTTGCCGGTGGCGATGGCCATCGGAGCCATCCACAGCGGCACCATCACGGGGAAGTTGAACGGCGTGATACCGGCCACCACGCCGAGGGGTTCGCGGAAGTTGAACACGTCGATGCCGGTGGAGACCTGGTCGGAGTAGTCACCCTTGAGCAGGGTGGGGATGCCGCAGGCATATTCGATGACTTCCAGGCCGCGGCCGATCTCGCCCTTGGCGTCGGAGATGACCTTGCCGTGCTCGGCGGTGACCAGCTGCGCCAGCTCCTCGACGTGGGCGGCGACGAGCTCACGGAACTTGAACAGGACCGCGGTGCGCTTCGCCAGGGAGATGTCCCCCCAGGAGTCGGCGGCCTTGCGGGCGGCCGCGACAGTGGCCTCCAGGTCGGCACGGTTTGCCAGGCGCAGGGTGGCGGACACGGCACCGGTGGCCGGGTTGTAGACCGGGGTGGTGCGGTCACCCTCGCCTGCGGTTTCGGCGCCGTTGATGAAGTGGTTGATGACGGTGGTCTCAGTGGTCGTGGCAGTCATGAAGGACTCTTCCTTGAGTGGGTCAGGAGGGGGTGTCAGCCAAGCAGTTTGCGCTGGCGGTTCTTGTGGTCGGTGTACGTCTGGAAGGCCTGTTGGGTGGATTCCAGTTCGGAGACCTGGGAGACGGGGACGTCCCACCAGGACTCGGAGGACGGTGCGTCCAGGAGCGGATCGGACTCGACGTGGATCAGGATGGGGCCGCCGCGTTCGGGGGCGGCTTTAGCATCGCGGATGGCCTGCTCGAGTTCGGCGATGACCTTCTCGCCCGGTTCGATCCGGATCACCTTTACACCCAGCGACTCGGCGTTCAGGGCAAGGTCAACGGGGAGGGTCTCGCCGTCGTCAAAGCTGTGCTGTTCCTCGTTCAGGGCCCGGTACTGGGTACCGAACCGCTGCGAGCCGAGCATCTCGGAGAGCGAACCAATGGAGGCGTAGCCGTGGTTCTGGATCAGGACCACAATCAGCTTGATGCGTTCGGCGACGGCGGTGACCAGTTCGGTGTGCATCATCAGGTAGGAGCCGTCCCCTACCATCACGACGACGTCCCGGACCTCCGCGCCCGGCGTGCCTGCCGCCGTCGTACTTGCCGCTTCGGCCAGTGCCGCTCGCTTGACGCCCAGGCCGCCGGGGATTTCGTAGCCCATGCAGGAGTAGGCATATTCGACGTGGTAGCCGAACGGATCCCGGACCCGCCACATCTTGTGCAGGTCACCGGGCAGGGACCCGGCCGCGCAGATCACCACGTCGCGGGCGTCCATGGCCCGGTTGGTGGCGCCGATGATCTCGTTCTGTGCCGGCAGGGGCGTGTAGCGGGTATCGAAAGCGGCATCCACGGTGGCGTCCCAGCGCTCCTTCTCGGAAGCGATTTTCTGCTCCAGGTCGGCACCCACACGGTAGCCGCCCAGCGCTGCGTTGAGCTTCACCAGTGCCTTGCGGGCGTCGGCCACGATCGGGAGCGTGGTGCCGTGCTTGTACGCATCGATCGCAGCCACGTTGATATTGATGAACTTCACGTCCGGGTTCTGGAACGCGGTCCGCGACGCGGTGGTGAAGTCCTCGTACCGGGTGCCGATGCCGATGATCAGGTCCGCCTCGGCTGCGATGGCGTTAGCCGCCGTCGTGCCGGTGGAGCCGATGGCTCCGAGGGAGAACTTGTGGTCCCAGGGCAGGACACCGACGCCGGCCTGGGTGTTCCCCACCGGGATGCCGGTCAGTTCCACGAACTTCGCCAGTTCGTCATTGGCGTAGGCGTACAGGACGCCGCCGCCGGCAATGATCAGCGGCCGCTTCGCGGCACGGATGGCAGCGGCGGCGCGGGCGATGTCGTCGTCGTCCGCGTCCGGGCGGCGGATCCGCCACTCCCGTTCGGCCAGGAATTCCTCGGGAACGTCGAACGCCTCGGCCTGGACGTCCTGCGGCAGCGAGATGGTGACGGCACCGGTCTCGGCCGGGTCCGTCAGGACGCGCAGGCCGTGGTGGAATGCCGAGAACAGCTGCTCGGGCCGGTTGACCCGGTCGAAGAACTTGGACAGCGGCCGGAACGCGTCGTTGACGGTGATGTCGTAGGCGTAGGGCTGTTCCAGTTGCTGGAGCACCGGGTCAGCGGCACGGGTGGCGAAAGTGTCACTGGGCAGCAGCAGCACCGGAAGCCGGTTGGTGGTGGCAAGCGCGGCACCGGTCAGCAGGTTCGATGAGCCCGGGCCGATCGAGGTGCTGACCGCGTAGGTCTGCCGGCGGCGGGTGTGCCGGGCGTATCCCACGGCCTGGTGGACCTGGGCCTGCTCGTTCCGGCCCTGGTAGTACGGCATGATGGCCGGATCCAGCTGCTGGTACTGCTTCAACGCCTGGCCAACGCCTGCAACGTTGCCGTGTCCAAAAATACCGAACGTGCCGGGAATGAGCCGCTCGCGGTAGTCAACGCCGTTGACCGAGTCCACGGTGTACTGCTTGGAGAGGTACTCGACGACGGCCTGGGCCACCGTCATTCTGCGCGTTCCTGTTGTTGTGCCCATTGCTAGTTCTCCGTGATTTCGGTGGTGTGGTGCAGGAGCGAGGCGGCGCTGGCAACGGCGCCTGCGACATCCCCGTCGGCAGGATAGAGCAGGGTGCGGCCCACGGTGAGGCCCTGGACGCCGGGCAGCGCCAGTGCGGACTGCCAGGTGGCGAAGATTTCGTCCTGGCTGCCGTCCGGGTCCCCGCCCAGCAGAACGGTGGGCATGGTGGTAGCAGCCATGACACGTTCCATGTCGGCCACCACGGGAAGCTTCATCCAGGTGTAGGCACTGGTGGAGCCCAGGCCCTCGGCGATGGCGATGGACTTGATCACTGCGTTGGTGGACAGGTCGTTGCGGACCTTTCCGTTCTCGCGGACAGACAGGAATGGTTCCACCATCGCGATCAGCTTCCGCTCCGCCAGTGAATCAATGGCCTTCGCGGTCGCCTCCAGGGTGGCGACGGTGTCCGGATCGCCCAGGCAGATGCGGGTGAGCATTTTGCCGCCGTCCGCACGCAGGGCCTCAAGAGCTGCGGCGGTGTGGCCGGTAAAACGGTCGTCGAGCTCGTTCACCAGCCCGGACAGGCCGCCGCGGTTCATCGAACCAAACACCAGCTTGCCGTCAAGGGCACCCAGCAGCAGCAAGTCATCCATGATGTCCGGGGACGCCAGGACTCCGTCGACGGCGGGGTTGGCGAGCGCAATCTGCAACCGGTCCAGCAACTGCCGCCGGTCGGCCATTGCCACCGGGTCGCTGCCGACGGCGAGGGCACCGCGGGCGGGGTGGTCGGCGGCGACGATGAAGTCTTGCCGGCCCGCCTTGAGGCCGGGGTGGCGGCGGCGGGACTTCGCAGCGCGGGCCACGGCGTCGGGGTCTTCGAGCCGGATGGTACTCAGGTGCTCGTAGCGGCGCGGATCGTCATTGAGCGCCTGATTGGCGGCGATCGGGGTGAGTGTCACAGTGCTGCTCCTTCGGCGGCAAGCTGGGCATTTGCCTCGGAACCAGCAGCACCGGCACCGTGAACCGGGCGGCCACGTTCGGCCAGCAGCGAGATGACCTCATCCGGCGTCGGCATCGCGTCGGCGCACGAGAGACGGGAGGCGACGATAGCACCCGCAGCGTTGGCGTAGTCCAGGACCTGGGCCAGCGGCCAACCGGAGAGCAGCCCATGGCAGAAGGCGCCGCCGAAGGAGTCACCGGCACCGAGGCCGTTGAGGGTCTCCACGGGGACAGGGGCGGAAACCACACGTTCGGAACGGGTCTTCGCCATCACGCCTTCAGGGCCGAGCTTGACGACGGCGATCTCCACGCCGGCTGCAAGGAGCCGGTCTGCCTGCTCATCAGGGGTGCCTTCACCTACGGCCACGGCGCATTCCTTGTCATTGCCGATAGCAACGGTGACATGCGGAAGGATCCTGGCGACCTCGGCACGGGCCTCCCCTTCCGAAGCCCAGAACATGGGCCGGTAGTCGAGGTCCAGGATGGTGAACTGCCCCTCGGCCAGGCCGGTGCGGGGGCGGGCCTCGTGGGCGGCGATGTGGGCGCTGCGGCTGGGCTCCTGGCACAGCCCGGTCACGGTGGACCAGAAGATGCCGGATTCGCGGATGGCGTCCAAGTCCAGTTCCCCGGTCTTGATCTGCAGGTCCGGTGCAGTGGGGAAGCGGCCGTAGAAGTACAGCGGGAACTCGTCGGTCGCCGGCTTGATCGCGCAGAAGGTCACCGCTGTGGGCCAGTCCTCGACCGGTGTGACATAGGTGTCATCGACGTTGAACTTGCGCAGCTCACGGTGCAGGTATTCACCGAAAGGGTCATCGCCGGTACGGGTAATGACCCCGGTGCGGCGCCCGTGGCGGGCGGCGGCAACGGCAACATTCGACGGCGAACCGCCCAGGTACTTGCCGAAGGAATTGACATCCTCCAGGCCAACCCCGATGTCGTTCGGGTAGATATCAACGCTGATGCGCCCGATCGTAAGAAGCTCGTGGGTCACGGTGATCGTGGACCTTTCTGGTGTGGAACTCGGATCCTTTGAAGCGGCAGGAGTTCCTGGACTGGCAGGCCGTGGTGTGGGCCACAGGCACTACTTTGCCCTAGATCGCATGTCCTGTCAAAGGTTTGTACTGACATACTTACAACAATGCTTTCCCCTCGCAGCATGGCCGCAGGAAGGGGGTGCAGGAGCTACTTTTTGGGGACCAACAGCTCGCCGGTGACGTACTGCGCACGGCCGAATCCGAACGACCAGTCGCCGGCGCTGTTTTCTACGTAACCGATGAACACATCCTCACCGGCCACCCCCACCCCGGCAAGCTTGTCGGCAACAGCGGCAAAGAGGCGCTGCTTCGCCTCCTGCGAACGCCCGCCCTGGGTAAAGATCTGGATCATCACCACTTCCCCGGTCCGCTCGAAGCCCAGCCCAGCGTCCTGGGCGAAAATTTGCCCCTGCGGGTGCTCGGTAAGGATGTGGAAGTAGTCGCGTTCCGGAATGCCGTACTCAGCAAGGATCGCATCGTGGATCCCGCGGCTAAGCCGCTGCAGGTCCTCGGCGGAACGGCCTTCATTGACATCAATACGGACGAGGGGCATCAACCTTCTCCTTCAATAATTTGTCCTGACATACTAACAAAGCTTGCGAGTTCAAGACAAGGCCTACGGGTCTTGAAGCGCAGACCTGCCAGGAGTACGGTTAAACAACCGAGAGGTTGATAAACAAGAAGGTTGACTAAGAGAGGCCCGTCATGATCTCCGAAAGCGCGGCACTGGACTCGGCCTTTATGGCCCTGGCCGACCCCGTGCGGCGGAGCATCATCGCCCGGCTCAGCCGGGGCCCGGCCACTGTTAATGAATTGGCAGAACCGTTCGCGATCTCCAAACAGGCGGTCTCGAAACATATCCAGGTGCTCGAGCAGGCGGAACTGGTGACCCGGACCAGGGATGCGCAGCGCCGGCCCGTCCACCTGAACCCGGCACGGCTTGAGGCCCTCACCGCCTGGATCGACCAGTACAGGCTGGTCCGCGAAGGGCAGTTCCGCAGCCTCGACGCCGTACTTAGATCAAAAGCTGCGGCCCGCAGCGACAAACCCAAGGAGTCATCATTCCCTGAAACTCAGCGTTCCTGAGGGCGTCCCCTTCATCGATTACGAGCGCGAGTTTGATTTCCCGGTCGCGGACGTGTTCCGGGCCCACAAGGAACCGGACCTGATCGTCCAGTGGCTGGGCCCCCGGGGCTACAAAATGGACATCGACCACTACGATTTCCGCACCGGCGGCAGCTACAGCTACCTGCACACCGGGCCCGAGGGCGTGCCCTACGAGTTCAAGGGCATCTTCCACACCGTCCGCGAGAACGAGTTCGCCATCCAGACCTTTGAGTTCGGCGGGTACCCGGATGTGGTCAGCCTGGAGTTCATGACGTTCGAGGACCTTGGCAACGGCCGGACGCGGCTGCGCGGCCATTCGGTCTACCCCAGCCAGGAGGCACGCGACGGCATGGCGCAGTCCGGCATGGAGGGCGGCATGAGCGAAGGCTACGAGCGGCTGGAAGAGCTGCTCAGCGGCGCCAAGGTCTGAACAAAAAAGTACGACGACGGCAGGTCACCTTTTCGGGAAAGGTGACCTGCCGTCGTCGTACTTCAACAACTAACTCGTTAAACAGCAACGCGGGGTCACTTCCCGCCCATCCCACTGTGTGGAACGGGCGTTAAGTGACCCCGCGTTGTTCTAAACGGAACTTCTAGAGGGCTGCGTAGACTTCGCGCAGCAGCTTGGCGGTCTCGGACGGCGTCTTGCCGACCTTCACGCCTGCAGCCTCGAGGGCTTCCTTCTTGGCCTGTGCGGTACCGGCGGAACCGGAGACGATGGCGCCGGCGTGGCCCATGGTCTTGCCTTCGGGAGCGGTGAAGCCTGCCACGTAGCCTACGACCGGCTTGGTGACGTTGGCCTTGATGAAGTCGGCTGCGCGCTCTTCGGCGTCGCCGCCGATTTCGCCGATCATCACGATCGCCTTGGTCTCGGGGTCAGCCTCAAACGCGGCGAGGGCGTCGATGTGGGTGGTGCCGATGACGGGGTCGCCGCCGATGCCGATGGCGGTGGAGAAGCCCAGGTCGCGCAGTTCGTACATCATCTGGTAGGTCAGAGTGCCTGACTTGGAGACCAGGCCGATAGGGCCCTTGCCAGTGATGTTGGCCGGGGTGATGCCCACCAGGGCTTCGCCCGGGGTGATGATGCCGGGGCAGTTCGGGCCGATGATGCGGGTAACCTGGTTGCCGTCGGCGTCCAGCTTGGACTGGGCCAGGGCCCAGAATTCGGCGGAGTCCTGGACCGGCACGCCTTCAGTGATGACCACAACGAGGCCGATGCCGGCTTCGATGGCTTCCACAACAGCGTTCTTGGTGAATGCCGGGGGTACGAAGACGATGGATACGTCAGCGCCGGTTTCGGCGATGGCTTCCTTGACGGTGCCGTAGACGTTGATTTCGTTGTCGCCGTGCAGGACGGTGGTGCCGGCCTTGCGGGCGTTGACGCCGCCCACGATGTTAGTGCCGGCCTTCAGCATCAGGGCGGTGTGCTTGGTGCCTTCGCCGCCGGTGATGCCCTGGACGATGACCTTGGAGTCCTTGTTCAGATAGATAGACATGGTGCGTCCCTTTACTTCGCTGCGTTGGCGAGCTCGGCGGCCTTGTCGGCGCCCTCGTCCATGGTGGCGGCCAGGGTAACCAGCGGGTGGTTGGCCTCGTTCAGGATGCGGCGGCCTTCTTCGACGTTGTTGCCGTCGAGGCGGACCACCAGCGGCTTGTTGGCAGTGTGGCCGAGCTCGGCGAGCGCGCCGACGATGCCCTTGGCAACCGCGTCACAGGCAGTGATGCCGCCGAAGACGTTCACGAACACGGACTTGACCTGCTCGTCGCCGAGGATGACGTCCAGGCCTGCAGCCATGACCTCAGCGGAGGCTCCGCCGCCGATGTCCAGGAAGTTTGCGGGCTTGACGTTGCCGTGGTTTTCGCCGGCGTAGGCAACGACGTCGAGGGTGGACATAACCAGGCCTGCACCGTTGCCGATGATGCCTACTTCGCCGTCCAGCTTGACGTAGTTGAGGTCCTGCGCCTTTGCCTTGGCCTCAAGGGGGTCAGCTGCGTCCTTGTCCTCAAGGAGGGCGTGCTTGGCGTGGCGGAAGTCGGCGTTCTCGTCGAGGGAGACCTTGCCGTCCAGTGCCACGATCTCGCCGGCGCCGGTCTTGACGAGGGGGTTGACCTCCACCAGGGTGGCGTCTTCCTTCTTGAAGACGTCCCAGAGCTTGAGGATCACGTCGGCGACTTTGCCGCGGAGTTCCTCAGCGAAGCCTGCGGCGGCGACGATTTCGTCTGCCTTGGCCTGGTCGATGCCCACGGCAGGGTCGATGGCGATCTTGGCCAGCGCTTCGGGGCGTTCGACGGCGAGCTGTTCGATTTCCATGCCGCCTTCAACCGAGCACATGGCCAGGTAGTTGCGGTTGGCCCGGTCCAGCAGGACGGAGAAGTAGTATTCCTCGGCGATGTCAGCACCCTGGGCGATCATCACCTTGTTGACGGTGTGGCCCTTGATGTCCATGCCCAGGATGTTGGTGGCGTGCTCAAGTGCCTCGTCAGCGGACTTTGCGACCTTGACGCCGCCGGCCTTGCCGCGGCCGCCAACCTTGACCTGGGCTTTGACGACAGTTACGCCGCCGATCTTCTCGGCAGCTGCCTTTGCTTCTTCTGGGGTGTGCGCCACGATGCCGGCAAGCACGGGTACACCGTGCGCCTCGAACATATCGCGCGCCTGGTATTCAAACAGGTCCACGGTTTAGTGTCCTTCTACGTCGAAGTAGTTTCTGTACAGTCGGACACCATCGAAGACGATGACCGGGCTGCGGAATTGCACGCACCGGCGGCCTGTTGGAAACGAGCCACGCGGCGTGATGCTCCACTGGGAACTCTAGTCCTTTGGAGGGACCGGCCCGTCCCAGAGTACCGCTTATGTGAGTAAGGACACTATTCTATGGGGCGTAGAAAAACCGCGGAATTACGGGGTTTTTGAGGGCTCGTGAGGGGCCGGGGAGGCAGTCTCGTCCGGCTTGTAAATCAGTTCGTAATGGTCCGGGGAAACAAAGAATCCGACGCCGGCGGAGACGTTTCCGCACGCCACCCCGCCGTTGTAGGCCGAACAGCGCAGCCCGTTCCCTTCGAGGTTCTGCCCCTCCCCCAGCACCTGCAGTTCGCTTATGTCGCCGGTCTTGCTTCCTCCGGGACCGTACGTTGCCTCCATTTCTGTGACGCCGGAACGGCATTCGCCGTACCGCGCGCTGTCCGGCGTGAGCAGGGCAACGCCGCCCAGATAGCCCAGGTTTGTTCCGGCACAGTCGTCATTGGCGTCCTCGGCCTTTGGCTTGGGGTACCTGGCAAGTTCGCAGTGTGCCACGGGCACCGTCGCCAGTTTGTTGTTGGCCGAATCACTGAAGTTGTTTTGCTCGTAGGGCAGATTCACATGCTCTCCCCTGGCGGCGGTCAGGGAACAGGCAACAGTACGGTCTGCAGTGATGAAGGAGACAACCCCTTCACCGTTGGAGAAGCCTTTGGCATCCACCAAAGGGGTCTGTTCCAGCTGTTCCAAAGGCCGCAGCGGGGGCGGAGGGACGTAGCCGGGATCCTGCGTGGTGATGGTGCAGGCCGTGGCCGCCGCCAGGATGAGGGCGGCGAAGATCCCCAGAACAGTCCGTCGCATGCGCCCCATTATGCTTTACGCCGGTGCTTTACCTGTTGCTGAAGACGGCTTCCACCACTTCGGCGGCAGCCTCGGCAGGATTGTCGGAGCCAAAATCGCGGCCCATCTGCTGGGCCCGTTCCTTCCATGCCGGATCGGCCAAAATGCTGTTTACGGCCTTGCCAATGCTCTCCGCCGAGGGGTTGTCCGTCCGCAGGTTGATGCCCGCTCCGGCGTACTCCACCCTGGCGTTGACATCGTTCTTTCCCTCGTTGATCCCGGACACCACCAGAGGGACTCCCTTGGAAAGTGCGAGCTGTACGCCGCCAAACCCGCCGTTGGTGACAAAGACGTCCGTATGGTCGAAGACGGCGGCAAAGTCGATGTAGTCGTGGATCTGGATATTCGCTTGCGGATAGCGTTCACGGAGTTCCGCCGTTCCGCGGCCTGCCGTCGCCACCATCACTATGGTGTCCGTGTCCTTCAGTGCCTCTATTGCGGGAATGATGAGTTTGTTCGGGTCCAGGTTGTCCACCGTGCCCTGGGTGACCACTACTGTCCTGGCAAAACCTGTTCCGGCGGAACCCTGCGGATCCATGTGCGGCTCCAGTTGCATGGCTGACGTATCCGTTAGCCGGTAGGGCAGGAGCGCCCCGACGTAGTGGACGTTGGGGTTTTCCTTTCTTCGCGGAAAATCGAGGGACCTGGAGCCGGTTTGGATGACGGCGTCCGAGCAGCGGTACGGCTCGTCGGTGAGCCGGCCTCTTTTGGGCACCTCCTGGCCGTAGAACGCGTGCTGCCGTCGGTAGCTTTGGCTGGCGGGGCGAAGTATGACCTTGTCGGAAAGAAGCCCGGCCGCGGCCTGCAGGACCTTTTCCCGGGCGTTGCGCGCGGGGAGGAAACCGAAAAAGAGCGGGGGCACCAGTGGATCGCTTTCCATATTGGGAATCGCAACAAAGGCCACCACCCGCTTTCCCATCAGGTGCACGACGAGCCGGTGGATGAACATGGAACTGTCTGCCACCAGGACATCAAAAGGGAAGGCCTGGTCCAGTTCCCGGATGTCCTCGAAGAAGTTGCTGATGTTGCTGGCGAAGATTTTCTCCCCGTCAAAGCCGATGGCGCGGGGCCCTTTCAGCTTGGCGCGTTCCGGGTAGAGCTCGCTGAGGTTGTCTGCGCGGTGCTCGATGGCGCGCTTGAAAGGGAACAGCGGAATCCCAAGTTCGCGGAGCTTGCCGGCGAGGACCGGGCCTGTGTACCACCGGACATCGTGGCCGCGTTCTTGAAGCTCCTTTGCCACCCCTGTCATGGGGTTGAAATGACCGTCGATTGCCTGGCTGGCGAACAGAATGTTCATGGCCCGCTCCGTCATGTTGGTACGGCTCTGGGGAAACGTTCCTGAACTGTAGACCCGCGCGGGGAGTCGGACAAGGGCTGGGCATTGTGTCCGGCTCCGCCGCTCTTAGGCGTCGAGCTTGGTCAGGGGCGCGTAGCGCAGCAGCAGCCGTTTCTCGCCGACGTCGAATTTCACCTTTGCCACGGTCTTGTCCCCGGCGCCTTCGAGGGCAAGCACCGTTCCGTTGCCGAAACTCGTGTGGTTGACCTTGTCCCCCACACTGACCGCCACGATCTCTTTTTGCGGCTGCACGCGGTTGCGGGCGATCACAGCGGGGACATCGGCGTTGAAGCCGGCAGAGGGGTCGGCGGCAGCACCGCGGGAGGTCCCGGCGCCCCAGAAGGATCCGCTGTAGCGGCCCGAACTGATGGATCCGCCGCCCCAATTGGACTGCCTGCTGGTTCCTTCACGCTTCCATTCCAGGAGATCGGCCGGGATCTCCTCAAGGAACTGGCTGGCAGGGTTGTACTGGCTCTGCCCCCACATGTTGCGGACCTCGGAACGGGTCACGTAGAGCCGCTTCCGGGCGCGGGTGAGCCCTACGTAGGCGAGGCGGCGTTCTTCCGCCAGTTCCTTCGGATCCGTTGCTGAACGCTGGTGCGGGAACAGTCCATGTTCCATGCCGGTCAGGAACACCACCGGGAATTCGAGCCCCTTGGCGGTGTGCAGGGTCATGAGGGTGACCACGCCCAGCCGTTTTGCCTCCGCGACGGCGGCATCAATGTCCGCGCCGGGCGCGTCCGGGATCTGGTCTGCATCCGCCACCAGGGACACCTGCTCCAGGAACGCTTCCAGTGACCCTTCCGGGTTCTCCTGTTCGTATTCACGGACGACGGCGACGAGTTCGGCGAGGTTTTCCACCCGGGACTCGTCCTGCGGATCCGTGCTGGAGCGCAGCGCGGCCAGATAGCCGGTCTGCTCCAGGACGGCTTCCAGTGCTGCCGCCGCGCCCGAGCCGGCGGCCACTTCTGCCAGGTCATCCAGCAACTTCACGAACCCGAGCACGGCATTCACGGACCGGGTTGCCATACCCGGAGCCTGCTCGGCCCGGCGCGCGGCGGCCATAAACGAGGTCCGTTCGCGCTGGGCAAGCGCGGCCACGGCGCCCTCGGCGCGGTCACCGATGCCGCGCTTCGGTTCGTTGAGCACCCGCCGCAGGTTGACGTCGTCGTCCGGATTAACCAGCACACGCAGGTAGGCGAGGGCGTCCTTGATCTCCTTGCGCTCGTAAAAGCGCGTGCCGCCCACCACCTTGTAGGGAAGGCCGACCCGGACCAGCACGTCTTCGATGGAGCGCGACTGGGCGTTGGTCCGGTAGAAGATGGCGACGTCCCCGGGACGGAGGTTCTCCTCGTCCTGGAGCCGGTCGATTTCCTTGGCGATGAACTGGGCTTCGTCGTGCTCGTTCTCGCCCACGTAGCCGATGATCTTGTGACCTTCGCCCTCGGCCGTCCACAAACGCTTTTCCGGACGGTTCGGGTTCCGCGAGATCACCGAATTGGCCGCGCTGAGGATGTTCTGGGTGGAGCGGTAGTTCTGCTCCAGCTTGATAGTCCGCGCCTCGGGGTAGTCCTTCTCGAACTCCACGATGTTGCGGATATCGGCACCGCGGAAGGCGTAGATGGACTGGTCCGAATCTCCCACTACGGTCAGTTCGGAAGCCCCTGGGCCCTCCCCCACAATTTCGCGGACCAGGGCGTACTGGGCGTGGTTGGTGTCCTGGTATTCGTCCACCAGCACGTGCCGGAACCGCCGGCGGTAAGACTCGGCGAGTGCCGGGAAGGCGCGGAACATGTACACGGTTTCGGCGATGAGGTCGTCGAAGTCCATCGCATTCGCCTGCCGCAGCCGCTGCGTGTAGCCCTTGAAGACATCAGCGACAGCCTGCTCGAAAGGATCGTTGTAGTTCGCGGCGGAAGCGTAGGAATCGGCATCGATGAGCTCGTTCTTCAGGGCCGAGATCTTGTGCTGAATGGCTTTGGGCGCGAACTTCTTGGGGTCCAGGTCAAGTGTTTTGGAGACCTGGGTGACCAGGCGCAGGGAGTCGGCGGAGTCGTAGATGGAGAAGTTCGATTTCAGCCCCACATTGGCCGCCTCCTGCCGGAGGATGCGGACGCAGGATGAGTGGAAGGTGGAGATCCACATGATCTTGGCGCGTCCGCCCACCAGTTTTTCGATGCGTTCCCGCATTTCCGCGGCGGCCTTGTTCGTGAAGGTAATCGCCAGGATTTCCCCATGGTGGGCCCGTCCTGTGGCGATCAGGTAGGCAATCCTGTTGCTGAGCACGCGGGTCTTTCCCGAACCGGCACCGGCCACGATGAGCAGGGCGCCGCCTGCATGTTTGACGGCTTCCTCCTGCTCGGGATTGAGCCCCTCCAGCAGCTTGGCCGGGTCCATGCCGTGGCTTCGGTGGGCCTTCGCTTCCGGGACGCCAGCGCGGACGCTTCCGCCCGTCCCCGGAGCCGCAGCTGCGCCCTCGGAAGGCGATTTGGTGCGGGCAGCGGCGGTGGGAGCGGCTTTGAAGGGTCCGTCAGAGTACGGGTCAAACAACATATCCATGGTGCCTACAAGTCTAGGCGGTGGGGCAGACACCCAGCTCCAGCCTGTGGATGACGGGACGTTATCCACATAGGGACTGGGGTTAGCGCCGTTGACTGGGGCGGCTGGAAGACTTTGCTTATGGAACCGATCATGACGGTGGTGCAGCAGGGGGCGGTAAACCGCCCTGGGCCTGTTGTTGGGGATGTCCTGCACACGTTGTCTTTGGTCCGTCCCGCTGCTGACCGGCAAAGAATGATTGACCAGATGCGGGAGCTGGAGGACGTGAAGTCCGCGGCCGCTGCGAAGCAGGCGAGGATCGCCGTGGCCTATGAGCTTGCCGCCCGGCAGGAACAGGCCGAAGCGGGTGTCCCGGTGGATGAGCTTGGTGCCGGGGTGGCAGCGGAAATCGCGCTGGCCCGTCGGGAGTCACCGTCCCGTGGCGCCCGGTTGCTGGGTTTGGGGAAAGCCCTGGTTGAGATGCCCCACACCTTCGCGGCGCTGGAATCAGGCCAATTGAACGAGTGGCGGGCCACCCTGGTGGTGAAGGAAACAGCATGCCTCGCGGTCGAGGACCGGGCCGCGGTAGACGAGGAACTCGCCGCGGACAGCGGCTCCCTGGCTGGCTGTGGGGACCGGGCCATCATCGCCGCGGTCCGATCTGCTGCGTACCGGCGCGACCCACACTCAGTCGCCAGGCGGGCCAGCCACGCTGTGAATGAGCGGAGTGTCACGCTGCGTCCGGCGCCGGACACGATGACCCGGCTGACCGCACTGCTCCCGGTGGCCCAGGGCGTGGCCGTCTATGCCGAGCTGACCCGCCACGCTGACACCCTGAAATCTTCCGGGGAGGAGCGCCCGAAGGGCGCGATTATGGCCGACGAATTGGTCGAACGCGTCACCGGCACCCCGGGCGGCTACACAGGCATCGACCTCCAACTCGTCATGACCGACCGCACCCTCTTCCAAGGCGACAGCGAACCCGCACGCCTCACCGGCTACGGCATCGTCCCCGGCGAATGGGCTCGAAAGGCCATCCGTGGCGAGCTGCTGTCAGACGCGGGACCCCCGCCCTCTGCGGATGATACCGGGCTTCAAGTCTGGCTTCGCCGGCTCTACACAGCGCCGGCGCACGGAGAGCTCGTCGGGATGGACTCCAAAGCCCGGCTCTTCCCGCCCGGACTCCGCCGGTTCATCCAGGTACGGGACGACACCTGCCGAACCCCCTACTGCGACGCGCCCATCCGCCACCACGACCACATCATCCCCTGGCACAACGACGGGCCAACCACCAGCACCAACGGCCAAGGCCTCTGCGAAACCTGCAACCACACCAAAGAAACACCAGGCTGGGCCGCAAAGACGGTTACTCGACCAGGAAAAAGACATTCAGTCGAAACAAGGACACCCACCGGCCACACTTACCGCTCCACTGCACCACCCCTACCGGGGACTGCTTCGCAGTTGATAAACCGCGTGGCTATAGCGGCGGAGGACCGGCAGCGCGATCATCACGTGCGGCAGCGCCGGACCAAAGCGGCGGGACGACTTAAGTTCCATCAAGCCGTGCTGTGGTGATCTTCTATGCCTGTGTTGTTATGCCACCGAGCCGGACTCGAGGGCGGCACGCAACTCACGAACCGCCGTCGTTCCCCCGGCCATGAACCATTCGAGGCCGTTTACGTGAACGGTGTCCACGGCTCCCCCGGCAGCCCGGACGATCGCTTTGCCCGGCAGCCAGTCCCACTCAGGGCAGCTGTGCTGGAACCAGCATCCAAGCTGCCCGTCAGCCACCCGGCCCAGGTCGCAGGACCCGGAGCCCAGCATGCGCAGTGCGGCGGCGGATGTGGCGGCGGCGTGCCACGGCATCGCGCACAGGGGATCCATCAGCCAGCTCGGGTGGATGTAGGTGGCGGCGCCCAGTTTGGCAACGGATGTACTGTTGCGCGCGCCCCGGTCCTGGCGGAACACCGTGAGGGGTTCACCATTCAGCGTTGCCGGGTGGGCCTTGCCCCCGAGCCAAAGCTTGTCTTCCTCCGGCTGGAAAATGGCCCCGAGCATCACATCGGAGGAATCCTTCAGCGCAATCGCGGAGCACCAGTAGGTCGAGCCATGCAGGAAATTGTAGGTGCCATCCACCGGGTCAATCACCCAGGTCCGGCCACTTGTCCCCTGGACCGAAGCGCCCTCCTCCCCCAGGATGCCGTCCTCCGGCCGGCACCGCCGCAGCTGCCCAAGCACGTAGGCCTCGGCGGCATGGTCGGCAGCTGTCACCACATCTGAAACCGACGTCTTCTGTTCGGATTGCAGGCCCGCCATCCGCATCAGCAATGCAAGCTGCCCTGCTTCGCGGACCAGAGCCGCCGCCAGCTCGTAGTCGTCCAGGGAGGGGTCAAGTTCAACAGCGCTGTGCCGGCCAATGGTCATGGCTTCAGTTTATGGGGCGGGATAATGGTGCCATGGCCAAAACCCCTGCCCAGCGGATCAAGAAGCACGGCTCCAAGGCGGCGGTGCCGCAGCACCACCTTCCGCCAGTGGTGAACCCCAGCACGAACCGCACGCCGCGGAAGGCCGAGAACAACAGCAACCTGATCCTGATCGCCGGAGTGGTGGCCAGCCTGTTCCTGTTCTGGTACCTGCACCTGCTCACGCTGGACCAGCTGCGGCAACTCACCACGGGCGGCCTGGCCATGCCGGACTCCCTCATCGGCGGGTTCGACGCCAACTACATCGGCCAGCTGCACACCGCCATGGATGACGACGCCCGCGGCCAGCTCAACTACGTCCACAAAACCGCCGGCACCCTGTTCCCTCTGATCTTCGGGTTCACCTGGCTGCTGCTGATCGGGACAAGTGTTGCCAGGAAGGCACTGCGCTGGGCGCTGTGGGCCCTTCCGCTGCTTTTTGTTGTGGTCCGGCTCTGGGCCAACGTGGCCATCGACGGCGTGCTGGCGTCAGCAACCCCTGACGCCGGCCAGATGGCCCTCGCGTCCGGCCTTACCGTAGCCGGCTGGCTCCTGCTGGTCCTGAGCCTGCTCGCCGGCGCCGCCGCTGTGCTCCTGCGGAAAAGGCCGCAGCGGCAAGTGGCCTGATAGAACTCCCCATTCCGGTTCCTAAGAGGGCCCGGATAGGGTATTGGCTACGGGCGCTGGATGCCTGTTGCGGACACTTCATTGGGGGATCCTTGGGGGAATCACAGATGGACGTTGCCCTCAACGTCTTTAAAATCACCGGCGTAGCCTGGGCCTTGACAGTCCATAAGGCGGCCGAGGCACTCGCGCACGGGTCGGAGGCGGACCTGTCCGCCTATCTTGACTCCATCGACGCCCAGGCGTTCGTTGCGCTGGATTCGGAAGCACTCGAGATGGCCGAGGCCGAACTCCGCCAGACGGGAATAGTTGACGGGGACGGTGCCATCAGCCGGCATTGGGTGTTGGCAGTCTGGATTTCGGCATTCGGTCCCCTACGGGCGGCAGCCGTGGTCCAAACACATGAAACGTCCGTTCACACCGAGCTCGCCTTGTCAGGCGGCCGGGGCGTCGGACTCACTTACTTGCGGCGTATCCGGCATGGCGGCAGTGGCATAGACGTGACTGCGACCAGCAACGCCGTCGAAATAGCCTTCTTCGCTGAGGAAAATGCCTGGGCAGCCATCAAGCGCCACCTCCCGGACCTCGCGGAAGTCCCCGAGGCCACAGGACTGGCCAGTCCGCCGGCCGCCGGGCTCAGTGAAATAGGCGCCCGTGCCAGATACACGATTCATCTCGACGTGTCGGCCCACCCAAGTGGTTCCCGCCCAACTGGACCCGTGGCAACCCCGGTCCAGGCCCCGGACTATCTAAGCCGGGATGTTTGGGCACTGGCGGAGCGCCTCTATTCAGTCAACGCCAGTCCATCCCGTGAGGGATTCGCGCTGACTCCCGTTGCGTCCGATGCCATCGGCCACGGGTTGGCCTGGCGCCTGCTGGGCGCCAGGGAATACCTGGCAAGCGTGGCGGGACAGGTGGCCTGATAATGACCCTCTACGGGATGGACGTCGAGAGCGGGCTGCGCCTCAGCGAAGAGCTGGCACGCGCCAGCGACCGGCTGGTTGCCCTGGGCCGGAACCTCACACCCCTAATCCAGGGCTCGCACTGGAAGGGTGCTGACGCGCAGAAGTTCAGTGCCGAATGGACCGGCCACAGGGCAATGCTGCTAGGCACAGCTGATGCGCTCGCTGCCGCCTCGGATACCGTCAAGCGCAACGTCCAGGAGCAGATTGCGGCCAGCACCGAGGGGCCGGCTGGAACGTCTGCTCCGCAGGCCCCGTCATTTCCCGACTCGCTGCTTGACTCCATTGCCGGCACCGCGGGCGACCTGTGGGACACCGCCGGAAAAGTAACTACTACTGTCCAGGACGCAGTCGGTACCGCATGGAACTTTGTCCAGGACTCAGCTCCGCTTCCCATCCGCAACCTGATGGACGCCCAAGGAAATGTCCTGGACCAAACCGGCAATGTGACGGACATGGGCTGGCGGTGGCTGACATCCGGCGAGCCGCCATCGATAACAGAGCTCTTCTCCAACGGCGTGTTGCTGGCGGTCGCCGTAGACAACCTGCGGGCAACCACCTTCAATCTGGGCTTATCCAACCCCCACTTGCTGGATGACGGCCGGCCGGTGGCCGGGGAGCCTATTCCTGTTGGCGTCGGAGATCCCACGAAGGTGGATACCAACGGCAGGGGCAATACGCCCGTCCCGTCCAGCATCAGCGCTGTACTGGCCACAACCAACATGGCCTACGGGGACCAGGGAAAGCCCGGTACGGAGGACACCGGTGTCCGCATCAACAGGATCGAGAAGCCGGGTGAGCCGCCGGCCTACATCATCAACATTCCCGGCACCACGCGGTGGATGCCTGACGGCGCGGCAAATCCCACCGACCTTACTGGAAACCTCCAGTTGGCCGGCGGCAACCTGTCCACCGCGGCGGAGGCGGTCCGGCTCGCCATGGAGCAGGCCGGCATTCCGGAAGGTGCACCGGTGATGCTGTCCGGTCACTCCCAAGGCGGAATGATTGCTACGGCACTCGCATCCGATGCGGGGTTTACTGACCGCTTCAATGTCACCAACGTGGTCACGTTCGGTTCACCCGTGGATTCCACACAGATCCCGTCGTCCATCGATGTTTTGGCACTTCAGCACGCCGGAGATCCGGTACCGAAGGTGGACTTGGCCGACGCCACGGCATGGCCGGGCGGGATGGTTTCCGCTACCCGCGACAATGGGGCCACCATCGTGGAACTGCCAAACCCCGGCGGAGATCCCGGGATTGCCGGCATCAACTACCACGACGGCTCCGCCTATGTGGAGTCAGTCCGGAACCACGAAGCCGGCGGCCCGATTGCCCAGTACAGCCAGCAGCAATCGACCCAGCGATTCCTGACCTCGGATGCCAGCCAAGTAACCTCGACAGTGTCCAACATTTCCCGAAAGCAGTGATGATGCGCCGATTTAGAACCGTTTCCCGGATGCTCGCGCCGGCGCTGGCATTCCTTGCTCTCACTGGGTGCGGCCCCGGCCCCGCATCATCGGCTGAAAGCCTGAAAGCTTCCATCGAGGACGCCGCCATGTCAGTTCAGGGAATTGCATCGGCGCAGGTCCACGTGAACATGAACACGTCCGGAAACTTCATCACCGCGAAGCTCGTGGGAACCGGCAACGACGAGGCAACGCTCACCCGGGCTCTGGAAGGAGCCCTCCCTGCAATGCTCGAGAAAACCGAAAACCTTCAGTCCGGGACCTTCTCCACCACCATCTTTTCACCCGATGATGCCGTATCGGTGGGAGCGGATGCCCTTGGCTATACAGGCGGCACCGGTTTAACGGACTTCAGGGAATTCTTCCTTAACCGGCCCTGATCCCTGTGCGGCTGCGGCCCGGACCAGCTTCCGGTGCCGGTGGACGCGCTGGGCGATGACCAGTCCGGCCGCGGCCATCCCCACGGTGACCGGGTAGCCCATGAGCCGTTCCAGCGTGCCGGGTTCCGGCACAGCCATCCGGGTCAGTCCGCCGGTGACCAGGGCAGCGAGCGAAACAGCACCGCAGGCCAGGATGAACCACGCCATGGCGGTTTTCCGCAGCCAGAGGAATCCCAGCACCAGCAGGGCTGCCGCCCCGGAAATGAAGTACATCACGGCACCCGTGTAGTGCCACCCGGAGCCGGCATCCTCCGGCACCAGTCCCACAATCACCGTCCCGGCCCCGGCCGTTCCGGTCAACAGCCGCACCCAGACAGCCGCGAGCCAGGGCCGCCGCCGCTGTACACGCGCCCCGGCCAAGGCGGCCACGCACAGCAGTCCCGAGCTCAGCAGCAGCGCACCGAGCAGCATCCCGAGTCCCTGAACCACAAAGGAGGCGTTCATCAGCCAGTTCAACGGAGAACACACCGAGCGCCCGTCAAAGACACCACAGCGGAGGGCTCCGAGGTCGCTGATGTAGCCCGTGCGCAGGTCGTAGGGCTGGGGACCCGCCCAGGCCAGGATCACCGCAGCCTCCGCCGCGAAATACTGCAGCACGCTGAGCACTGACCAGGCTCCGATGTACTGCCGGGTGGAGGTGGTGTCCGGAATAACGGCAGCGGCTGACGATGTGGACGGCGCTGAACTCATGCATTGAGCGTAGTACGGCTCCACACCTTGTATGCTTGTATCCGTGTCCGACGCGGACCGGCTCTGCCGATCCAATGGATGCCCGCCCTCGTAGCTCAGTGGATAGAGCACGGCTCTCCTAAAGCCGGTGTCGTTGGTTCGATTCCAATCGAGGGCACTTGGACTTTCCTCCCCCGGAGTTCGACCTCCGCCCCTACCTGCTGGGCCCCGCCGCGGCCATTGGGGACGCTGCTCCGGGAACCGGACTGTGGACCATCCGGCGGGACCTGCTGGACCGGGCCCAGGGCACTGCCGGAACCTTCTCCGGCGTCGTCCATTTTGCTTCCAGGGACGACGGCGGCCTGGACCTCCGCGAGGAAGGCACCATGCACTGGCCCACTTTCACCGGCCCCGCCACCCGCGAATATGTCCTGGCAACCACCCCGCGCGCAGACACCATGGATGTCTTCTTCCCGGACGGCCGCCCCTTCCACAGCATGAGCTTCACTCCCCGCGAAAATTTGGACCAGCACTGGTGCGATCCGGACACCTACCGCGTCACCTACAACTACCAGGGTCCAGACAGCTTCAGCTACAGCTGGGACGTCGCCGGGCCACGGAAGGATCTCCTGCTGACGTCACGGCTGGTCCGGCTGCAGAAAGAGGAAGCATGAAAAACCGCATCGTCGTCTCGGCAGTCTGCGTCTTTGACAACACCGGACGGCTCCTGACCGTCAGGAAGCGCGGCACTGCCATGTTTATGCATCCGGGAGGTAAGCCCGAAGCGGGCGAAAGCGCCGTCCAGGCCGCTGCCCGTGAGCTCGCCGAAGAGGTGGGCATTGTCCTGGACCCGGGCGAACTGCAGCTGATGGGCGTCTGGATCGCCGATGCCGCCAACGAAGCCGCCACGGATATCGAGGCAACGGTGTTTATGGCACCGGGGACGTGGGAGGCCCATCCTTCCGCCGAGATTGCGGAGATCCGGTGGCTTGACCTGGCAGCTCTGGGGAACGGACCCGACCTGCCCGCGGACCTTGCCCCGCTGCTGACGGACCACATCCTGCCGGAGCTCAGCCGCCAGGCCTGAACCGCCGGGCCTGGCGGCCGTCAGTCCGGCAGCCGCAGGACATCTAGAACTCGGGGACCGCTTCCTGTGCCACTGCGGTGGCTTCGGCGAACTGCGTCCTGTAAAGCTCGGCATACCGGCCTTCGGCGGCCAGCAGTTCGGTGTGCGTGCCGCGCTCCACAATCCGGCCGTCCTCCACCACCAGGATTGCGTCCGCGGCGCGGATGGTGGAAAGCCGGTGGGCAATCACGACGGCGGTGCGCCCCTCGAGCGCAGCGCCCAGGGCAGCCTGGACGGCGGCTTCGTTGGTGGAGTCCAGCGCCGCCGTCGCCTCGTCGAGGATGACAACGCGGGGCTGGGAGATGAGGAGCCGGGCGATGGTCAGCCGCTGGCGTTCCCCGCCGGAAAGCCGGTAGCCGCGTTCACCCACCACCGTGTCCAGCCCGTCAGGCAGGGACCGGATCATTGTTTCGAGCCGGGCTTGGCGGACGGCCTCCCACATGTCTTCCTCGGTGGCGTCCGGCTTGGCGAGCCGGAGGTTGGAGGCGATGGTTTCGTGGAAAAGGTGGCCGTCCTGCGTCACCATGCCCAAAGTGTCCCGGAGGGAATCGAAGGTGGCGTCGCGGACATCGAGTCCGGTTCCCGGGACGGTGCCGCCGAGCCGTACGGCGCCGGAATCGACGTCGTACAGCCGGGCAAGCAACTGCGCGACCGTCGACTTTCCTGCGCCGGAGGATCCCACCAGCGCCACGGTCTGCCCGGGCTCAACCCGGAAGCTGATGCCGTGCAGCACCTCCTCGCCGCCGCGGGTGTCCAGCGTGGACACTTCCTCCAGCGAGGCAAGCGACACCTTTGCCGCTGAAGGGTAGGCGAAGCGGACGTCGTCGAACTCCACGGATACCGGGCCCGGCGGAACCGCCACGGCGTCCGGCTTCTGCTGGATCAGCGGCTTCAGGTCCAGGATTTCAAACACGCGCTCGAAGCTGACCAGCGCGCTCATGATCTCCACCCGGGCGTTGGACAGTGCAGTGAGCGGGGCGTAGAGCCGGGTAAGCAGCAGTGCCAGCACCACAACGTCGCCGGCTGCCAGCTGGCCGGTGATGGCGAGCCAGCCGCCCAGCCCGTAGACGAGGGCCAGCGCGAGCGCGGAAACCAGCGTCAGGGCGGTCACGAAGGTGAACTGCAGCATGGCAGTGCGGACGCCGATGTCGCGGACGCGGCCGGCGCGGACGGCGAATTCGCGGGATTCCTCATCCGGCCGGCCGAAGAGCTTAACCAAGGTGGCCCCCGGGGCGGAGAACCGCTCGGTCATCTGGGTGCCCATGGCGGCGTTGTGTTCGGCAGCTTCGCGGCGCAGGTCCGCGAGCCTTGAACCCATCCGCCGGGCGGGGATGAGGAACACGGGCAGCAGGATCATGGCCAGGACAGTCACCTGCCAGGATGTCCCCAGCATCACCACGAGCGTGAGGATCAGTGCCACCACGTTGCTGACAACTCCGGACAGGGTGCCGGCGAAAGCGGACTGGGCGCCGATGACGTCGTTGTTGAGCCTGCTGACCAGGGCGCCGGTACGGGTCCGGGTGAAGAAGGCGATGGGCATCTTCTGCACATGGTCGAAGACCCGGGTGCGCAGGTCCACGATCACGCCTTCGCCAATGGTGGAGGAGAGCCAGCGGCTCACCAGTCCCAGGCCCGCTTCGGCTACTGCCACGACGGCGATCAGCACCGCGAGGCGGACCACCTCCTCCGTGGCGGCCTTGGCGACGATCGCGTCCACCACCTGCCCTGCCAGGACCGGGGTTGCCACAGCCAGGAATGCCATCACAACGGACAACGCCACGAACGCCACGAGTTTGCCCTGATGCGGGCGGGCGAAGCCAAGGACGCGCTTCAGCGTGGCCTTGGAGAAGGGTTGGGAACCGCTTTTGGCCCGGGTGATCTTGTACAGCGAGCTCCAGGCCACCCCTTCCATGCTCATTGCTGCTGCTCCTCTACCGTTCCGTTCTCCACATTCCAACGTACATCCAGCCGGACGTTTTCCAGCAGCCGCCGGTCGTGCGTCACCAGCAGCAGGGCGCCGTCGTAGCTTTCGAGGGCCTCCTCCAGCTGCTCGATGGCCGGCAGGTCGAGGTGGTTGGTGGGCTCGTCCAGGACAAGGAGGTTCACGCCGCGCGCCTGCAGCAGGGCCAAGGCGGCCCTGGTGCGTTCCCCCGGAGACAGCGAATCGATGGTCCGGGCGGTGTGGTCCGCTTTGAGGCCAAACTTTGCCAGCAGCGTCCGGACCTCCGCGGGGGTCAGGTCCACCAGGACCGCTTCGACGGCGTCAGCCAGCGCAAGGTGGCCGGCCAGCAGTCCGCGGGCCTGGTCGATCTCCCCGATGGCCACCGAAGCACCCATGGCCGCGCTGCCGGACTCCGGGAGGATGTCGCCCAGCAGAAGGCGGAGCAGTGTGGACTTGCCGGCGCCGTTGGGGCCTGTGATACCGATCCGCTCCCCCGCGTTGAGCTGGAGATTGACGGGCCCCAGGGTGAAGGTGCCCTGCCGCACCACGGCGTCGCGGAGGGTGGCCACTACTGAGCTGGAGCGGGGCGCCTGGCCGATGGAGAACTGGAGCTGCCATTCCTTGCGCGGCTCTTCGACGACATCCAGCCGGGCAATCCGCGATTCCATCTGCCGCACTTTCTGGGCCTGCTTTTCCGAAGACTCGGTGCTCGCGGCGCGGCGGATCTTGTCGTTGTCGGGACTCTTCTTCATGGCGTTACGCACGCCCTGGGAGCTCCATTCGCGCTGGGTCCGGGCACGGGACACCAGGTCCGCCTTTGTGGCAGCGAAGTCCTCGTATTTCTCGCGTGCGTGCCGCCGTGCAACGGCGCGTTCTTCGAGGAAGGCATCGTAGCCGCCGTCGTAAACTGCCACCGAATTCTGCGCCAGATCAAGCTCCACCACGGTAGTGACGCAGCGGGCCAGGAACTCCCGGTCGTGGCTGACCAGCACAACACCGCCGCGCAGGCCGCGGACAAAATCCTCCAGCTTCGCCAGGCCGGCCAGGTCCAGGTCATTAGTGGGTTCATCGAGGAGCACCACGTCGAACCGGCTGAGCAGCAGGGCCGCGAGCGCCACCCGGGCTGCCTGCCCGCCGGACAGGCCGGTCATCACGGCATCGGCACCTGTGTCGAGGCCCAGTTCGGCCAGGACGGCAGGGATACGCTCATCAAGGTCCGCGGCGCCTGAGGCCATCCAGCGGTCGAAGGCCCGGGAATAGGCGTCATCGGCACCGGGCGCGCCGGAACCAAGGGCTTCGGCGGTGGACTCCATCTCCGCTGTCGCAACCGCACAACCGGTCCGCCGGGCGATGTATCCGGCCACGGTTTCACCAGGAATGCGCTCGTGTTCCTGGGGCAGCCAGCCCACGAATGCGTCTGCCGGGGCAAGGCTGACCGTTCCGTCCTGCGGCTGGTCAACGCCCGCCAGGAGCCGCAGCAGGGTGGACTTGCCGGCACCGTTGGCACCCACCACGCCCACCACGTCGCCCGGGGCGACAGTCAGGGAGAGCCTGGAGAAAAGCTGCCGGTGGTCATGGCCGCCGGAAACATCCTTGGCAACAAGGGTCGCAGTCATGATCCATCCTTTCGCCGGCGCATCCGCAGCCGGTCTTCCCCGTTGCAGTGCGCAAGTGGCTTGCTGATCCGCAGGAGGAAGGGCGCCAGAGCCGGCGGACATAAAAGAACCCGCTGGTCCGGACTTGGGGGGTGTACGGACCAACGGGCTCGACCATCAAGCATAGTCGAAACCCGGGCGCGGGTAAAACCGGCGGCAAATTGGCAGCTAAAATCGACACACCACCCGTTCTGCAGAGAGCCCCTTATGACCCTCCCCGCCAAGGCGTTCCAGCGCTGGCTGCAAGGCGTTGCGCCGGAGGCCAGCACGGCCGACGTCTGCAGGATCTCCGGGATCAAGCGGACAACACTCGCCCAGCAGCTGGTGCGCGGGAAAGTATCAGTCTCTACCGTTGTCAGCATCAGCCGCGCCTACGGCATCAACCCGGTTGCCGCCCTGGCCGATTTCGACGCTTACCGGGAGCTGGCCGATCCCCAGCCTGGTCCCACGCGCTGTGAACTGGTGAGCCAGATTTCCACTGCGGACCTGCTGCACACCATGCTGGCGCGTCCCGGGATGGACCCGGGACGAAAAGCCGGCCCCGAACCGCCCGCTCTTTCGCCCGCGCCGCACCCCACCTCGGTGAAGAACTGGGTTGATGCAATTGACGACGGCGAGGTGCGGCACCGGGTGTCTGCCGCCACGGGCATCGCCCCGCAAAACTATTCAGCGCAGCTGACCGCCAACCGCCTTACGGCCGAGCTGGCCGTGGCCACGGCCCGGGCCGCCGGCGTTGGCCTGGCCAACGGCCTGGTGGCCACCGGACTGGTCACCGAGGAAGAGGCCGGCTGGACGCCCGGTGCACGCCGGGCCGCATTGGACAGCTTGTCCGACGGCGACCTTGCCGTTCTCGCCGGTGACAGGCTGCAGGCACTGGGCAAGGTGTTGCGACGCCAGGAGCAGGACCAGGCGCAAACGGAAAAGATCTGGGAGAACCTGGGATGATCGAAATACTTCAATGGTCAACGTTGGCCACGTGCGGCCTCATCGCGGCAGCCCGCGTACCCAGCGCCATCCGCGGCGAGAACAGGTCCCTCTTCTACATTTTTGCGTTGATGACCGCCGCCATCCTGTTGAGCATCGAGGCGCCGTACGTCGCCGTGGACACCGCGCTGGGTGGCATCAACCTTGCCAACCTGCTGTTGCGCTTCATCATTTTCGCTGCCATCTACTTCGTGGGCATCCGGGTGACCCGCGGTTTCGGCGCCGACCATGCTTACCGGCTCATCACCGGCAAAACCGGGATGACCGTCCTGCTGGTGATTTCGCTGGTGCTGATCGGGGTGTTCTTCCTGATGGATACTGCGGGATCGTCCGCAGGTTTGAGTGCGGTGGCGGGAAAGGACCCGTGGCACGCCGCCCTGGTGGAGTACTACGGGGCTGCCGGCCGCGCCTATCCCTCCTATGTTTCCCTGGTGCTGTTGCCGGCAATGGTCCGCGCCGTGGGCAGCAGGTTGCCGGTGCTGGTGCGGCTTGCCGCGGGGCTCCTGGCAGTTGGTGGGGTAGCCATTGCGCTGACCCTGCTGTTTCCTGTGGTGCCACCGGAGCTGGGTGCGATTCGGTTCATCGTCAACTACACGGCAGTGCTCTGCTTTGTGGTTGGCCTGGCGCTGATCTGGGCTGCGCGGGTGAGGAACAAGAGGGCCGCAGGCGCCAGAAGGACATCTACCGAAAAGTAACCTTACTGGCTTTCACATATTCATTAGAATGTGGAATAATCATGGATGTGTGAAGGTGGGGGTTGCGGGGCGTTTACGAACGGGGATAATTTCTTGAACGTGGCAGCTCCCGGGGGCCTTTGCACGCTTTGGGGGGATGAGTGGTGGCGGCCGTTGGGGACCGCCCCCACTCAGCCATTTAAGGCCCCTTTTCACCTTCATCCGAAGCTTTTCCGCCTCTGGAGTCCGTCTCCCCGCAAGCCGGAAGCTTCGACCTAACTCCCGGCCGCAGCGCGGACAAACCGCAGCGTCACCAGCTGGAACGGGCGCAGGAGCAGCTCGGCACCGCCGGACCCGGCCTCCACCCCTGCGGACTCGATGGGCCGCTCCAGCAGGTCTACTGAAGCGACGTGGTGGACCGGGAAATTGGCGGTGATACTGCCGGCCGAACGCTGGCCCAATGACTCGTACAACCTGACGATCACGTCTCCAGAGCCATCCTCGGCAAGCTTCACTGCTTCGATGACAGCGGCCGGGTTGGACACGGCAAGCAGTGGCTCTGCTGGTGAACCGCCCCTGACCAGGCGGGGCGCCAGATTGGTCCGGTAACCCTCTTGGACCGCATCGGCGATATCGGCTCCCGGGCGGATGGTCATCGTCAGTTCGTGGTGCCCGCGGTCCGATTCCGGGTCAGGGAACTTCGGGGCACGCAGCAGTGACAAACGCACTGTGGTGGTGGTGCCGCCGTCGGCCTCCCTGATGCTCCTGGTGACATCGTGCCCGTACGTGGACGAGTTGGACACGGCGACGCCGTAACCTGGTTCGGCCACGTGGATCCAGCGGTGCGCACAGATTTCGAACTTCGCTGCTTCCCAGGATGTGTTGGTATGGGTGGCGCGGAAGACGTGCCCGAACTGCGTCTCCGCAGCGGACCGGTCAGCCCGCACATCGAGGGCAAAGCCGAGCTTCAGCAGCTTTTCGCGCTCCTGCCAGTCCACAGAGGTGGTGATGGACAGTGATGGGCTTCCGGCGGCAAGGCTGATCCGCTGGGTGATGGCCGAGGATCCTGCCAGCCGCTCCACCACCACGGCGGCTTCGTCCCCGTCCTCATGCAGCCGGACACAATCCGCGCTTGTCAACGGCGTGACGTTCCGCCGGTAGAACTCGTCGATGTCCCATGCATCCCACTCGTTGGGCGTGTCCCGGTGCAGCTCAAGCAGGTTGCCGCGCTCCCCCGGAGCAATCGCTTCGCGGTCGCTGGCATAGTCCCTCAGTGAGCTGATCAGGCCGTCGGCATCCACCACTGCACGGATGATTCCGTTGTCCAGGACGTAGCCGCCCTCCTGTGCAGTAGCGCGGACTGGAAGCGCCGGGACAGCTGGTTCCGCCGCTCCGAGCGCCTCGACTCCCGCCCGCGGATGCGGCGCGGCATTGAGCAGGAAGGTCCGCTCCCCACTGCCAAGCACGGCCGCGGCCGCCTCGGCGATGAGGGCTTCGAGGGCAGCCGCAATGGCCTGGTAATTGCGTTCGGCATCCTGGTGCACCCAGGCGATGGAACTGCCCGGCAGGATGTCATGGAACTGCTGCATCAGCACCAGCCGCCACAACCGCTTGAGTTCGGCCGCCGGATAAACGAACGAGTCTGCCCGGACAGCGGCAGTGGCACACCACAATTCCGCTTCGCGGAGGAGGTGCTCGCTGCGCCGGTTGCCCTTCTTGGTCCGCGCCTGGCTGGTGTACGTGCCGCGGTGCAGTTCGAGGTACATCTCACCCACCCAGACCGGCAGGGACGGATATTCTGCCTCGGCCTGCTCAAAGAAGCTTTTGGCCGATCCGATCCGCACCTTTGGCGAGCCCTCCAGGTCTGCAGTCCTGGCAGCGGCGGCAAGCATTTCCCTGGTAGGCCCGCCACCGCCGTCGCCATAACCGAAAGGCACCAGCGACACCGTGCCGCGGCCGTGGTCACGGAAGTTGCGCTCCGCGTGGGCCAGCTCGCGTCCGCTGAGCTGGGAATTGTAGGTGTCCACCGGCGGGAAGTGCGTAAAGAGCCGGGTGCCGTCGATGCCCTCCCAGTTGAAAGTGTGGTGCGGCATCCTGTTGGTCTGGTTCCACGAGATCTTTTGCGTGAGGAACCACCTGCTGCCGGCAGCTTTCACGATCTGCGGCAGGGCCGCGGAGTACCCGAAGGAGTCCGGCAGCCAGGCTTCCTGGCAGTCCACTCCGAATTCGGCCAGGAAGAAGCTCTTGCCCTCAACAAACTGCCGGGCCATGGCTTCCCCGCCGGGCATATTCGTATCGGATTCCACCCACATCCCGCCGACGGGAACAAACTGGCCTGCCCGCACCTTTTCCCGGATCCGGCCGAAAAGTTCGGGGTAGTACTCCTTGATCCAGGCGAGCTGCTGTGCCGAGGAGCACGAGAAGACGAAATCCGGATATTCATCCATCAGGGCCACCACGTTGGAGAACGTCCTGGCACACTTGCGGATGGTCTCCCGGACCGGCCACAGCCAGGCGGAGTCGATATGGGCGTGACCGGTGGCCACGAGCTGGTGTGCCGACGCATAGGCTGGCCGGGCCAGGACTTCGGCGAGCGCTTCGCGTCCGGCTGCTGCCGTTCCTGCGACGTCGTCAGGGTCCATCGCATCCATCATGCGCTCGAGGGCGCGGAGGATCTCATGCCGCCGCGGCTGCTCCCACGGCAGTTCCGCCATCAGCCCGGACAGCGTCCAGATGTCCTGCTGGAGCTCCCACACTGTCTGGTTCAGTTCAGCAATGGCAATGGTTCCCAGGCGGTACTGCGGGGCCGTTCCCGCCGTGGACTTGTCGCCGTACGGTGTGGCCGCGAAGGTCCAGCCCTGGGCGACGTCGGGGTTGGCAGCTGCCTCCACGTAAAAGTCCACCGCCATGCCGCCGCCAAGCAGCTTCAACGGGATGTACTGGTTGCGGGGCGAGAGCGCTTTGATAATGGTGCCGTCGGCCCGCCAGGCTATCCCTTCGCACTGGAAACCCGGGACTTCAGTGGTGAAGCCCAGGTCCACCACCACTTCAACCGTGGTGTCCGGCCCGGCACCCCAGAATTCCGGCACCTCGCCTTGAAGGCGGAGCCATTTGGTGCCCCACGGCTTCCCCCATGGGGCACCGTGGTCCTGCGGGTGGAAGTCCTGCCGCATGGCTTCGAGGGCCGGGACCGGCTCGTCGGGAACATCCCAGCTGCTCAAGGCCAGAGGCAGGCTCCGGCTGTAGACGGCTGGGACGATGCGTTCGCGGACGAACCTTTCGAGGCGGACTTCCGTGATCCGGCGGTCGTCATGCAATGTTGGCCCTCTTCAGCGCTGGAAATGTGGACCAAGGTGTCCATTCGGTGGATTAACTACCCACTGGTAGCTTACTAGCCAACGACTATCCGGGGAACAATTCCGCAGCGGTTTGTGGACAGATTCGCAGGGTGGCCCGTTGCATCAGGGAAGTGCGGCGGCAGGAACCTGTACAGCAGGCCTGATGACGCGCTGGTCCCCGGTGTAGATATTCAGGCTGGTTCCCCGGCTGAAACCGGCCAGGGTCATGCCGCTGGCTTCCGCGAGTTCCACGGCAAGGCTGGACGGCGCGCTGACGGCTGCCAGCACGGGGATTCCTGCCAGCGCCGCTTTCTGCACCAGCTCGAAGGAGGCCCGGCCGGACACCTGGAGAACGGTCCCGCGCAGCGGGAGCAGTCCTTCACGCAGAGCCCAGCCCACAACCTTGTCCACGGCGTTATGGCGCCCTACATCCTCGCGGAGGCACATAAGCTCCGCACCGCCGTCGTCCGTGATCTTGAACAGACCGGCAGCGTGTACTCCCCCGGTGTCCTCAAAAACGCGCTGGGATTTCCGCAGCAGCCCCGGCAGCGATGCCAGGAGTCCGGCGTCGAGGTTCAGGGAATCCTCATCCAGGCTGTAGCGCGATGACTTCCGCACGGACTCCACTGAATCGGTCCCGCAAATGCCACAGGAACTCGACGTGTAGATGTGGCGCCCGATGGAGGGAATGGTGACGTCCGGCCGCAGTTGCACCTCCACCACATTGAAGGTCTGCACGCCGTTCTCGTCTTCGCCGGCGCAGAAACGCAGAGATACAAGCTGCTCGGCGCTCCAGATGATGCCCTCCGACACCAGGAACCCGGCCACGAGGTCAAAATCGTCACCCGGGGTACGCATGGTCACCGAGAAGGACAGCTGGCCCAGCCGGATTTCCAGCGGCTCCTCCACCGCGAGGACATCCTCGCGGTGCCGTACCGGAAATTCGAGAGCCTTTGGAGAGCCATCGAGGACATATTTGTGCACCTTGCGGCGCTGGGTCACTCGGCCCATGGCCACCCCTGTGTGTTCATAGGTCCATCATGACAACTGCCGGTGCGGGATGCCAGCGCGCTTGCCCGGCGATGGTCAGCCAAGCAGCACGCTCCAGTCTACGGGGCCACTGGCTGCCGGCTTGGCGGGGGTCCGTCCGGGCCGCGCAGCGTTCCGGGGCTTCGCCTTCGAACCTGGCTCTGGAAGGGCCGGAATGGGCGGTCCCCAGGGCAGGGCGAAGGCGGGCACCAGTTCACCGAGCTGGACACCGTGCGGCGGCACCACCAGCACACCGTCTGCCGAAGCCAGGCCCCGCATCATGCCGGGGCCCGTATGCTGCGCCGGCGACGCCATTCCGTACAGCAGGCGGAACGGCATCAGGCGGGTACGCCCCGGGTCGGGTTCGATGATGCTTCCACAGGGCACCTCCTGGGTGTCCGGCAGTTTGCCGTGGCCCAGTGCGGCGAGGAGCGGCGCCCCCACGGTGGACAGCGCCATCATCGCGGCAAGGGGATTCCCCGGCAGGCCCAGCACAAAGCGCCCGTCCGGCAGTTCCGCGAGGACGGCCGGATGCCCAGGCCGCATGGCTATGCCATCGATGATGAGCCGTCCGCCCAGTTCGGCAACCGCCTGGCGGAGGTGGTCCGTGCCTGACCGTCCGGTCCCTCCCGTGGTGATGACGACGTCGGCCGGCAGGTCCGGTGCGCCCGGCGCCTCCGGGACCACATCTTCGAGTGCTGCGAGCCACTCGGCGTAAGAGTCGCCGATCCGCTGCTGTTCGCCGGCGATCCCGCCGAGCATGTTCACGACGGCCGGCAGTTGCGGACCGAAGGTGTCCCGCACCTTGCCGGGAACCGGGACGCCCTTTCCGATCACTTCGGAGCCCGTCAGCAGCAGGCGCACCATGGGCTTGCCCTGGACGGGCAATTCGTCATATCCGGCCAAGGCAGCCAGGGCCAGATGAGCGGGGTTGAGCTGCACGCCAGCCTTCACCAGCACGTCTCCCGCCAGCGCTTCTTCCCCGGCTTTCCGGATGTGCTGGCCGGTGCGCGGCTCACCGGGCCTGGCGCTGCCGCCGGTCAGCAGGACCGGCAGTCCGTCCTCATCTTGGCCCAGCAGTGCACTCTCGCTGCGAAGTATTGCTTTCCCGCCCGGGGGAATGAGCCCGCCGGTCACAATGGGACTTGCCTGGTGCGGTGCAAGGCGCGTGCCCGGTTCCACCAGGATCCACGGCCCCGTCCCGTTGACCGCCCAGCCGTCCATGGCCGACGACGCGTAGTGCGGCATGTCCTGCAGTGCCACGATGTCCCGGTCCAACGTGCGGCCCAGGGCCAGGTGCAACGGCACCGGTCCGGCTGGAATTGGGGTTGCCGCCTCGAAGGCAGCCTGCCGCGCCTCCTCCCAGGTATGGGCCAGGTGCCGCGTCTCCTCCGGCTGGTCTGTTGAACTCCGTTCTTCCCCGGGTTCTTCAATCATTCGCCGGAAGCCCCGGCGGCTTCAGCGTCGTAATCGGCAGCCAGTGAACGTGCCACAGCCAAGGCGTCCTCCATGGACGAAGCCTCGGTGCTTTGCCCGGAGCCCGAGGCAAGGCCGGCTGCGTAGCCGGCAATGAAGGTGGTCAAAGGTGCCGCCGGCCGCACAACGGAGTGCGCAGCAACGCCCGCGAGGGCAAGGATGGCATTAACGTCCACCTGGACGTCCTCAAGCTCATAGGCCTGGAGGAGGGACCTGCACCATTCCTCCAGTGTTTCATCCTGGCTTTTCACTCTTTGCCTCCCAATTCAACTGCTGCCGCGCCGGTCCTGGCGCACGTCCGGCTGCCCGGCGTCAACTCCTAATGCGGCGGCATCATCCCAGGTATCCACATCATCTGTGGTGCCGGCGGGGACGGTGACAAGCTGCACGTCCAGACTAGCAAGGAGGGACCGCATGGAACCGTTGATTAAGCCGTCCCGCGAAGACAGCGCCTGAACTGCCCTTTTTAACCCGCTTGTGCGGTAAAAACCCAGCAGCATTTGGGCGGTTTCGTCTTCAGAACACGCCATCACTCCGTCCCCGGCGCCAGCCGGGGACGCAAGGCATTGCGCCAAGGTTTCCACGGCGCCCGCGGCCCTGGGCATATCGCAGGCCAGCACCAGGGTGAAGTCGCGTCCGCCGCCTGCACGGCCCAGCGCTTCCAGCCCGGCGGCGACCGCCGCAGCCGGTCCTGCGAACTCCGGCTGCTCGCGGCAGGCGAGGACCCCCGCAGGCAACGGACCGGTATCCGGGCCCACCACGGCGATGAGGGACGCCGCGGAACAGGCCGCAAGCGAATGCTGCAGCAGGGTGGCGCCTTCAAAGACGAGTCCCTGCTTGGGTACCCCGCCCAGGCGGGAGGAACGGCCGCCCGCAAGGATCAGGGCGTCGAAGTCCAGCCTGTCTGATTCCACTCCACCAGCTTAATCCGGAACGGGCCCCGGCCGGGCCGGTGAGGCACCGTCAGGCAGCGCGCTCCGGCAGCAGGAACGGATCCCAGGCAGGAGTGGGCTTCTCCAGTTCCTTGATCTGCCAGATGGTGCCGTGCGGCGGCTCGGGCACGAACCGCAGCTTCCAGCCCATCTCCGCCGGAGTGTGATCGCCTTTGACGTTGTTGCACCGCAGGCATGCCGCCACGAGGTTTTCCCACGAATCCGCACCGCCGCGGGACTTGGGCTGGACATGGTCGATGGTATGCGCAGCTTTTCCGCAGTAGGCGCATTTGTGCCCGTCGCGCCGGAGCACTCCGCGTCTGCTCACCGCCGTGGACTGGTTGTATCTGGGGCGGATGTAGCGGTTCAGGAGGATCACGGACGGGCGGCCCAGGATCTCCTGGGGACCCACCACAGGATCGTCCCCTTCAGCCACAACGCTCGCCTTGTTCGTCAGCACAAGCACCAGCGCCCGGCGGAAAGAAATAACCGCCAGCGGTTCATATCCAGCATTCAGAACGAGAGTGCGCATGCACGTACCTCTTCACGGCCGCACCCGTCAGGGGCACGAGGGCCGGCTGCCCTCGGCATGTCCGGGCTATGGATCGACACCACAAGAGTAAACAAAGAAGTGTGCTATCGGCTAATTCCGAGGAAGGGACAGGCCGTGTCCGTTCGCGACGGCAGCCGCGGCCTGCCTGCTTAAACGAACACAGCCCCTGCCTTGCGGCTGGGGCTGTGTTCGGTGCTGATGCGTCCGATTAAACGGACTGCGATGTCAGAAATATCAGTTGACGCGGATGAAGACGGGGCCGGAGCCAACGTTTGCGCTGAAAACAACGGTCTGGTTGCCGTTGTAGCCGCCGTGTACCGCCTGGCCGTTACCGGCGTAGACAGCGATGTGGGCCATGCCGGCGCCGCCATCGGCGTAGTAGATCAGGTCGCCCGGCTGCGCTTCAGCAGCGCTCACGGTACGCCCCAGGGAGAGGTAGCCGGCGGGCCAGTCGTGGAAGTTGATTCCGACGGCGGCCAGGGAGTTGGTGACCAGCATGGTGCAGTCCTGCATCACGCCGAGCTGGGCGTAGGCGGCGGAAAGGATGGCTGCACCCTTGCCGGACGCGGAAGCCTGGGCTGCGGGAGCGGCAGGAGCAGCGGCCGAAGCAACCTTGGCGGTGACCTTGGGAGCAGCAACGGGCTGGGCGGCAGGAGCGGGAGCGGCTTCCTGGACCTCAACCTCGGGTTCCGGAGCTTCCACCACGGGAGCCGGAGTGGTGGTCACTGCGGGCTTCTCGAAGGAAATGGCGATGGTGGACTCAGCCGAAATCGGAGCCTCAACCGTCGATTCAACTTCCAGGTTGGAAGCCGGAGCAGAGTCACGCTGGACGTTGGTGTCTGCGGCGTTGGCTGCCAGGCCGCTGGTCAGGACCAGGCCGGAAGCGGCAGCGATCACTGCTGCCTGGCGGCCGACGCCGCCTGCGTTGTCGCCGACAGCCTTGGCAATGATGGCGAGCGAGTTGGTTTTAGTGACTTCGGCGCGATGCCGTGCGGTTGCACGAGTAGTCATCAGTTCTCTCTTTCGTATTCCCCCGTCGCCTTGTAGGCAGACAGGGGGTTTGGACGTGCCGGCATCTTGGGGGTACGCCGGCACGTCCCGAACGGGGATGTGTGATTTAGCGAAAAAAGCTTGGGGGCAAAGAAAAAGCCCTTGGACCCGGAGGTCGAAGAACTAGTTCATTGTGAAGAACGCGGAGGAGCCGGTGGCGGCTACCGCGTGCAGCAGCGTTCCCTGGGAGGGGTTCAGTGCGCTGATCATCATGCCGTTGCCAACGTAGATGCCAACGTGGGCGCCACCGTTCTGCATAACGAGGTCACCGGGCTGCGGAGTGGAGGTCGGCTTCATGGCCGTCCACGCGTTGGTGCGGGGGATGCTGATGCCGGCCTGGGCATAGACCCACTGCGTGAAGCCCGAGCAGTCCCAGCCCGTGACGGGGCTGGTGCCGCCCCATACGTACGAGTGGCCGATTCCGGTGTAGGCGATTGCGGCGATGCCCGAGGTGGAAGCAGAGGAGACAGTCTCGGCCAGCTTCTCCGTAGCGGAGGCAGCAGTACCGGTGGCAGCGTTTCCAGTTGCGGAGGCGGTGGACTGGGTGCGTACGGTCTGCACCTTGGGAGCGGCTGTGGTCTTGACCACCGGGCGCTCGAAGGACACGGTGGCAGTGGGGGCGGCAGTAACGGCAAGCGCGCTCTGGGCCGACCCGGACTCGGTGGAAGCGGAAACACCAGCGGCGTTGTCCGCGGCAGTGGCTGGCAGGCCCATGCTCAGGATCAGGCCGGAGGCAGCTGCGATGACTGCAGCCTGGCGACCAACTGTCCCGGCATTGGCACTAACGGCCTTGGACACAGTATCCAAGGGGTTGGTACGAACCGTTTGCGCACGGTGGCGCGCAGAATTATGGCGTGAAGACACGAAGGTAGCCTCTCCCAATGCCTGCGAGGTGAGCTGTCGGATTCGGATGGGAGTCACCCGGCCGCGCTGCTTCCTGGGAAGCTTTGCGACTTAACCCCAAGGCCTTTCCATGGAAAGGCCAAAATTGGTTCCCCCGCCCCTGCCAGACGATGTCATGCGAACGGACCTTGAGCGGTGGCAGAGCTAGGCAATCCGCACAAGAGCGTCAACTTCGGAAAAGTTGACGCGAGTTAGACGGTACAGCAGTTTTGAATGAATGTCACATTCAGGTCACGGCAAGTCAAGATCATCTGATAGTTCACCGTCACTTGACTAGAGCCAGCCAGTGGGATCAACCACTTCGCCGTTGACCTGGACCTCGAAGTGCAGGTGGCAGCCCGTGGAGGCTCCCGTGGTGCCGCTGAGCGCGATAACTTCCCCGCGCGATACGGTCTGCCCTTCCTTCACGCTGGAGGACGACAGGTGGTTGTAGGTGGTTTCCAGCCCGTTCCCGTGGTCGATCACAACGCGGTTCCCGCCACCGAACTGGTGCCAGCCCACAAAGGTCACGGTTCCGGTGGCGGCGGCCATAACGGAGGTGCCGCACTGCGCCACATAGTCCTGTCCGCGGTGGAAGTCGCCGGTGCCGCCGGTGATGGGGCTGACGCGGTAGCCGAAGGGCGATGCGGTGGTCATCACGGCGAGCGGAGCGCCGAGGCTGCCGGCCGAGGCGGCGCGGCTGATGGCGCCCGCCGATTGTGCACTGAGCAGCTGCTTCAGCTTGCCGTCCGGATCAGCCTGGGTCACCACGGCGGAGCGGCTGAAGTCGATCTGCGCTCCGGCTTCGGCTGAAATCTGGGGCTGGGGCGCCACGGCGGAGGCGGCAACAGGCGTAGCGCCCGAAGCATCAGTGGCCATAACGGGACTGGTGGCCGGAACCGTGACCGTAAGGACCAGGCCGGTGGCGGCAAGGGCAACGCCGGCCTTTTGGCCGATGCCGCTGGCGGACGCGAACTCGGTGATCTGGCGGAGGGGACCCCGACGGCGGCGCGCATCACGGTGGAGATCGCGGGGGCGCTCCGAGGTGATGACTTCGACAACACGCGGTGTCGAAGCGGGGCCCGCCGCGCGGCGGCGTCCCCTGGAATTCTGCATGGTCAAGAAGGGTTCCTCTCTGGAAAGCCTGCGAAGTTAGCTGTCGGATTCGGGTCAGAGAGTTCAAAGACCCGGTCCGCCGTAAGCAAGCTTCGGCACAGAGATATCCCGGGAGGGATCCTTCACTGGAAGAGGCTTGCTGCTGACGGACTTCACCCCAAGGCAGTCCCCCGCTGCCGCTTGTGGTTCCCCCGCCTCTGCCAGTTACGACTCGTGCTCCTGATCCGCTGGCAGAGCTCGGCTCCAGATCAGGTAACGCTTTAATATCAACGCTTGGTTCAACTATAGGGGCTTAAGGCCCTTAGTAACAATTCCGTTATCTTTGGGTATATGCCCCGTGATGGGGTAGTCAGCCCCTTAAGCTGCAGGCTGGCGAATGGCGACAAACACGTGCGCGGCCACCTCGGGCGGCAGTTCCAGCGCCCCTTCAATACCCGGAACCCGTACCGAAATGTAATCGCCCACCCGCTCCAGGGCCACTGCGGCGCCCGGCCGGATACCGCCCTCGTCGAGCTGGGACAGCAGTTCCGGTTCCACTTGAATGGGTTCTGCAAGCCGGCTCACAGTCACCTCTGATGCCGGACCATAGGACTTCATCGCATCCAGGAGGCTGATGGCGCCGTCGGCAAAACCCAGGGACGGCGTGCCGCCCAGGGCTGCCAGGCCGGGAATCGGATTTCCGTACGGTGATTCGGTGGGGTGGTTGAGCAACTCGTAGATGCGCCGCTCCACCCGTTCGCTCATCACATGTTCCCAGCGGCAGGCTTCGTCATGGACGTAGGCCCAGTCCAGGCCGATCACATCGGCAAGCAGGCGCTCGGCGAGCCGGTGCTTGCGCATAACCTCCGTTGCGCGCTTGCGGCCCGTTTCCGTGAGTTCCAGATGCCGGTCTCCGGAGACAACCACCAGCCCGTCCCGCTCCATCCTGCCGATGGTCTGGGAGACGGTGGGCCCGGAGTGGCGGAGCCGTTCGGCGATGCGCGCACGAAGAGCAACGATGTTCTCTTCCTCAAGCTCCAAAATGGTCCGAAGGTACATCTCCGTAGTGTCGATCAGATCCGTCATCCAGCTCAGCTCCTCGAGCGCAGTACCTTGCGTTGTCCCACCGTATCGCCTTACACCGCGACGTAGTCCGTGGAAAAGCTTAGCCTATTTTGACTTTGTCCGAATAGTTCGCACGTGTGCTACGGGGGCGTCTCATTGACTGGACTATGACGGTCCGGGTTCCCGCGGAATCAGCGCTTCAGGCAGAATGAGGAAGGCCCTGGTTGCAGTCACCGCAGACTGCCGGCCGCCAACACCCGTCCGGACCACAGTTATGTCCATGCCGAAATTGGAGCACCCGTGAGCGAAACCAGCATCACTATTCCCGCCGATCTCCTCCCCAAGGACGGACGGTTCGGCGCCGGGCCTTCCAAGGTCCGGCAGGAGCAGATTGATGCCCTGTCAGCCGCGTCAAAGGACATCCTCGGCACCTCCCACCGCCAGGCCCCGGTCAAGAACCTCGTGGGCTCCGTCCGCGAGGGACTGAGCCAGTTCTTCCGGGCACCTGAAGGGTACGAGGTAGTTCTTGGCGTGGGCGGCTCCACGGCATTCTGGGACATCGCCAGCTTCGGCCTGGTCGAGAAGAAGGCGCAGCATCTTTCCTTTGGTGAGTTCGGCTCCAAGTTTGCCGCAGCCACCAACAAGGCACCCTTCCTTGAGGCGTCCTCCATCATCAAGTCCGAGCCCGGCACCCGCCCCTCCGCGCAGGCTGAAGCCGGCGTGGACGTTTACGCCTGGCCGCAGAACGAGACCAGTACCGGCGTCTCTGCTCCCGTACAGCGCGTCTCCGGCGCGGACGAGGGCTCGCTTGTCCTGGTGGACGCCACCTCTGCTGCCGGCGGCCTGGACGTCGACGTGGCACAGAGTGACGTTTACTACTTTGCCCCGCAGAAGAACTTTGCCTCCGACGGCGGGCTGTGGCTTGGTCTGTTCTCCCCTGCCGCCCTGGAACGCGCCGCCCGGATCAAGGCCGGCGACCGCTGGATCCCCGACTTCCTGGACCTGCAGACCGCCATCGACAACTCCCGCCTGAACCAGACGTACAACACCCCCTCGCTGTCCACCCTGGTGACGCTGGATGCACAGGTGCAGTGGCTGAACTCCAACGGTGGCCTGGACTTCGCGTCCAAGCGCACCGCCGATTCCGCCGGCCGCATCTACAGCTGGGCCGAGGCTTCCGGGTTCGCCACTCCCTTCGTCACTAACCCGGACGAGCGCTCAAACGTCATCGCCACCATCGACTTCGACGAGTCCGTGGACGCAGCCGCAGTGGCCAAGGTCCTGCGCGCCAACGGCATCGTGGACACCGAGCCCTACCGCAAGCTGGGCCGCAACCAGCTCCGCATCGCAACGTTCGTGGCCATCGAGCCGGCAGATGTTTCGGCCCTGCTGGAAAGCATCGACTACGTCGTGGGCGAGCTGCGCAAGTAGCCAGGACGCTTTAACGTACGACGGCGCCGCCCGGGTTCATCCCGGACGGCGCCGTTCGTTTGTGGTCAGGAAGTCCTTGCTGCGTCGCCGGGCTGCCCGCCGTCGTCGGGCTCCCCGTCCCCGGACTCCTGGTCCTGCTCCTGTTCCCCTGCGGCCGGCCCAGCTGCTGCGTCGTCCGCCGCAGCAGGTTTCGCCGAAGCTGGCTCCTGGACCCCAGGCTCAACCTCAGCAGTTTCCTGCTCCGGTTCCTGCTCATCTTCGGGCCGGACCCGCTCCGCCCACGGAACCCATTCCGGGGCAAGGATGGAGTCCTCGGACGGCAGCAGACCCAACTCGTTGACCGTGACCACCTTGGAGCGTGAGTTCCGGGTCAGGACCGCGAACCATTGCCAGCCACCGTAGCCGGGCAGCCGGGACTCAAAAAGATGCGTCACCAGGCGGTCGCCTTCGCTCCTGGCTGCCAGGTGCCGACCAATATCCTTTGCCGCCGTAATGCCTTCGATCGCCGTCCGGGCAGTGTCCACCGCGGCGGCAAGGAAGGCGTCGGGCTTGCCGGTCCGCCATACGGGCACACCTGCACGCGGCTTGGGGCTCCGCACCGGCGCAGGCGCGGCGGCCCGTGATGCGGCGGTGGCGGTAACCGGCTCCTGCTGCTCCGGTTCCCGGGACGCGAACTCCCGGGACTCAACTGCCGGCTGCGGCTGATCAGCTTCCGAACTCATCAGGGCCTAAACGTCCAGCTCGTCGGCAACCTTACGCAGGGCGGCGGCGATGGCCTTGCCCTTGTTGCCTTCCGGGTATTTGCCTTTGGAGAGCGTTCCGGACAGGTTGTCCAGCACGCTCACCAGGTCCTGGACCAGCGGGGCAAGATCGCGGGCGCTGGGACGTTTCGCCTTGGCGATGGACGGCGTCTTATCCAGCACGCGCAGTCCCAGGGCCTGGGCACCCTTACGTCCGTCGGCGACCCCGAACTCAACGCGGGTGCCGGCCTTCAGCTCCGTGACACCCTCGGGCAGCGAGGATTTGGGCAGGAACACTTCCTGGCCGTCTTCGCCCGCAAGGAATCCGAAGCCTTTGTCCTTGTCATACCACTTGACCTTGCCGGTAGGCACGTAATCAACCTTCTTCGTTCTGACGTCTTGAGACACGGCCAGCCGTCACCGCATCCGCATTGTTGTGCGGGTTCAGGGTATGGCGGCTGAAGACCGTGTTGGTCCATATCCCTCAAGGTTATCCTGCCCGATGCCCTAATCCTGCTTTCATCGGCGCCCGGAGACGCATGCCCGCACTGTCGGACCGGGCTGTTAGCGTTACGTCCATGACTCCCTCGCGTTACCGGCGGCCCCTGACGATTTTCGCCGCGGTTATTGCCGTGCTCTCGCTGGCGGCGGTGGCTGCCGTCATGGCGTTTGCGTTCGCCGGTGCGGTAGCCCCCGCCTGGGTCACTTACACCGCGCTGTACGCGCTGCCGCTGGCGTTCCTCCTGATGCTGTTCCTTGTCCTGGACAGCGTCGCCGGGCGCCGCCGGGCAGGAAAACCGGACGGGCGGTAACGTTGGACTGATGTCCCTTATTCGCGCGCTCAGCAAGGACCTGGAGGCCCGCAGCGACGATTCGTTGCGGTCCCTGTTCGACGCGCGGCCGGACCTCATCTCCCCCGCCGTTCCCGATTTCGCCGCCCTCGCTGCCAGGGCCAGCGGGAGGGTCAGCGTCCAGCGCGCCCTGGAGCGCCTTAACCGGCCCCAGATGCAGGTCCTGGAAACCCTCCATCTGTGTACAAACACCGATACCAAGCACAGCGCGTCAGCCGCGGGCCTGCGCACCCTTATTTCGGGATCCACCCTTGCGGCCGTGGAACGCATCCTGGCGTCGCTGCAGGAACTGGCGCTGGTGCACCGTGCCGAACCGCCGCACGGAACTCCAGCCGGCAAGCAGCGCTACTACCTTCCGGTGGGCAGCCTAAAGGACGTGGTGGGGATATACCCGGCCGGGCTGGGACGGAGCTACACGGAACTGGTGCGCCTCCAGCCCGCGTTCGCGCAGCGGGCCGTCCAGCTTGTTTCCGAACTCCACCGCAGCGGCGTCGCCATCCATGGCGCCACAACGCCCATGGAGGCGGCGCTGGCGCTGCAGCACTGGACGTCCTCCCCAGAGGCGCTGCACAGCATCCTGTCCACGGCCCCCGAACGGACCACCACGCTGCTCGCCAAATTCCGTAACTGGGCCATGGGTGCCGTCCCCCAGGCCCAGCGCAAGGCATCCATCGCCACTGAGGGATCCGACGTCGGGCCTGTCGACTGGCTCCTGGCCCGCGGCCTGCTGGTGCCGCTGGACGCCGCCCACGTGGAACTGCCGCACAGCGTGGGACTTTCCCTGCGCGGCGGGGCCATTATCAATGACTTCACGTTGTCGCCGCCGGTCCCTGAACTGGGCCGCACCAGCGCCGCCCTGCGCCGCAACGCCGCGCTGGGCGCCATCGCGGAAACCCTGCGGCTGGTGGGCGAAATGCTCCATGCCGTGAAGGAACAGCCGCTGGCCACGCTCCGCAGCGGAGGCGTGGGCGTCCGGGAGATGAGGCGGCTGGCTGACGTCCTCCGGATCGACCAGCCACGCGTCGGGCTGCTCCTGGAGCTCTGCGGGCTTGCCGGCCTGATCCGTCTTGACGTCGACTCGTCCTCGTGGATGCAGCCGCCCGAATTGGAGTGGCTGGTCCTGCCCCGGCAGGAACAATGGCTCTGGCTGGTAAACGCCTGGCTGGCCAGCGAGCGTGTACCGTCCATGGTGGGCCAACCCATCAGCGGGACACCAGGAGCAACGGCAGGGCACCGGGCTGCATCGGGGAGCACGGTCATAGCGTTATCGGCCGAAGCACAGCGGCCTGACGCCCCCGTTGTGCGCAAGCGGATCCTGGAAATCCTCAACGAACTCACCCAGGAGGCGGCGGCACCGGACGGAACCGCGCCGGTCCTTGATGCTGCCGCAGTCCTGCAGCGCGCCGAGTGGGCGCAGCCGCGGATGGCCCGGCGCTTCAGCTCCCTGATCCGGGGTGTGCTGGCCGAAGCGGAAATCCTCGGTTTGCTGGGTTCCGGAGCGCTCAGCCAGCTGGGAAGCGCCATCGCCGGCGACGACCCCGACGCCGCACTCACCATCCTTGGTGAGCACCTGCCGGCAGAGCTGAACCACGTGCTGCTCCAGGCGGATCTTACTGCGGTGGCGCCCGGCTACCTTGCTCCGGCGCTCAGCGAAAAACTGCTGCTGATGGCGGACGCGGAAGGCCAGGGGCCGGCCACCATCTACCGGTTCTCACCGGAGTCCATCCGCCGCGCCTTGGACGCCGGGCACGATGCCGCGGTCTTGCTGGACTTTCTGCGGGAGCACTCGGCCACAGCCGTTCCCCAACCGCTGCAGTACCTCGTGGAGGATACGGCGGCACGCCACGGCCGGCTCCGCGTGGGTGTGGCGGCCAGCTTCATCCAGAGCGAGGATGAGGCGGGCCTGCTTGAACTGCTGCGGGGGCCCAAAGCCGAGGGGCTCGGCCTGGTCCGGATTGCTCCCACCGTCCTGATTTCTTCGGCTCCCCCGCGTGAAACGGCGCAGGTGTTGCGCAGCCTGGGCCTCTCCCCGTCGCTGGATGAATCGGAACAGCCCGTTCTCCGGCTCCGGCGTGTTCCCGCCCCGCATGCCCCGTCGCGGCCCGTCTACACCGCCCCGCGGACAGCACCGGAGCCTGAGGAAATACAAGCCCAGCTGGACGTGCTCCGCCACCGCCCGGCCGCCGTCGTAAGCCATGCCGGGCAGGCGGATTTCGGCTCGGAGGCGGCCACCCAGCTGGGGCTCGAGGCCCTGCAGCGCGCCATCCGGCTGAAGCAGCGGATCAGCATGAACGTGGTGGACGGCATGGGGAATGCCAACCTGGAGATCGTTGTTCCTCTCTCAGTGAGCGGCGGGCGCGTCCGGGTCTTCGACCCCGCGAAGGACACCGAACGGGTTCTTTCCATCCACCGCATCATCGACATTGAGGCTGCAGAGGAACTGCACCAGTGAAGGACTTCCCCGCGTGAACGACGGACCCCTGATTGTCCAGAGCGACAAAACCATCCTCCTCGAGGTGGACCATGACCTCGCCACCGAAGCCCGGCACGCCATCGCGCCGTTCGCTGAACTGGAACGCGCACCGGAGCATATCCACAGCTACCGGCTGACGCCGCTGGGACTGTGGAACGCCCGCGCCGCCGGACTGGACGCCGAAAAGGTCCTGGACACGTTGCTGAAGTATTCGCGCTTTCCGGTGCCGCACTCGCTGCTGATCGATGTCGAGGAAACCATGTCGCGGTACGGCCGGCTGCGGCTGGAAAAGGACCCGCAGCACGGGCTGGTCATGCGCACGGACGACTACCCCGTGCTCGAAGAAGTGATCCGGTCCAAAAAGATCCAGCCCCTCCTGGGTCCGCGGATCGACGGCGAAACGGTAGTCGTTCACGCTTCCCAGCGCGGGCAGCTCAAGCAGCTGCTGCTCAAGATCGGCTGGCCGGCCGAGGACCTTGCCGGCTACGTGGACGGCACCCCGCACCTGATCGCCCTCAATGAGGACGGCTGGAAACTGCGGCCCTACCAGCAGATGGCCAGCGACAATTTCTGGGCCGGCGGCAGTGGCGTGGTGGTGCTTCCCTGCGGGGCGGGCAAAACCCTGGTGGGCGCGGCGGCGATGGCCACCGGCTCCACCACCACCCTGATCCTGGTCACCAACACCGTTGCCGCCCGGCAGTGGAAGGACGAACTGCTCAAGCGCACGTCCCTCACCGAGGACGAGATCGGCGAATATTCGGGGGCCCTGAAGGAAGTCCGCCCCGTCACCATTGCCACATACCAGGTGCTCACCACCAAGCGCGGCGGGCTGTATCCGCACCTGGAACTGGTGGACGGGCATGACTGGGGCCTGATCATCTACGACGAGGTCCATTTGCTGCCTGCCCCGATCTTCCGGATGACGGCGGACCTGCAGGCCCGGCGCCGCCTGGGCCTGACCGCAACCCTGGTGCGTGAGGACGGCCGGGAGGGCGAGGTCTTCAGCCTGATCGGGCCGAAGCGCTACGACGCGCCGTGGAAGGACATCGAGTCCCAGGGCTACATCGCGCCCGCCGACTGTGTGGAGGTCCGCGTGGACCTGCCGCGGGACGAGCGCGTCGCCTACGCGATGGCCGAGGACGCCGACAAGTACCGGCTCTGCGCCACGTCCGAATCAAAGACGCAGGTGGTGGAGCAGCTCGTGGCGCGGCACAGCGGGGAGCAGCTGCTGGTCATCGGCCAGTACATTGACCAGTTGGACGAGCTCGGCGAGCGCCTCCAGGCGCCCGTCATCAAGGGTGATACCTCGGTCAAGGTGCGCCAGAAGCTCTTTGATGCCTTCCGGGCCGGGGAGCTCCAGACGCTGGTGGTGTCCAAAGTGGCCAACTTCTCCATCGACCTGCCCGAGGCGTCGGTGGCAATCCAGGTCTCCGGTTCCTTTGGATCGCGGCAGGAGGAAGCACAGCGGCTGGGCCGGCTGCTGCGGCCCAAGAAGGACGGCCGGGCTGCAAGGTTCTACTCGCTGGTGGCCCGGGATACTTTGGACCAGGACTTCGCCGCCAAGCGCCAGCGGTTCCTCGCCGAACAGGGTTATGCCTACCGGATCATGGACGCCAAGGACGTGGAAAAAGCGGAGTAGTCCTCTCCGGCGGCTTCCCTCCCCGGGCTCACTGCGGTACAGCGCATACTGAAAGCATGCGACGTCCTGTGGAACCCTTTGTACCGCAACCCGGCCAGGAATCCGTTTGGGACTATCCGCGGCCACCGCGCGTGGAGCCCAGTGAAGAACGGATCCAGATCGTCTTGGGCGGTGAGCTCATCCTTGACGCCTCTCAGTCACTGCGCGTTCTGGAGACCAGCCACCCGCCGGTCTACTACTTCCCCCGGGAAGCCTTCGGGGCCGGCACGCTTGAGCCGGCAACGGGAAGCAGCTATTGCGAGTTCAAGGGGACGGCACGGTACCTCGATGTTATTGGCGGCGGCACGGTGGCCCCTGCGGCGGCGTGGTTCTACCCTGAACCGTCGCCGGGCTTCACCGCACTGGCCGGTTACGTGGCCCTGTACCCCGGCCGGATGGACCACTGCGAGGTGGACGGCGAGCGTGTCCGTCCCCAGGGCGGCTCGTTCTATGGCGGGTGGATCACCAGCAGGGTGGTGGGCCCGTTCAAGGGCGAACCGGCAACGGCGTTCTGGTGAATCGCTGCTCCTGCCGGCACTCCTTCTTCACAAGGGCCTTCCACCCAATATCCAGACAACTCCCAGAGTCTGGGAGCATGATGGGAACATGAACAAGAACGGTCCAGAAGCGAAGCTCCTTGTGGTGGACGATGAACCCAACATCCGCGAGCTGCTGTCCACCTCCCTGCGGTTCGCCGGATTCGACGTCGTCTCCGCAGCCAACGGACGCGACGCCCTTGCCGCCGCCGACCTGCATTCACCGGACCTCGCCGTCCTGGACGTGATGCTCCCGGACATGGACGGGTTCACCGTCACCCGGCGGCTCCGCGCTTCAGGCAAACACTTCCCCGTCCTGTTCCTGACCGCCAAGGACGACACCGAGGACAAAGTCACCGGCCTCACCGTGGGCGGCGACGATTACGTCACCAAGCCCTTCAGCCTGGACGAGGTAGTGGCCAGGATCCGCGCCGTCCTGCGCCGGACGCAGCCCTTGCTCGATGACGACGCCGTGATCCGGGTGGATGACCTGGAACTCGACGACGACGCCCACGAAGTCCGCCGCGGGGGCACCGTCATCGAACTCTCCCCCACCGAGTTCAAGCTGCTCCGCTACCTTATGCTCAACCCCAACCGCGTGCTGTCCAAGTCGCAGATCCTGGACCACGTGTGGGAATACAACTTCAACGGTGACGCCTCCATCGTGGAGTCCTACATCTCCTACCTCCGCCGGAAGGTGGATATCGATCCTGAAGCTCCAGCCCTGATCCAGACCAAGCGTGGCGTGGGGTACGTGCTTCGGACGGCAGAAAAGCGCTGACCTTGCTCCAGCGTTGGAAGTCGGCCTCCCTCAGGACTCAGCTCGTGGCCATGATCATGGCCCTGCTGATCGTTGCACTGACCGTGACCGGCGCGGGAACCCTGACCCTGCTTCACAGCTACCTGCAAGGCCAGGTGGATGACAAGCTGTATGCCGCCGTCGAGCTGGCCGGGAAGCAGCGCTCCTTCACGCAGCTGCAGACCCCCAATCCTCCGGTCCCCACCGACTACTCCTTGATACTTTTTGTCCCGGGACAGGAACCCTATCCGTTTGGTGGTGACGCCGAGAAGCATCCGGACATCAGTGCCATCAGCGTTGAGCAAGCCCAGGCCCGCGGAGTGGTCCCGTACCAGGTGAGGGGTACCGACGGGCAGAACTGGCGGGTGGTTGCGGTGACCGTCCAGACCAACCAGACCACGGCTGTTGTTGTCATCGGGCTGCCGCTGCAGAGCGTCGATGATGTGCTGAAGCACGCCACGCTCGTGGTGACAGGCGTTGGCCTCCTGACCCTGCTGCTGGCGTCCCTGATAGCAAGCTGGACCGTGTCGCGCTCCTTCCGGCCGCTCGCCAGGGTGGAGAAGACGGCAGCCGCGATTGCCGCCGGTGACCTCTCCCGCCGCGTTGAAGTGGAGAACCCCGGCACCGAGCTGGGCCGGCTGAGCAGTTCGCTGAATGCGATGCTCGCCCACATCGAAACGGCGTTCGCCGCCCGGACGGCCTCGGAGGCGAGGATGCGCCGGTTCGCTGCCGACGCCTCGCACGAACTGCGGACCCCGCTGGTGACCATCCGCGGTTTTTCCGAGCTGTACCGGCACGGTGCGTTAACCACTGACGAGGACGTTGCCACCGCCATGGGAAGGATCGAGAGCGAAGCCAAGCGCATGGGCTCCATGGTGGAGGACTTGTTGCTCCTGGCCCGCCTTGACGAGCAGCGCCCGTTGCAGCGCAAGCCGGTGGACCTGCAGCTGATCGCCCATGATGCGGTGGTGGATACGCAGGCCAGCTCGCGGTCGCGGGTGATCTCCCTGGTGGGGCTCGACGGCGGCTCCGCGGCACCTGCGCCCGTGCTGGGCGACGAGGCCAAGCTCCGGCAGGTGGTGGGCAACCTCGTGGGCAACGCCCTGCGGTACACTCCTGAAGACACCCCCATTGAACTGGCTGTTGGTGTCCACGTTTCAGAGGACGGGCAGGAGCGGTCCGTTATCGAAGTCCGCGACCATGGACCGGGTATCTCCGAGGAGGATGCGTCCAAGGTTTTTGAACGCTTCTACCGTGCCGACACGTCCCGCACCCGTGAGACCGGCGGCAGCGGCCTGGGCCTGGCCATTGTGGCCGCTATTGTCGGATCCCACGGCGGTTCGGTGCGGGTTGCCACCACCGACGGCGGCGGGGCCACCCTGGTGGTCAGCCTTCCCAAGCGCGAAGACGCGCCGATGGAGGCCAAAGCCGAGGGCAGCGACGAGGTTATCCACATATAACTTTCGGCCGTGGCACCGTTAGCCGGCGCATCCCTAGGCTCGTTGCAGACGTCCGGAGAAGCCGGGCACGGGAGCACATACTGCTGCCCGCTACAGCGAAAGGCACTGCCATGAGCATCATCTCTGTCGATACCGAACTCCTGCAGCTCAAGTCGGCCAACGTCCAGGCAACGGTGGAGCGGATCAGCGCCGACGTCCAGGCCATGAAACGGGGACTGGACGAGCTTCAGGGCTCGTGGCGCGGCTCCGCAGCCACCAACTTCCAGGCGCTGGTCACGGAATGGACCATCACGCAGGGCCGGGTGGAGTCTTCGCTGGCGTCCATCAACATGGCACTTGCCTCGGCGGCTGCCACGTACGCGCAGGCAGAGCAGGGGAATACCCAGCGGTTCAGCTAGGCCCACCGCCGGACACCCGCTCGTAGCCTTCGTCAGGCTTCGGGCGTGCCCTGGTGGAACCGCAGCCGCCAGCGCTCACCGTCGAGCACCCACAGGGAGCTCCGGAGGGTGGTGCCTGAGCGCGCGAAGCTCCGGTAGGTCAGCAGCACGGCGCCGGGGCCCACACGGTCCGCGCCGATGATCTCGATGTCGGTCCGCTCTCCCGGGTCCTCTTCCAGCGCCATCATCATGGCATCCCGCGTCCAGACCCGGCCGGAGCTGCCGATTTCCAGGAAGTCAGGGTGCAGGAGGACTGCTGTCCTGCCGATATCACCACGAACCAGGGGACCCAGCAGTTCCCGCTCCAGCTGCTCCACGAGTGCTTCGGGCGGCGCCGTTTCAGCCGGGCCGGTTCCGGCGAGGTCGAAAGCCCCATCACCAAGCTGGGCGAAATCCAGCTGGGCGTAGTCCTGGCTGGTGTCCTGCCGGGTCAGCTCCTGCTGGTTGAACAGGTCAGGCTCACGGGCTGCTGCTGCGGGAGTGCGGACCGGGGTTGCAGCCGGCCCCGCAGTACGTGCTCCCGAGGCGGGAAGGTGGTGCGCACCGGGGAAGCCGGGCCCTGAGCGGGCGGCCACACCCTGCTGGTAGGCAGTGGCCGCAGCCCGGGCACGCTCGTCGGCGGCTTCGTTCAGGTCGTGCCCGGCGTGGCCCTTGACCCATTCGAACCGGTATTTGCGCCCCGCCAGTTCCCGGTCCAGTTCCTTGAGCAGGTCAACGTTCAGCACGGGCTTGCCGTCCGCCTTACGCCAGCCCTTCCGCTTCCAACCTGGCATCCATTTGGTGATGGAGTTGATGACGTACTGGCTGTCGCAGAGGATGTGCAGGTCCTCTTCGGGAAGATGGGCAGTGGCCCGCAACAGATCCAGGACAGCCATCAGCTCGCCCTGGTTGTTGGTCCCGTGCGGCCATCCGCCGGCGCGCCAGCAGTCGTCGTCCACGTACCAGGCCCAGCCTGCCGGGCCGGGATTTCCCAAAGCCGAACCGTCGGCCGCTGCTGTAATCGTCACCGGTCCATCCTGCCAGAAGAGACCGACAAACAGATGGTCGGGCCGCGCTTCCGGCCACTGCTGCCTGCTGTGACCGCTGCCTGCCCTCACCGGACGAAGGAACACCCCTTGGCAGGAAAGCGTTTACCGAAACTCCTTGACGGCGGCATCGGCGCCCGGCACAATCGGATGTCATACCAGAAAACGCTTTCTTGGTCTGGGCGAGGCGGGCGAGGACGTCCCCTTTGTCACCCAAGGAGAAGGCGTTTCCACCAGAACGAGGAAGGCACATCGATGACGATTCCAACCGGCAGGCGGAGGAAATTCCAGCTGGGCGCAGTAGCAGTGGCCCTCTCCCTCCTGGCAACAGGATGCGGCGCGTCCGGCGGTTCCGGCAACAGCGAGGAAGTGACGCTGCGGTTTGCCTGGTGGGGCAATGAGTACCTCAACGCACAGACCGAAAAGGTCATTGACGCTTTCGAAGCCGAGCACCCGAATATCAAGATCGAATCCGAGCCCGGCGAGTGGGCCAGCTACTGGGACAAGCTCGCCACCAAGACTGCTGCGAACGACGCGCCGGATGTCATCCAGATGGACCAGAAGTACATCGCCGAATACGGCGGACGCGGTGCCCTCCTTGATTTGTCCAAGCAGAAGGGTATCGACACCTCCAAGCTGGACAAGGAAGCGCTGGCATCAGGGCAGTACGACGACGCCCAGTATGGCCTGAGCACAGGCCAAAATGCCTACGTGGTCATGGCCAACACCAAAGTCTTTGAGGCGGCCAATGTTCCCCTCCCGGATGACACGAAGTGGACCTGGGATGACTTCATGGCCGCGGCCGCCAAGATCAGCGCATCAGATGACGGCAAGAACTACGGCGCGGCTTACGGCGCCAACGAAGCGGACCTGATCATCTGGCTGCGGCAGCACGGCGAGAACCTCTATTCAGAGGACGGCAAGCTGGATTTCGATACCTCGACGGCCGCCTCCTTCTGGGAGCGCCTGAAGGAACAGCGTGATTCGAAGGCCAGCCCGCCCGCCACTGTCGCCACCGAAGACGCCGGCGCGGGGCTGGAAGAAAGCCTCTTCGGCACCAACAGGGTGGGCATGGCCTGGTGGTGGACAAACCAGCTCGGTTCCCTCGAGGCGACGACCGGCAGCAGCATCAAGATGCTCCGCGCGCCCAGCACTGACGGCTCCGCTGCAGGGAACGGCATGTACTACAAGCCCACCATGTTCTGGTCCGCCTCCTCCCGCTCAAAGCATCCGGAAGAGGCAGCCACCTTCATCAACTACCTGGCCAACAGCCCTGAAGCCGGGGCGATCCTGATGACTGACCGGGGCGTACCCACCAACCCGGAGATCGTGGAGGGCATCACGCCCTCGCTGAAGCCTGCGGACACCACGGTGGTCAGCTTCCTGAAGGACATCGCCGCGGATATCAAGGAAGCACCACCGGTTCCGCCGGTGGGTGCCGGCAGCGTGCAGAACGTCATCAAGCGGTACACCGATGAAGTCCTTTACGACCGCCTCACGCCGCAGGCAGCTGCTGAAGCATTCAAAAAGGAAGTTGAAGGAATGCTGGCCAGCGCCAGGAAGTAAATCTCCTGCTGGACAAAACAAATGCGGCCCCCTCCAAGAGGGGGCCGCATTTATGTATTCGCGGGACCAGGCCCGGCAGGGAAGGCTTAGAAGCCGCCCATGCCGCCCATGTCGTCGCCGCCGCCAACCGGGGCAGCGTTCTTCTCGGGCTTGTCGGCCACAACTGCCTCGGTGGTGAGGAAGAGACCGGCAATGGAGGCCGCGTTCTGCAGGGCAGAGCGGGTCACCTTGACGGGGTCGTTCACGCCGGCAGCCAGCAGGTCGACGTACTCGCCGGTTGCGGCGTTCAGGCCGTGGCCTGCGGGCAGGCCGCGGACCTTGTCGACCACAACGCCCGGCTCCAGGCCGGCGTTGAAGGCGATCTGCTTCAGCGGGGCGTCGATGGCAACGCGGACGATGTTCGCACCGGTTGCTTCGTCACCGGACAGCTGCAGGTTGGCGAATGCCTTGGCACCGGCCTGGATGAGGGCCACGCCGCCACCGGCCACGATGCCTTCTTCAACAGCAGCCTTGGCGTTGCGCACTGCGTCTTCGATGCGGTGCTTGCGCTCCTTGAGCTCAACCTCGGTTGCGGCACCGGCCTTGATGACTGCAACGCCGCCGGCCAGCTTGGCCAGGCGCTCCTGCAGCTTCTCGCGGTCGTAGTCCGAATCGGAGTTCTCGATCTCGGCGCGGATCTGGGCCACGCGGCCGGCGATCTGGTCGGCGTCGCCGGCACCTTCGACAATGGTGGTCTCGTCCTTGGTGACAACAACCTTGCGTGCCTTGCCCAGGAGCTCCAGGCCGGCGTTCTCCAGCTTGAGGCCAACTTCTTCAGAGATGACCTGGCCACCGGTGAGGACGGCGATGTCGGCGAGCTGTGCCTTGCGGCGGTCACCGAAGCCCGGAGCCTTGACGGCGACGGACTTGAAGGTGCCGCGGATCTTGTTGACGATCAGGGTGGCCAGGGCCTCGCCCTCGATGTCCTCGGCGATGATCAGCAGCGGCTTGTTGGACTGCATGACCTTTTCGAGGACAGCAACCAGTTCCTTGACGTTGGAGATCTTGGAGTTGACGATCAGGATGTACGGATCCTCGAGGACCGTTTCCTGGCGCTCGGCGTCAGTGACGAAGTAGGCGGAGATGTAGCCCTTGTCGAAGCGCATGCCTTCGGTGAGCTCAAGCTCCAGGCCGAAGGTGTTGGACTCCTCGACCGTGATGACGCCTTCCTTGCCCACCTTGTCCAGGGCTTCGGCGATGAGGGCACCGATTTCCTCGTCACCGGCGGAGATGGACGCCGTTGCGGCGATCTCTTCCTTGGTTTCGATTTCCTTGGCGGAGTTCAGCAGTTCGGCGGTGACGGCCTCAACGGCCTTCTCGATGCCGCGCTTGAGGGACAGCGGGTCGGCGCCGGCAGCAACGTTGCGCAGGCCTTCCTTCACCAGTGCCTGTGCCAGCACGGTTGCCGTGGTGGTACCGTCGCCGGCGACGTCGTCCGTCTTCTTGGCAACTTCCTTGACCAGCTCGGCGCCGATCTTCTCGTAAGGATCGTCCAGCTCGATCTCCTTGGCGATGGAAACACCATCGTTGGTGATCGTGGGGGCGCCCCACTTCTTCTCGAGGACGACGTTGCGTCCACGCGGGCCGAGGGTGACCTTAACGGCGTCGGCGAGGATGTTCAGACCCCGCTCAAGGCCGCGGCGTGCCTCTTCATCAAATGCAATGATCTTGGCCATAACGGCAGTAGTCCTTTCGGGACAGTCGTTAAGAATGAACCTTCGCTGCAGTGCCCGCGACGGACGATCCTTCGCCATTGGCCTCTGTATGCCTCCGGCTGCGGATCTCACTCCAGTTAGGTGTTTCTTCGCTCCTCGACCGGTGCAGCGCGCCGCGGGCCGGAACCAGCTTTGCTTTAGCAGTCGGTACGTCAGAGTGCTAACTCAATAATTAGCACTCCCCACGTTAGAGTGCAAGCGAATAAGACCCTGCTTTGCCCCGTTTAGCCGAGGGCGAAGCTCAGCCCGCTGCCCGTCCGGCGGTCTCCCGGCCGCTCGGCACAGGATTGTTGTCGGCCGCGTAGGTATAGACGGTAAAGGTGGCGGTGGTGATGTCCCCGTTGGCGTCGAAGGCAATCGGGCCCGATTCGCCGTCGTAATTAATATCGGGGCGGGTCATGAGCCCTGCCCGGCAGTCCTTGTAGGTCTGGCAGGCATCGGCCTCCGGTTTCCCGGAGGATCCTTCCACCGCTCCTCCGGAGGCGGAGATCAGGTTGGCGGCGATGGAGCGGCCGGCGTCATCCTGCGCCCTGGCGGCAGCCAAGGCGGCAACGGTCACGGCGTCGTAGGCCTCGGCGGCGAACGAAACATCCTTCAGTCCTGGGTCCACCGTGAGCAGCCTGGCCTGGAAGTCGGCGTCGGGAAGCTGCCCGGCAACCACCGCCCGGGCGCCGTCGAGGAACTTGGCGGGCAGCCGGGAGCTGTAGCGGGCAAAGGCACCGTCGCTGAGGATGATCCGCTTCCCGTCCACGCCGGCATTGGCGAGTTCGGCCAGGACACCCTGTGCACCGTCCCGGGCGATGACAATCACAGCATCCGCTCCGGCCTTGCCGACCTCCGCGGCAGCAGGGCCAACCTCACCCGGTTTGAAGTCTTTGGTGGCTGCCACGTTCATTTCGGCCTGTTCCGCAGCGGTGGCGACGGCGGCTGACACGTCCGTGCCGTAGGAACCGTCCTGGTGCATCACGGCCACAGTTATGGCGCCGGCGTCCTTGGCGAGCTTCACGAGGACGGGGCCCTGTGCGACGTCGGCAGCTGCCGTCCGGAAGTAATAGCCGCCGCTGTTGGAGGTGCTGAGGCCGGCGGCCGTGTTGGCGGGCGAGATGAGGGGTGTCCGGGCGCGGGACAGGATGTCTATGGCAGCGGCGGCGTGGCTCGAATCGGTGGGGCCGATCACAACGTCAGCTTTTGCGGAAACGAGTGCCTGGGCCTGCCCGGCGGCATCCTGGCCCGTTTCGGTAGGCAGCAGCTCCACCGGCTTGCCTTTGTGGCCGCCCGCGGCGTTGATCTCCTGCACGGCGAGCCTGGCGGCAGCGAGCTGGGGTGCGTTCAGGAAGGAGTTCTCGCCGGTGCTGTCCAGGATCAGCCCGATCCGCAGGGTGCCGTCCCCGGACGCCTCCGCCGGTTCCACCCTCGCGTTGCCGGTGGCACCGGAGCAGGCGGTCAGGGCGAGGGTTGAGCAGGCGGCAGCTGTGATGAGTGTCCGGCGGATGCCCACGGGACGGAGGAAAGCGCTGTTCACTCGGCCGGCCGGACGCTTTCGGCCTGCGGGCCCTTCTCGCCTTCGCCGACTTCGAGCTCCACGCGCTGGCCTTCGTCGAGGGCCCGGTAGCCTTCGCCCTGGATGGCGGACCAATGGACAAAGATGTCATCACCCGTGCCGTCCACGGTGATGAAGCCGTAGCCCTTTTCCGCGTTGAACCATTTGACGGTCCCCAGTGCCATGTCCGACCACTCTTTCCATTGTGTCCGGGTGTCCACGCCGCGGTATTCCGGCTGGCCCGAACCGAACCTGAAAATCACTCTAGCCAACTCCGTGCCCCCCGGGGCGGGACGGCTCCGGGACAGCCGGCAATAGTTATTCAGGCGTAACAGCCGGGCAGGCGGGCAGGTGCGTGGCCGCCAGGACGGACGCTGTCTACCGGTAGCCGGGCCCCAGCACCACAACCAGGGGCACCTGGAATTCCGTGCTGTTCACCAGCGTGGGGATACCAAGGAGCTCTGCCAGCGCCTGGGCGCTGGCCAGCTGGCCTGCTCCCGAGTAGAAAATGGTGGACCTTTGCTGTGGCGAACCGGCCCAGTTGCCCACCTGCCCCAGCGTCCAGCCGTCAGCCTGGACCGTGCCGCCAACACGGCTTGCCAGCCCTGCGGTGCCCGCGGCGTTGTAGATGGCCACAGCCTGGGCTTTGTTGATCAGTGCAGGGGCCTCGGCAGATGCGATCGGTGCGGATTTGGCCTCGGCGCTTGCTTCGGGTTCAGCCGTCGCGGAAGGCTGGGCATCAGCGGACGGAGAAGCGTCCGGAGTTGCCGAGGGCGTGGATCCGGTGCCGGCCAGCGGCGCTGCCTCCTGGCTGACGGAGGCCTGGTCACCGGCTGTGGCGAAACCCAGCTTGGGAAGGATCAGGAAAGACACCAGCCCAATGGCCAGTGCTGCCACGCCCACGGCGAGGATAGGCCACAGCCGCACCCTGGCGGGGGCGGAAGCCGTGCGGTGGACACCTTGTCGCGAAGCAGTCTCCGGGACCTTGTCGAATTCATCGCGGGCATATCTGGTCATGGTGGATGACATCCTTGTTGGTTTGCTGCTGGAGGGCACAGCGGGAGCGTCTTACGCGTCGGACCCCAGGCGCCGTGCAGTACGTGCACGGTGACGCGACGTACGTAGTCTACGCAATCGCTTGACCAGCATGGGATCGTGGGCCAGCGCATCCTCGGTATCGATGAGGGCATTGAGCAGCTGGTAATAGTGGGTCGCGGAGAGGTCAAAGAGCTCCCGGATGGCCTGCTCCTTGGCACCGGCGTACTTCCACCACTGCCGTTCGAGGGCGAGCATCTGCTGCTCCCGCTCGCTCAGCGGCGAGTCACGGAGCGAGAAATCGGCCAGGAGTGAATGCCGTGGTTCCTGCTCCGGCAGGTGCTCCCGGGCTGGCTCCGCCACTGCATACTCCTTTGCTGGTTTACAAAAATGTCTGACCCCCATGCTACGGGCGAATAACACCAATGTCATTTGCACACGGCCTGGCTGCCGGCCCCTCACCCTGGGCGTCCCTGCAAGAATGGGACGGTGTTTGAATCAGATGCTTTGTTCGACCTGGCGCAGCAACCGGCGGATGCAGTGGGTTTCGCGGAGCTGGCGCTGCTCCCCCTGGATGAGCTTATGGCACCTGACTGGGCTGCTGCTCTGGCGGGAGTTGAAAGCGAACTCCGCCACGTACTGACCTTCCTTGCCGGCGAAGTGGCAGCGGGGCACCAGGTCCTGCCGGCGCCGTCGAACGTCCTGCGGGCCTTCCGGCAGCCGCTCGCGGACGTGAAGGTGCTCATTGTTGGCCAGGACCCCTACCCCACGCCGGGGCATGCGGTGGGGCTTTCCTTTTCGGTTGACCCTCGCACGCGGCCCATTCCGCGGAGCCTGGCAAATATCTACCGCGAGCTGGAAGCGGATCTCGGTGTGCCCGCCCGGGTGCACGGGGACTTGTCCGGCTGGGCAGACCAGGGTGTGCTGCTCCTGAACCGGGTGATGACGGTGCGGGCGGGCTCCCCCGGCTCGCACCGCGGCAAAGGCTGGGAGAAGATCACGACGGCGGCCGTCACCGCCGTCGCAGGCCGGCGCCGTCCGGACGGGTCACGGCAGCCCCTCGTTGCAGTGCTGTGGGGCAAGGACGCGGACAGCGTCCGCCCTCTGTTGGACGGGGCGCCCGCGGTGGCGAGCGCCCACCCCAGCCCGTTGTCCGCGTCCCGCGGCTTTTTTGGTTCCCGCCCCTTCAGCCGGGTGAACGAACTCCTGCGCAGCCAGGGTGCGCCGGACGTAACCTGGGAGCTCCCGCCAGTCCCCTAGCTTAGGCTTGCCTTATGAGCACCGTGCCCGCCGCCACCAGCGCCACCAAAAAAAGCCGTCCGCAGGTCAATCTCACAGTGATCCGGAGGGAAGAACTGTCCCCGCACATGGTCCGGATTGTTGCCGGCGGGGACGGCTTCGCAGACTTCTCCAACAACGACTTCGTTGACCGCTACGTCAAGATTGTTTTCCCGCAGCCGGGCATCGAGTACCCCTCCCCCCTGGACCTGTGGAGCGTCCGCGAAACCATGCCGCGGGAACAGTGGCCCTTCACCCGCACCTATACCGTCCGCTGGGTGGACGAGGCAGCCCGCGAACTGGCCATCGACTTTGTGGTGCACGGCGACGAGGGCCTGGCGGGTCCATGGGCCGCGCAGGCGCAGCCGGGCGACACCCTGACGTTCACCGGCCCGGGTGGCGCCTACAATCCCGCACCCGACGCGGACTGGTACCTTTTCGCCGGCGATGAGGCTGCACTGCCGGCCATCGCGGCAGTCATCGAGTCGCTGCCGGCCGAAGCCACAGGCCTGGCCTTCCTTGAGGTGGATTCCGACGCTGACATCCAGCCCATCGCTGCCCCGCCGGGATTTGAACTGCGCTGGCTCACCCGCAACGGCGTCCCTGCCGGCGAGAGCAACCTCCTGGTCCAGGCCGTGGCCGATGCCGCGTGGCCTGCCGGCCGCGTGGACGTGTTCGCCCATGGCGAGCGTGGCTACATGAAGGCCCTGCGCGACGTCTTTTTCAAGCAGCGCGGCCTCGACCGCAAGCAGGTCTCGCTCTCGGGCTACTGGGCCAAGGGCCGGGTGGAGGACGTGTTCCAGGCGGAGAAGAAGCTGCCGGTCGGCCAGATCTAGTCAGCGGCGGCGGGCCCGGCGCCGCTCGTTGCTCGCCAGGCTCCTGGTCAGCGGCCGGGCAAGCGTGTCGCCGAGGACGATCCCGCCCGCCGTTCCCAGGACAATCGCACCGGCATTGAGCATCCCGCCGGCGCCGAGGAGGATCTCGGCTTCCTCGATGGTGAGCACATACATGGACCGGAAGATGGTCAGGCCCGGCAGCAGGATCAAGGCGGCCGGCACGGCCACCACAAGCTGCGGTGCCCCCATCCGCAGGGCAACCACGCGGGCCAGCAGGCCGATCACTACGGCAGCCAGCGCGGGCGAGAACCGGTCCCCGACTCCCAGCTGGCCGGCGGCGAGCAGCACGAAGTAGCCCGCCACTCCCACTCCCGCCGTGGGCAGCAGCAGCTTCCAGGTGGTCTGCTCCGTAATCCCGATGGCCATCACGGCCACCGCCACGAAGATCACCAGGACCCAGAGGTCGTAGGCCGGCGGGAACGTCTCCGTGACATCGATCCGCTGCATGCCTGTCAGCTCGCCCACCACGAAGGCGACGGCGATGCCCGCAACGATGGCGCCGAACGTCAGCAGCGTTGACAGGAACCGTCCCGCAGCCGTAACGGGGAAGCCGTTGATCGCATCCTGCACCGAGGAGACGAGGCGTCCCGTGGGCAGGAGCAGCAGGATTCCGCCCACCACCACGATGGCCGGCGATGTTGTCAGCCCGAACTGCCAAAGCAGCAGCGCCAGCTGTGTCACCACAAACGAACAGCTGGCGGTGATGAAGAAGTCCGGCACCCGCCACCGGCCCAGTTGGCGGGCCAGCAGGCTGATGCCAATGTTGGCCACAAAGGCGATGGCCGAAGACACCGGCCCGCCGCCCAGGACGCCCACGAAGACCGCCGCGAAGGTCCCGAACGCCACCGTGACCAGCCACCGCGGGAACGGTTTAGGGCTGGTGATCGCCTCATCCAGCCGGCGGATAGCCTCGTCACGGCCCACTCCCCCAGCCACGATGTCCGTGACCAGCTGGTGGACCTTGGCCAGGCCCGCGTAGTTATTGGTCCAGGAGCGCACCACGCGCAGCAGCGCGATGGGTGTCTGGTCCTTGGGAGCGTAGTTGATGCCGACGGACTGGTTGGTGATGTCCACTTCGATGTTCTTCAGCCCCAGCGCCGCGGTGACGGCGATGATGCTGGTTTCCACCTCCAACGCACCGGCGCCATAGCGGAACATCGTCTCGGCCAGGTGCAGGACGAAGTCGAGGGTCTTGCGGGCAGAGGTGTCGACGCCGCCCACCTGGATCATCGGGTTGGCGTAGGGGCTGCCGGTGAGCCGGTCCACGATGCTCAAAGGAGCGGTAGGCGGGCTTTCGCCCTGGACCAGGCGGCGCAGCATTCTTTTCGCGGCGGCGTTCTGGCGCGCCTGGGAGGCTGTCAGTGGCTCCGTTTTGGGCAGGCCGTCCGTCTGCGGCCTGCGCCCGGGGTACTCAGGCTGGTCAGTCATGGTTGCCTCCTCCCAGTGCGGTGCAGTGTCCCGGTGCGGTGTTGTGACCAGTCTTTCAGGCCGTACGCCTCAGGGGCAGCTTGCCCAGCACCGTGCGGGCTGTTGCCACGGCGGTCCGGGCCAGGCGGTTGGCGTGGAAGACGGCGGGCCGGACCGGCATCACGAAGTCACCCACCAGCTGGACCACTTCTCCGCCGAAACCCTTTTTGAACTCGTAGCCGCCGTGGCCTTCCTCGTCCTGCCCGGAAATGCCGAACGTTCCGTAGAAGTTGTACCGCGGGTATCCCTTTTCCAGCGCGTGCAGCATCATTCCCCAGTAGAGCGACGTGGCCCCGTTGAAGTAGATGTAGTCCTGCACGGTGCCGCCGATCACGCACACCACTTCGTCCCCGTAGCAGACGAAGTGGATGGCGGCCACAGTGGCAACACCCACGGAGTCGGGGAACCGCTCGATGTCCGTCAGGCTCCGCTCGTAGCTGTCCACGAGGTCCTGGACCACCTTGAGCCGGTTCGCCTTTTTCTTGCTGCCGGTCTCTTCCACCTCACGGCGCAACTCCGCCGCGGTGGCTGATTCGGCCGCCATCCGCTCGGTGATGGATTTCCGGTAGGCCGGGATGTCGATCTTCGCCATCATGAGCTTGGTGAATTCCGGGGACGTGGTCCGGAGCAGGTGCTCGTAGTAGGCGCGCTCGCGGTAGACGAATCCCTTTTCGTCCCCGGCCTTACTCAGCGCACCGTAGAACTCGTCCAGGGTTTCCAGCGTGGCCTGTTCCAGGAAGACGCCATTTTTCTCAGCTTTCCGGATGGCCTTGCGCGTCCGGTAGCTCGTGCCCATGATGAGCTCTTCGGCGTCCGTGATTCCGGTCAGGTCCTTGATGAACATCCAGTTCACGTTGACGAAGTTCATCTCCAGTCCCTGGTGTTGGAAGCCCAGGCCGGACAGCCGTGACACCAGCGGGCGGTTGTCCTCAACCTCCGGGTGCTCTGCACCGTCCTCGTCGCGGGCGATGTACTTCAGGTTGGGGGAAATCCGCAGTTCCGCGGCTTTGCGCTCCGCAGCCCGCCGGCGGAGGAGTCCGACGACGTCCCGCACCAGTTCGAGGTCCGTGTAGTCCATCAGGGGACCCTTGGCGCATTCACACACCGTGTACCCCAGCCGCGTAGTGGTGTAGTTCAGCTTCCCGGCAGCCACCAGTTCGCCGCCGCGCCGGATGCCAAAGAGCTCCACCTGCTGGCCGCGGGCGCGCTGGAATCGGGCGAAGTCGACGGACTGGAGGAAGCTGTTTTGCGGGTGCTTGACCGCAAAGGCCTCGAACTCTGAGTCGCTGAGGATGGCAAATTCAAGATCGGTGCCGGTGGTGACTGGATTCAAGGGATTTCCTTATTCACGGTGTGCGGCTAACAGGAAAGCCGCTGGATCAGGGACGGGTATGCGGGCGCGGCCTTGTTTACAGTCCGGGGTTCAGCCTGCGGACTAAGCCTGCGCCGGGGCTGCGGTCAGTAGAACTGCTGGCCGGTCCGCGCCGTTTCAATCCGGCGGAAGACCTTTTCTGCGCCGTTGACCCAGAGGCGGTGGCGGAGCGGGGCAAGGATGTAGTCGTGGCAGCCCACAAAATCCGTGACGGTTTTGGTGAAGCTGGTCTTGAACATCCCCATGCCGTACAGGTTGTGGCTCTTGTCCTTGATCCGGGAGGCAGGCGGTGTGCCACAGAAGTCGTATTCAGTGCAGCCAAGTTCCTGCATCCGCCGGATGGCTGCCCACTGGACCAGGTGCGAATCGCCGTACTGTTTGCGGTTCTGGGTGGAACCGCCGTCCTTGTACGTTGCTTTGGCGCCGTAATTGATCACGAAGGCGCCCACGCTGGGTTTGTCGTCCTCGTAGACGAAAAAGAAGTTGCCCTGGCCGCGGCTGCAGAACTCGTCCCAGAACGCCGCGTAGTACTCGTAGCTGCGCAGGGGCATGGAGCCCTTGGCGTTCACAGTGTCCGCCATGAGGTCATAAAGCGCACGGTAGGTTGCGGGCCCGGGTTCTTCCCGCAGCACCTCGCAGCCTTCCCGTTCAGCGCGGCGGATGGCGTTGCGGGCCCGGGAGGAGATTGCTTTGAAGACTGTTTCTTCGGCGCCGGAGATGTCCAGCAGCGCGGTGGAGTCGTTGGACTGGATGTTGGGGGCCTTCACTAGGCCGGTGGCGGCCAAGTGCGCCTGGGCATCGTCGGAGTCCACGATGTCCGGTTCGATCTTGATGGTGAAGACGTTGAGTTTCCTGTCGCGGACAAAGGCTGCGCAGGCTTCCAGCGCTGCCCCGAGGTCCCCGGCAGCTGCCAGGTCAGGGCCCTTGATGAGGTACCAGAGCCGGCCCATGACCGGAAACTTTTTCTCCAGCACCAGGTTGTAGCTGGCAGAGCCAGGGCTTTCCAGGACCAGGAACCGGACTTTCCAGCCAGCGCCGTTTTTTACCGTCGCGTACGCGGCGGACTGCAGCATGTTGCCGCCGTTCGGGTTGGCCGTGACGTGCTTGTCCCAGTTTTCAATTTCCTCGGCTGTGGCAAAACGTGCGGTGAATTCTCGCAAAGGGGCCGTGTCCAATCGGGGGTTGTGCGCGGTTCTGTACTCGTGGCTGCGTGCGGACATGCAGCCTCAAGTCTAAAGCCTGGCGGCACGGCGGCTTTTCAGTCGAGCGGACTCGAGCCGCATCTCAAAGCTGGAGCCGGCCCTGTTGCCTTGACTCCAGCGAGGCTCTTGGCAAGGGTTGGGGCATGCAGCAGGTGGAACCATCCCCGCGGAAAAATCAGGAACCGCCGGGCATCAGCAGGCAGGTCCTGGTGTTGGTTGCCTTCGTGGCTGCATCGTTCCTTGTTGCGGGTCTCGGCTCGCTCGCCACCTTCAACAACGTGAGCGGCTGGTACGCCGCCGCGGACAAGGCGCCCTGGTCACCGCCGAACTGGGTGTTCGGCCCGGTCTGGACTTTTCTCTATACCGGGATGGCCGTGGCCGCCTGGCTGGTGTGGCGCAAGCAGGAACCCGGCACCCCGCGCGCCTTGGGACTATATGGCCTCCAGCTTGCCTTGAACCTTGCGTGGACGCCCGTGTTCTTCGGCCTCTACCCCGCCATCGGCGGAGCTGCCCTGTGGCTGGCTCTGGCCATCATCATTGCCCTGATCGCCGCCGTCGCGGTTACTGTGCTGGCTTTTGGCCCCGTCAGCCGCACGGCAGGCGTACTCCTCCTGCCCTACGTGTCCTGGCTGGTGTTCGCCGCAACGCTTAACTGGTGGGCCGCCCTCCACAACTGAGGGGCGGTCCACCTGTCGCTTTCAGGCCGCTCCTAACACACGGCCACGTTGACGGCGAGGCCGCCCATGGCCGTTTCCTTGTATTTGGAGCTCATGTCCTTGCCGGTCTCGCGCATGGTCACGATGACCTCATCCAGCGAGACCCGGTGGGAGCCGTCACCCCAGAGCGCCATCTTCGCGGCGTTGATGGCCTTCGCCGCGGCGATCGCGTTCCGTTCGATGCAGGGCACCTGCACCAGTCCACCGATCGGATCGCAGGTCAGCCCCAGGTTGTGCTCCATCGCGATCTCCGCCGCGTTTTCCACCTGCGCCGGAGTTCCGCCCATCACCTCGGCCAGGCCGGCAGCCGCCATGGACGACGCCGATCCCACCTCGCCCTGGCAGCCCACCTCAGCCCCGGAAATCGAGGCCTGCTCCTTGTACAGCACCCCGACGGCGCCCGCGGTGAGCAGGAACTTGACCACAACGTCGTCGCGGTCCTCCTGGGTGGCATTCTCCATCCCGGGGGCGTAATGCAGGGCGTAGTACAGCACCGCCGGGATGATCCCGGCCGCGCCGTTGGTGGGGGCGGTGACCACCCGGCCGCCGGAGGCGTTTTCCTCGTTCACCGCCAGCGCGATCAAGTTAACCCACTCCTGCCAATACTTGGGGTCCCGGTCCTTGTCTTCCTTCAGCAGGCGGTCATGCCAATCAGGCGCACGACGGCGGACCTTCAGTCCCCCGGGCAGCAGCCCTTCACGCTTCAGGGACACCTGCACGCAGTCCTCCATCACCGACCAGATGTGCAGCAGGCCCTCGCGGATGTCCTCTTCGGAGCGGGAGGCCTTCTCGTTGACCAGCATGATGTCGGCAATGGAAAGTCCTTTGGACTGGCTGCGGCCCAAAAGTTCCGCGGCGGTCCGGAACGGCAGCGGAAGTTCTTTCTTCGACTCCTCCAACTGTTGCCGTGCAGCGTCCTCCTCGCCTTCCCGGACTATGAAGCCGCCGCCCACGGAGAAGAATGTGGCGGTGTGCAGGATCTCGTCCTCGGCGTCGAAGATGGTGAAGGTCATGCCGTTGGTGTGCCGCGGCAGGATGGTCAGCGGCCGCAGCACCATGTCCTTCACCCCATACGGCAGGGGCACCTCACCGGCCAGCTTCAGGATTCCGGTTTCGGCAATGGCCGCGAGCCGTTCCTCCACCTCGTCGGGCAGGATCAGCTCCGGGTGGAAGCCCTCCAGTCCCAGCAGGATCGCGGTCATGGTGCCGTGCCCGTGGCCGGTCGCCGCGAGGGAACCATAGAGGTCCACCCGCAGCGATGCCACACGGTCCAGCGCTCCGGAGGACTTCAGCTCCTCGGCGAAGACGGCGGCAGCGCGCATCGGCCCTACGGTGTGCGAACTCGAAGGCCCGATCCCGATGGAGAAGAGATCAAAGACACCAACAGCCATGTGCGTAAATCCTTAATAGAGGTTTGGTGCTGCTTGACGGGGATTACAGGTCCCCGCCATTTTTGGACGCGTACTCCTGCGCGGACAGCAGGGGTCCTTCGGACTCGGCAGCTACCTTGAAGAGCCAGCCGGCCCCATAGGGATCGTTGTTGATCAGCGCGGGATCATCCACAACTCCAGTATTGATCTCCACCACCTCACCCGTCACTGGCGAGTACAAATCGGAGACCGACTTCGTGGACTCCACTTCACCACAGGTCTCCCCCGCCGTCACCGTGGCACCCACCTCGGGCAGGTCCACGTAGACGATGTCGCCGAGGGCATCCGCAGCGACAGCGGAAATCCCGATCGACACAAGGTTCCCACCCTCCCGGGCCACCCACTCGTGCTCGTCGGAGTACTGCAAGTCTGCGGCAACTTTTGCCATGTGTGTTTTTCCTTTGTTTGTTGTTTGAAAACTCTTCGTGGCCGGGTTGGGTGCGGCTGTGCGGATTCCTCCGCGTACTGGCTCGTTCCTCGCCTCTGACGTACGCTTCCGGAATCCCCACAGCCGCCAAAGCAGGTTCAGTTTTCGAGGCCAACAGTCCAGAAAAACAAACACGTCGCCAGAGTGCTGCAGGGTCCAGTCTCCAACAAGCGCAATCACGGCCAGGCAGGACGAACCCCTCAGTCTCGAGGGATTTAACCGCCCAAGATGATGTGTCCGTCCGCCCGGACGCAACCCGCAGCCCAACGACTCATCCACCGAGATTAGTCGTCGCCTGCCCTGAGGTTTCGACAAGCTCAACCACCGGGACGGTGACCTGACCACGAGGGCACGGCGGAGCCGGGCTTTTCGAAAGCGTGCGTCAAAGCGAGGAACGAGCAGCACGCGTGAAAAGTCCGGTCCGGTGCGCCCGGACGCAACCCGCAGCCCACGGAATCGGTGACCTGCCGCACCCGACGGGCCAATGGTGACCACAGCCAGGCACCCAAGTAAGCACGCGTGAAAAGTCCGGTCCGGCGGGACCGGACTCAACCACGGACCGGAGAACTACTTGGAGCGCTTGTAGAACGGGAGGTCGACGACTTCGAAGGGCTCTGCCTTGCCGCGCAGATCGATGTGCAGTGGCGTGCCGGGCTGGGTGAACCCGACGTCGACGTATGCCATGGCGATGGGGTAGCCGAGGGTGGGCGAGGGCTGGCCGGAGGTGACTTCGCCGACGACGTTGCCGTCCTTGAGGACCGGGTAGTGGGCGCGGCCGGCCCGGCGCCCCAATCCCTTGAGCCCGACGAGCCTGCGCCCGGCAGTGGAACCGGCGCCCGCTTCCTTCTTGGCTGCCAGGGCGGCCTTGCCCACGAAGTCACCTTCCTTGGACAACGCGACGACGGGCCCCAGGCCTGCTGCGAACGGGTCGCCCTGCAGCGACAGCTCGTTGCCGTAGAGGGGCATTCCCGCTTCGAGCCGGAGGGAGTCGCGGGAGGCCAGGCCCGCGGGCGTCAGCTCGCCGTCGTCGGCGATGGCGACGAGCGCCTGCCAAAGCCCGGGGGCGTCGTCGTTGGACACAAAGATCTCGAAACCGTCCTCGCCGGTGTAGCCGGTCCGGGCGAGCAGCAGGTCCAGTCCTGCGCCGCCCACCAGGAACGGGACTTCGACGGCGGCGTAGTACTTCAGGTCCGTCACGAGGCTGTGCTGCGCGGCAGGGACCAGGCGGAGCAGCAGTTCCTGCGCCTTGGAGCCCTGCACAGCGATCAGGGAAGTGGCATCGGAAGCGTCGTCCACCTGCACGTCGAACCCGGCAGCCCGCTTGGCCAGTTCAGCGGCCACCACCGCGGCGTTGCCGGCGTTGGGGACCACCAGGAAGACATCGGTGCCGTCAGCAGCCGGTGGCCGCCGGTAGGTGATGAGGTCGTCGATGATGCCGCCGTCCTCGTTGCAGATCAAAGAGTATTTGGCTTTGCCCACGGGCATCGCGGAAATTTTTCCCACCAGGGCGTAGTCCAGGAAGGCGCCGGCGTCCGGCCCGCTGACCCATACCTCGCCCATGTGGGAGAGGTCGAACAGCCCGGCGCTCTTGCGGACGGCGTGGTGCTCGGCGAGCTCGGAGCTGTACTTCAGGGGCATCTGCCAGCCGCCGAAGTCGGTAAAGGAGGCACCGAGCTTCTTGTGCTCCTCATAGAGGGCCGTGTACTTCTCACTCATGTGCTCAGCCTTCCAAGCCGGTGGTTGAGCTTGTCGAATCCTCGAACTCGGACAGCGGCGGGCAGGAGCAGACCAGGTTGCGGTCGCCAGCCGCACCATCGATGCGGCCTACCGGCGGGAAGTACTTGTCCTGCTTAAGCGACTTCACCGGGAACACCGCCTGTTCGCGCGGGTAGGCGCGGTCCCAGTCGCTGCTGATGGCGGCGGCCGCCGTGTGCGGGGCGTTGCGCAGCGGGCTGTCCTCCACGGAGAACTCGCCGTTCGCCACCTGGTCGATTTCGGCGCGGATGGAGATCATCGCCTCAATGAAGCGGTCAATCTCGCCAAGATCCTCGGATTCCGTGGGCTCCACCATGAGGGTGCCCGCCACGGGGAACGCCAGGGTGGGAGCGTGGAAGCCGTAGTCGATGAGGCGCTTGGCCACGTCCTCCGCGGTGACGCCGGTCTTGGCGGTCAGCTCGCGCAGGTCCAGGATGCACTCGTGGGCTACCAGTCCCCCTTCACCGGTGTACAGGACGGGGAAGAAGTCATTCAGCCGGGCGGCGACGTAGTTTGCTGCCAGCAGCGCGGACTTGGTGGCTTCGGTGAGCCCCTGTCCGCCCATCAGCTTCACGTAGGCCCAGGAGATGGGCAGCACGCCCGCGGAGCCGTACTTGGACGCGGAGATCGGCACGTCGTTTCCTTCGGTCCACGTGGCCGCGTTGCCGGGCATAAACGGTGCGAGGTGTGCCTTGGCAGCAACCGGTCCGACGCCGGGTCCGCCGCCGCCGTGCGGGATGCAGAAGGTCTTGTGCAGGTTAAGGTGCGAGACGTCGCCGCCGAACTTGCCCGGCTGCGCCAGCCCCACCAGGGCGTTCAGGTTGGCACCGTCGATGTACACCTGGCCGCCGGCCGCGTGGATGGCGTCGCAGACTTCGCGGACGTCGGCGTCGTACACACCGTGGGTGGACGGGTAGGTGATCATGATGCAGGACAGGGCGTCCTTGTGTGCCTCGATCTTGGCGTACAGGTCGGCGTGATCGATGGTGCCGTCGGCAGCAGTAGCGACGACAACAACCTTCATGCCCGCGAGCACAGCGGAAGCGGCGTTGGTGCCGTGGGCGGAAGCCGGGATCAGGCAGATGTTGCGCTGCTGATCACCACGGGAGTGGTGGTACCCGCGGATCGCCAACAGGCCCGCGAGCTCGCCCTGCGACCCGGCGTTCGGCTGGATGGATACCTGGTCATACCCGGTGATCTCTGTCAGCTGTGCTTCCAGGTCCGCAATGAGTTCGCGCCAGCCCTCGGTCTGGGAGTCCGGGGCGAACGGGTGGATTGAAGCGAACTCGGGCCAGGAAATGGCTTCCATCTCGGCGGTGGCGTTCAACTTCATGGTGCAGGAGCCCAGCGGGATCATGGTGCGGTCCAGCGCCAGGTCCCGGTCAGAAAGCTTCCGGATGTAGCGCAGGAGCTGGGTCTCCGAGCGGTGGGTGTTGAACACCGGGTGCTGCAGGAAGTCGGAGGAACGTTCGACGGCGGCGTCCAGGGCGAAACCGTCCGTCACCTCTGCCTGGGTGGCGCCAAAGGCGGCCAGGACGCCGTCGACGATTGCCGCCGTCGTCGTTTCATCGGTGGAGAAGCCCACCGTGTCCGCATCAATGCTGCGCAGGTTGATGCCCTTGGCTTCGGCGGCGGCGACGATGCCCGCGGCCTTCCCGGGGACGGAGACCGTCACGGTGTCGAAGAAGCTGGTGTGCAGCACGTCGAAGCCGGCGGCTTTGAGGGACGCTGCGAGAGTCTTGGCGTGGGTGTGCGCGGACCGGGCGATCGCCTTCAGGCCCTCCGGGCCGTGGTACACCGCGTACATCGAGGCAACGATCGCCAGCAGCGCCTGGGCGGTGCAGATGTTGGAGGTGGCCTTCTCACGGCGGATGTGCTGTTCGCGGGTCTGGAGGGCCAGACGGTAGGCGGGCACTCCGGCGTTGTCCTTGGAAACCCCCACCAGGCGGCCGGGCATGGAGCGTTCCAGGCCCTTCTGCACCGCCATGTAGGCGGCGTGCGGGCCGCCGTAGAACAGCGGGACGCCAAAACGCTGGGCGGAGCCGACGGCGATGTCGGCGCCCTGCTCGCCGGGAGGCGTAATGAGGGTGAGGGCCAGGAGGTCGGCGGCAACAGTCACCAGGGCTCCGCGTTCCTTCGCCTCGGCGATGACCGCGGTGTGGTCAAAGACCCGGCCGGAGGCGCCGGGCTGCTGGAGGACAACGCCGTTGACGGCGCCGTCGGGTAGTCCCTGGGCGAGGTCGGCGACCTCCACCTCGAAGCCGAGCGCCTCGGCGCGGCCCTTGACGATGGCGATAGTCTGCGGCAGGCAGTCCGCATCCAGCACCGTCTTGCCGTCCCGGGCGGCTGCGTTCTTGTTGGCCCGGCGCATCATCAGCACGGCCTCGGCGACGGCGGTGGCTTCGTCCAGCAGGGAAGCATTGGCGATCGGCAGCCCCACCAGGTCCTCGACCATGGACTGGAAATTCAGCAGTGCTTCGAGGCGGCCCTGGGATATCTCGGGCTGGTAGGGCGTGTAAGCGGTGTACCAGGCCGGGCCCTCAAGAATGTTGCGGCGGATCACCGGCGGGGTCACGGTGTCGTAGTAGCCCTGGCCGATCATCTGCACAGCGGTCTTGTTCTTCGCCGCCAGCCGCCGCAGCTCAGCGAGCGCCTCGACTTCGCTCAGGGCGCCGGCCAGTGCCAGTGCCGAATCCTGGCGGATGTCCTTGGGCACGGCGGTATCAACCAGTGCGTCCACGGTGTCGTAGCCGACGGCTTTAAGCATGGTGTCGACGTCGGCCTGGCGGCGGGCGCCGATATGCCGGTCAACGAAGGTGGCAGCCGGAGCAGTGGCGGGATTGGCGGAGGCTGGAATGGCGGAGGCCGAAATAGCAGTCACGAGGAACTCCATACATAAGGCGGCGCAGGGTACGCCACATCGATTCGGGTCCTCCCCGCTCTGTAACTGGACCTGAGAGTTTCCGCGGTCCCTGCTTGCGCCGGTCCCGCTTGCACCGTCGGTGAGCACAGCAGTCCAGGAACCGGGACGGTTTCCCGGGGCGGACAGCGTGCTGCTTTCCAGAGGTGCCTCGCCGCGGCGGTACATGGGCCTGTGAGATTCCTGGGGAGGTATTGCTCCTACGGCGCCTGCTTGTACCTTCTGGCAGAACTCTCCCGCCGCAGATCAAAGGCTATTCAATTAGGTTGTTTTTGCTGGCTGCCGGAACGGCCGGCACATGGACCAATTCTCCTACGCCGCCGTCCCCCGGGCAAATGAACGGCTAGCCCCGCAGCCGGTCGACGGCGGCCAGCAGTTCCTTCACATCCGCCTCCCGGCTTCCGGGCTTTCCGGACGGCCCGCTCTCCCACATGGCATTGAAGTACAGCCCGTCCCCCATGTAGAGGACAGCTTTTGCCATGGCCGGGCCCACATCCTTGCCGATGAGCTCCAGCCACTGGTGCTGGATCGCAGCGAAGCGGCGGCGTGCTTCCTCGTGGGCCACTTCAGCCAGGCGCGTGGCGGCGACGAAGGACCGGTCCATGGGGGTGTCGGACCAGAGCGATGACCGGATGAAATAGGCGGCCGCCCCTTCCGGTGCCGCCGCCATGGCGTCAAGGTCCTCCCCCGCCAGGCGGTCCAGCCGTTCAAGGGTGGCCGCGATCAGCGTTTCCTTGTTGGGGAAGTGGTACAGCAGCCCGCCCTTGGAGACGCCTGCCCGCTTCGCCACGGCGTCCAGGGTGGCGGCACGCTCCCCCACATCGATCAGGAGTTCTTCAAAGGCATCGAGGACTGCGTCCCGCGCCACGGGTTTTCTGGCCATGGTTCCAATCATGCATTGACGGGAACGGGTTTCTTAACTGTACCGTCCGGACGGTATAGTTAAACGATGACCGCTTCCTCCGCATCGCAGCAAAACCACACCCGCCTGAACGCCACAGCGGGTCAGGCACCTGTTTCACCCCGGAGGGCGGGGCGCGACTGGCTCGCGCTGGCGCTTCTGATGTTCCCGGTCCTCCTCGTCGCCGTCGACAACACGGCACTGACGTTCGCGCTGCCCGCGATAGCGCGGGCACTGGACACCTCCGGCGTCGAACTGCTGTGGATCGTGGATGCCTACCCGCTCGTGCTGGCCGGGCTGCTGGTTGCCATGGGCAGCCTGGGTGACCGGATCGGGCGGCGCCGGCTGCTGATCATCGGCAGCATCGGCTTCGCCGCAGTGTCAGCCGCAACGGCTTTCGCTCCCAGCGCCGGCTGGCTGATCGCAGGCCGCGCCGCACTGGGGTTCTTCGGAGCCATGCTGATGCCCTCCACGCTGTCCTTGATCCGGAACATCTTCCCGGACCCCAACCGCCGCCGGCTGGCCATCGCCATCTGGGCCGCCGGGTTTTCCGGCGGTGCCGCCCTGGGGCCGATCTTCGGCGGCTGGCTGGTGGAACAGTTCTGGTGGGGAGCAGTCCTCCTGGTGGCAGTGCCCATCATGCTTCCGCTGCTGGCATTTGGCCCGGCGTTTATTCCGGAGTCCCGCGACCCCAACCCGGGCAGGGTGGATGCGCCGAGCATCCTGCTTTCGCTGTTGACCATGGTGCCGGTGGTCTACGGCATCAAGGAGTACGCCACCGAAGGACCAAACCCCGCGGCCCTGGGAAGCATCGCCTTCGGGCTGGCCATGGGCGCCGCCTTTGTCCGCCGCCAACACCGGCTGGACAGCCCCTTGCTGGACATGTCGCTGTTCCGGAACCGGGTATTCAGCATGGCCATCACGGCGAACATCCTGGCCCTGTTCTCCTTCAACGGCTTTATCCTCTTCCTGGCCCAGCACCTTCAACTACTTGAAGGCATGTCCCCCTCGGCCGCAGGAGTGGCCATGATTCCGGCCCTGGTGGCCACCGTGGTGGCGGGCCTCGCGGTGGTGCCGCTGGTCCGGAAGATCCGCCCTGGCTTCGTGGTGGGCGCCGGTCTCGCCATGAGCGCTGCCGGGTACAGCCTGGTGGCATTCGGCAGCCACGAGAACGGCCCGGTGCTCCTGCTGGCAGCCCTGCTGGTCCTGGCGCTGGGAGTGGGGACGGCGGAGACCATCTCCAACGACCTCATCCTCGGAAGTGTTCCGGCGGAGAAGTCCGGAGCCGCGTCGGCCATTTCCGAAACCGGATACGAAGTTGGTGCACTGCTCGGCACGGCGGTGCTGGGCTCGATCCTCACGGCCTCCTACCAGCACAACCTGCGGCTACCGGCCGGCATCGCCGAAGCCGCCAGCGGCCAGGGCGCTGCACACGCCGGGCAGACCCTTGCCGGAGCCATGGAACTGGCGGCGGGGCTTCCCGCTCCGATGGCCGACGCCCTGCGGCAGGCTGCCGGCGCCGCCTTCGACTCAGGAGTTCATGTCACCGCGGCGATCGGGCTGGTGCTGATGGCGACGGCGGCAGTACTTGCCGCCGTCGTCCTGCGGAAGGTGCCCAAGGCCGGCTAAGGGGAAGCATGCCGGCAGGCGGACGAGACAAAAACAGCGCCCGGTGCCGGACTTTCGAAGTCCGGCACCGGGCGCCGAATGCCTAGTGGGCCGCGGTGGGCTACTTTGAGTCGGGCGCCGTAACGCTGGCTGTGGCCTTCATCGTCTCGGCGTTGACCATCCATGCGAACTGCTCGAGCTTGGCAATGAATTCGTGCAGGAGGTCGGCCGACGTGGGGTCTTCCTCGTCCACTTCGTCATGGACCTTGCGCATGGTGCCCACGGCTGCCTCCAGGGCGGCCACGATGCGCTCGATCGCATCCTTGGTGTTGATGAGCCCCTCAGGGAAGGGGGCAAGGCTGGTGGATTCCGCCACCGTGGAGCTCCGCCCGTCCGGCAGGGCGTGCAGCGCGCGCATCCGCTCGGCCGCATCGTCGGCGAACTGGCGGGCGGCGTCCACGATTTCATCCAACTGCAGGTGGAGGTCGCGGAAGTTGGTTCCCACGATGTTCCAGTGGGCCTGCTTGCCCTGGATGTGCAGTTCAATCAGGTCCACGAGCACAACCTGAAGGTTGTTGGTCAGTGTCGGTGAAGCTTTCATGCGTCCTCCTCGATTGGTCCAGTAATTCCCGACGCTATCAGCCCGCCATACCGCAGGCGGTAACCCCTGCTGCAATTTCTCAGTGAGCTTACTAACCCTGCCTTGGGTGACATAAAAGAACGTGATTCATATTTTCCCTTGCATCTGCAGCCGTCGCACCGCATACTAAATGAACGTCATTCATTTAGTGACCGTCGTCTCACTGGAGTAGCAAACATGATTGAAATTTCCTGCCTCGGCGCACCCGCTTCCCTGGCCCGGACAACGCAGTCCGCCCGGCCCGCCTTGCGCGTCGGCGTGGTCCAGCACCGGTGGCACGCGGACAATGCCGTCCTCGAAGCCGAACTGGACGAGGGCATCGGCCGGGCAGCCCGGCTGGGAGCCTCCGTGGTCTTCCTGCCCGAGCTGACGCTTTCGCGCTACCCCGCGGATACCCGCCCGCACAATGACCCTTCCGAAGGACCCACCAGGACCCGGCCCTCAGACATCGCCGAGGACCTGCTGACCGGTCCCACCTTCCGCTTCGCCGCCGAAGCTTCCCGCCGCCACGGGGTATCCGTCCACGCGTCCCTGTACCAGCGTGCGGAGAACCCGGACGGCCAGGACGACGGCCTGGGGCTGAACACCGCCATCCTGGTCTCCCCGGCCGGCGAGCTCCTGGCAAGGACGCACAAGCTCCACATCCCCGTCACCGCCGGATACTACGAGGACAAGTTCTTCCGCCAGGGACCGGCCGCCGCCGACGCCTACGAAGTCCACACTCCCGCCGAACTTGGCGGCGCGAAGCTGGGAATGCCCACCTGCTGGGACGAATGGTTCCCCGAGGTTGCCCGGCTGTACTCCCTGGGCGGGGCGGACATCGTGGTGTACCCCACCGCCATCGGCTCCGAACCGGACCACCCCGACTTCGATACCCAGCCGCTGTGGCAGCAGGTCATTGTGGGCAACGGCATCGCCAACGGCCTCTTTATGATCGCCCCGAACCGCTGGGGCAGCGAAGGCACACTGAACTTCTACGGTTCGTCCTTCATCTCCGACCCCTACGGCCGCATCCTGGCCCAAGCTCCGCGGGATGAGTCCGCTGTGCTCGTGGCGGACCTGGACCTGGACCAGCGGAAGGACTGGCTGACCCTGTTCCCGTTCCTCGCAACGCGCCGGCCGGACACCTATGGCCGCCTCACCGAGCCGGTCCGCCAGAATGAACTCCTGGGCGGCGAGCGCGGTTTCGCCGAGGTCTGCTCGTGACCGCCGCCGCGCACCTGGACGCCGCCACCTCTCCGCAGTGGCGGATGCCTGCAGAGACTGCCCGCCAGGAGCGGCTGTGGATGGCATTCCCTGCCGGCGGCTACACGCTCGGCGAGTCCACTGAGGCCGCCCATGCGGCCAGGACCACCTGGGCAGCTGTGGCGAACGCCGCCGTCGAGTTCGAGCCGGTCACCATGGTGGTGGACCCCGACGACGTCGAAAGGGCCGCAGCGTACCTGCACCCCGACGTCGAGGTGCTTGCCGCCCCGCTCAATGACGCCTGGATGCGGGACATCGGCCCCACCTTCGTCCTGGACGGTGACGGGCAGCTCGGTGCCGTGGACTGGGTATTCAACGGCTGGGGCGGCCAGGACTGGGCACGGTGGGACAAGGACGCCCTGATCGCCGGCGAGGTGGCCGGCCGGTCCGGCGCCCGCCACATCGTGTCAGCACTGGTCAATGAGGGCGGCGGCATCCAGGTGGACGGCCAGGGAACAGTGCTCGTCACGGAGACCGTGCAGCTGGATCCCGGCCGCAATCCCGGCCTCAACCGGTCCGACGTCGAGCAGGAACTGGCCCGTACCATCGGCGCCACGCATGTTGTGTGGCTGCCGCGCGGACTGACCAGGGACTCCGAGAGGTTCGGTACCCGCGGCCACGTGGACATCGTGGCCGCCATCCCCTCCCCCGGGACGCTGCTGGTCCACTCGCAGGAAAACCCGGAACACCCGGACTTCGAGGTCTCCCGGGAAATCATCGACTTCCTCCGGGGCACCACCGACGCCGCCGGGCGGCAGTGGAACATCATCGAAGTCCCAGCCCCGGAAACCCTGCGGGACCACGACGGCTTCGTGGACTACAGCTACATCAACCACGTGGTGGTCAACGGCGGCGTCATCGCCTGCAGCTTCAACGACCCCCAGGACGACAAGGCCCTGCAGATCCTCGCAGAGGCCTACCCCGGACGGCGTATTGTCGCCATCGACGCACGTGAGCTTTTTGCCCGCGGCGGGGGGATCCACTGCATCACCCAACAGCAGCCTGCTGCCTCCCAGAAAGTGGTGTTATGACAGAAACCATCCGCACCGGCGCCTCCGCCGGCGGAGCCGGACAGCCGGCAACCCCCTCCGGAGTCTCCCCTAAGGGCCTGAAGGGCGGGCAGTTGGGGCTCCTCGCCGTCGTTGTCCTGGGCATCTCCACCATCGCTCCGGCGTACACGCTCACCAGCGCACTGGGACCCACCGTCAACGAAGCCGGTCTGCAGCTGCCCGTCATCTTCCTCATCGGGTTTATCCCCATGATCCTGGTGTCACTGGCGTACCGGGAGCTCAATGCCGACTCCCCGGACAGCGGCACAACCTTCACCTGGGTGACCAAAGCCTTCGGCCCCTGGATCGGCTGGATGGGCGGCTGGGGCCTTCTGGCAGCCAACATCATTGTGCTGTCCAACCTGGCCGGGGTCGCCGTCGACTTCTTCTACCTATTCCTGTCCCAGCTCACGGGTTCCCCGGAACTGGCGGACCTGGCTGACAACAAGCCGCTGAACGTCCTCACCTGCTTTGTGTTCGTAGCCCTGGCCGTGTGGGTCAGCTACCGCGGCCTGCACACCACCAAGGTGGTGCAGTACAGCCTGGTGGGCTTCCAGCTGCTGGTCCTGGGACTGTTCGTCGCCATGGCCTTCGCCAACTGGTCCACCTCCGAAACGGCCATCCCGTTCAGCTGGGACTGGTTCGATGTCACGAAGATCGAGACGTTCGGCCAGATTGCCGCCGGCATCTCCCTGTCAATCTTCGTGTACTGGGGCTGGGACGTCTGCCTGACCGTCAACGAGGAAACGGCCAACGGCAAGAAGACCGCCGGAGTGGCCGGCACCCTGACCGCCGTCATCGTCCTGGCCATCTACCTCCTGGTCAGCATCGCCACCATGATGTTCGCCGGCGTCGGGGATACCGGCAACGGCCTGAACAACGCCGAAAACCACGAAAACATCTTCACGGCCCTGGCCTCCCCCATCATGGGTCCCTTCGCCATCCTGATGTCCCTCGCCGTGCTGTCCAGCTCCGCCGCGTCGCTGCAGTCCACGTTTATGTCGCCGTCGCGCAGCCTGCTGGCCATGGCCCACTATGAGGCATTGCCGGAGCCCTTCAGCCGGGTGAGCAGGAAGTTTGCGACGCCGGGCTACGCCACCGTTGCCGCCGGCATCCTGTCTGCGGGGTTCTATGCAGTGATGCACGTGCTCAGCGAAAACGTCCTGAACGACACCATCCTGGCGCTGGGCCTGATGATCTGCTTCTACTACGGCCTGACGGCGATCGCCTGTGCCTGGTACTTCCGCAACAGCGTCTTCAGCAGCCTCCGCAACTTCATGCTGCGGTTCCTCTGCCCTGTGCTGGGTGGCGTGGGCCTGTTCGTGGTGTTCTTCCAGACGGCTGTGGACAGCCTGGCACCGGAGTTCGGCAGTGGCTCGGAAGTGTTCGGGGTGGGCCTGGTGTTCGTCCTCGGAGTGGGCATCCTGGCCCTAGGCGCAGTGTTCATGCTGGTGATGTCCCGGCTGCGGCCCCGGTTCTTCCGCGGTGAGACCCTGAAGCAGGACACCCCGGCCCTGGTGGTCCCGGAATAGGAAAACCCAAGCGTACGCAAAAAGGTGCCGCAACCCGGATCAACGGGGTGCGGCACCTTTTTTGTTTCCATCACCAGAAGTGGGCGACGTCCACAATCAGGCGGGAACCGGAACCGGGGCCGTCCAGCGTCAGGACCCGGTAGGGCAGCCGGGCACGGACGCCCAGGCCAACGCTGGTGTAGCCTTCGAAGCTTCCGGCATAAACCACTTGCCGGAAGGTCTGGTAGCCGGACACGTTGGACAGCTCAGCCTTGGCGGCGGGAGCGTAGGTGACGTTGCCCTTCTGGTCGTACGAAGGTGCGTTCACGGTGACCTGCAGGCGTGCCCTGCCCTGCACCGGAATGGTGAAGCCCGAGCCGTCCTGGATGATCTCCGGGACGTACCGGACCGTGTAGCCCTTGACGGGGCCATTGAGGTCAACCACCATCCGGTCGAAGCAGTAATGCTGCCCGGTCCGGACGTTGGTGACGGAGGCGGTGCTCAAATCTGGCCCGGTCTTGGCCAGGGATCCCCATGCGAGACCGCAATATGAGGTGGCTGCCGAGGCGGGCCCCGGTGCCAGGATTCCCAGCCCGGCGGCCGCGAGGAGCGCCGTGAGCCAGAGGAGGAGTTTCTTCATTGTGTGTGCCATCCAGAGGGAAGTGGTGCGGTTGGATAGCTCAAGCGTAGGAGTGCCGGGAGCCCGAAACGAGGGTTGTGGCCGCTTCGGCGTGCAACCGTAAGGAACCCCGGATCCGTATCACGCCGCTGTAAATCCCGCGGGCTTTTGCCGCTCTCCTTAACCGTTCCGGTGCCGTTTCTGGACCCGGCCGTTATGCCGGATAACGGTGCCGGAACCACGAAACAGCGCCGGCCACCCAAGGGGCGGCCGGCGCTGTTTTTACGCTGTTGTGTGTCGCGGTTCTAGCCTTCGCACTCGCGGCAATACTTCATGCCGTTCTTTTCGCGGGCCACCTGGGAACGGTGACGGACCAGGAAGCACGATGAGCAGGTGAATTCGTCCGACTGCTCGGGAACAACGATGACGGTCAGTTCCTCGTTGGAAAGATCGGCGCCGGGCAGGTCGATGCCCTCGGCCGTGTCGTTTTCGTCAACGTCGATCACCGCGGTCTGGGCGTTGCCGCCGCGGGATGCCTGCAGGGCCTCCAGGGAATCGGCGGGAGACTCTTCCTCTTGCTTGCGTGGAGCATCGTAATCGGTAGCCATAGCGAGTTCACTTTCGTTGCTGCACAGCACCATTTCAGGCACCTCAGTGAAGCAGTTTAGGTCATAATGCCCTCACCCGCGCAATAGTGTGTTCAAGCAGACAATTCACGGGGTTCCGGGATGGTTTCTGAATGGGTTCGGCGGACCTGGTCCGCCCCTGCCGCCACACCACTCAGGGCCGGCAGCCACCCCCATCTCGTGGCATCGGCCATCGCATCGGCAGCCTGTCCCGGGGTGTCAAAGTAGAAGGCATCTGCAAGCCAGGCCCGGACACGGGCGGGAAATGATGTTGTCATGCCGGCGACGCTACGCAGGCATTGTTGTGGGTGCGTTTCGTCCCGGTCTCACGCACATTAATCCCCCACGCGAATACGGCGACAGGCAGTCCTCAAAAGAAGTTGTTGACCCGCCCAGAGGCCGATCCTAAAATCGCGGCATCGGTATTCCTGCTGGATTCTTACCGCCTTTTGATCTGGAAGTATCAGCGATGGCCATAGTTCATGAAAACCTTCCGGAGCCGGACGTCCAGCAGTCGCTGCACGAGTTGCGCGGGCAGCTGCAGGGATCGTTGATCGAACCCCAGGATCCCCTGTACGACGAAGCCCGCGCGGTGTGGAACGGCATGGTCGATCTGCGTCCGCGGGCCATCGCCAGGGCAGGAGCCGTCTCCGATATTGACCTGGTCCTGGCCAGTGCGCGGCGCAGCGGCCTCGCACTGGCCGTCCGCGGCGGCGGCCACAACATCGCCGGCCACGGCACGGTCGAGGGCGGCCTGGTCCTGGATCTGGGAGCCCTCCGGGAGGTACGGATCGATGCGCAAAGCAGGCGGGTCGTCGTCGGGCCCGGAGCGACCCTTGGGGACGTGGACCGGGCCACAGCCGCGTATGGCCTTGCGGTACCCCTGGGGGTTATCAGCGGAACGGGAGTGGCAGGACTCACCCTGGGCGGCGGCGTAGGCTGGCTGACCCGGACCGGCGGGCTCAGCCTGGACAACCTGGACTCCGTGGATGTGGTCACCCCTGCCGGCGACCACGTGCACGGCAGCGCGGAAGAGAACCCGGAGTTGTTCTGGGGAGTGCGTGGCGGCGGCGGGAACTTCGGCGTGGTGTCCTCCTTCACGTTCCGCGCTCTCGCCCTGCCGGCCGCACCGCTGGGCGGCAACCTCTTTTACCGGCCGGAGCACTGGCGAAATGCCCTCCTCGCCTTCGAGGCCTGGACCCGGGATCTACCGGACGACATGAACTCGATCACGTCGTTCCTGGTGCTCCCGGCCGAATTCGGCATGGGCAGCGAGCCGTGGATGGCTGTCGGATTCGCCTGGGTTGCCGAAGACCAGCAGGCAGGCCTGGCGCTGGTGGACAAGCTCCGCGCCGCTGCCCAGCCCGACGGCGAGGAGGTGGGACCGACGTCGTGGCCCGAATGGCAAAGCGCCATGGACGCCGTCTTCCCCAAGGGGTCGCGCGGCTACTGGAAGAACGTCTCGTTCTCCCGCCTGGACGAGGAGGTGGTGGACGCCGTACTGGGCTTCGCTTCCGAGCTGGCCTGGGAGGGAACGGGCATCGATATCCATCACCTGGAGGGTGCGTTCGGCCGCGTCCCGGAAGACGACACGGCGTTCCCCAACCGCTCCGCGCGGTACTGGCTGAACGTTTACGGGTTCTGGCATGACGCGGCCGAGGACGAACGGCTGACAGCATTCGCCCGCAAGGCCTACTCCACAATGCAGCCATTCGCGGAGCAGGGCGAATACGTCAACTTCCTGGGAGCGGAAGTGGGAGTGCAGGCGCCGGACGCTGCCCGCAGCGCCTACGGACAGGACAAGTACCAGCGCCTCGTGGCCCTCAAGGACCGATATGACCCGCAGAATCTCCTGCGCCTGAACCACAACATTCCGCCGTCGGGCGGCTAGCAGGCCGGCGCGGCCGGCACCGGGGCAAAAAATAGAGCCCCCTGTCGGATTCGAACCGACGACCCCCGCTTTACAAGAGCGGTGCTCTGGCCAACTGAGCTAAGGAGGCATGCCCATACGGACGGGCGCCTCAACGGCGCTAGATAAGGTTAGCCCAAGTCTTCCCGGTGGTAAAAACGCCGGCCTTGCTTCAAGGCCGGGAGAACCGCCGGGCGCGAGGAATGGGGGCAACAAAAGGGCCCACCTTCCGGAACAGATCCGGAAAGCGGGCCCTTGGAAAACCCTTAGGCCTTCGCGTCGATCGCGGCCTGGAGGAAATCGGGGAACGGGGTCTGGGCGCTTTCACCCTTGCCCCACTGCTTGCCTTCCACGAAAACGGTGGGTGTGCCGGTGATGCCGATGGCCGAGGCTTCCTTCGTGGTGAACTTCACGAACGGCCGGTAGGTCTTCTCGTCCACGCAGCTGCTGATGTCAACACCGATGTCCGAGGCCATGCTCTTGAGCTTGTCGTCCGAGAGCCCGGCGCCGCCTTCAGCAGGCTGGTTGGCGAAGAGCGCATCCACAAATTCCGCGTACTTCTCCGGCGATTCGTTCACAACACAGGCGGCGGCGTTGGCAGCCCGGGACGAGTAATTCGTGGTGGAGCGGCTGTCGAGGAACCCGAGCGCGCGGTATTCCACCGTAATCTTGCCCTCGTTGCGCAGGGACGTGAGCTGCTCGTTGTACTGGGCCTCAAAGTTTTTGCAGACCGGGCAGATGAAGTCGATGTACAGCACAACCTTCACCGGCTTGCCCGCCTCGGCCTCGGCCCCGGGAGCCACCACTTCGGCCGGAGCAGCCTGCGGCGGCGCGCCAACAGCGGCTGCGTCAACAGTGGCCGGGTCCAGCTTGGCCACTTCAGTGTTCGCCAGCAGCGTGACGCCGCCGTGCACATTCCCGTTGGCCGGCGTGGGCCCTTGGTCGGCGATGGGCGCATTCTGCTTCATTGAGGTGGTCACCACCAGTGCCACCACCACCAGGATGGCCACCACGGCGGCCACAATCCCCCACCCGATCAGCAGCTTGTTGCGCTTGTCCTTTTTCAGCTGCGCTTCGCGGATCAGGCGCGCTTTCTCGCGGGCCTCCGCGGTGCGCTCAGCCTTGGACTTACGTACTTCGTTTGCGGGGCTCATGTGTTCCTTGGGTCGATCGACGAGGGGGACCAGTTCGTGGCAACCCCATCATTTTAGGGGAGAAAGCTGAGAGCTTGCGGTTTCAAGTATTCCTCCGGGTTGACCAACGGACGAATAGCATGGAAGTTTCCGTCCCGTTAGGGTGGGCTAAGAGGCACAAGCAACCCCAGGGGGCAGCAATGCAAACACCCGTCCAGGAAAAACCCGCCACCGCAGCCGCATCCGGCGCCGCCGGCGCGGGCCACAGCGCCGAGACCAAGTACGACTTTATGGTGGTCTCGAACAGGCTGCCCGTGGACCGGGTCGCCCCCGGCGAAGGCGACGACGACTCCGGCTGGCGGCGCTCCCCCGGCGGACTCGTGACGGCGCTGGCACCCATGATGACCAAAACCGACGGCGCGTGGGTCGGCTGGCACGGCGCCCCCGATGAGACCGTGGACCCGTTCAGCCACGGCGGCATGGACCTGGTGCCCGTCCAGCTCAGCGCCGATGATGTCGAGCTCTACTACGAAGGCTTCTCCAACGCCACCCTGTGGCCGCTCTACCATGACGTCATCGCCCCGCCGGAATTCCACCGGACCTGGTGGGACGCCTACCGCTCGGTGAACAAAAGGTTCGCCGACGCCGTCGTTCGCCATGCCGACGACGGCGCCACCGTCTGGATCCAGGACTACCAGCTGCAGCTGGTGCCGCGGATGCTCCGTGAAGCGCGGCCCGACCTCAAAATCGGGTTCTTTAACCACATCCCGTTCCCGCCGCCGGAGATCTTCGCCCAGCTGCCCTGGCGCCAGGCCATTATCGACGGACTCCTCGGCGCTGACCTTGTGGGCTTCCAGCGGCCGAGCGACGCGGGCAACTTCATGCGCTCTGCCCGTCGCTTCCTGGGCGCGAGCGTCAAGCAGCAGCAGGTCCACGTCAAGGGCAAGGACGGGGAAATCACCCACATCGCCAGGGCCCAGGCGTTCCCCATCTCCATTGACGTCCAGCAGATCAGCGAGCTGGCCGCGAAGCCGGAGATCATCGAGCGCGCGCGGCAGATCCGCCAGGACCTCGGCAACCCGAAAACCATCCTGCTGGGTGTGGACCGGCTGGACTACACCAAAGGCATCCGGCACCGGCTCAAGGCCTTCGAGGAGCTCCTGGCCGACGGCAGGCTGTCCGTCAGCGACGCCACCCTGATCCAGGTGGCCAGCCCCAGCCGGGAACGCGTTGAGCAGTACCGGCTCCTGCGCGAGGAGGTGGAGGGCACTGTGGGCCACATCAACGGCACTTACGACACCCTCGAGAACACCGCTGTCCGCTACCTGCACCACAGCTACCCCGTGGAGGAGATGGTGGCCCTGTACCTGGCCGCCGACGTCATGCTGGTCACGGCCCTGCGGGACGGCATGAACCTGGTGGCCAAGGAGTATGTGACGGCCCGCACCAACAACGACGGCGCGCTGGTGCTCAGCGAGTTCGCCGGCGCAGCCGACCAGCTCAAGCAGGCCCTGCTGATGAATCCGCACGATATCGACGGGCTGAAGAACGCGATCATGCGCGCCGTGGAGATGTCCCCCCGGGACGCGTCGCGGCGGATGCGGGCCATGCGCAAGCAGATCCTTGAGCACGACGTGGACTACTGGTCTGCCGATTTCCTGCAGGCCCTGAAGGAGAAAGTGGTCCGTGATGACACCTGAGAGCCGGGCCGGCAACGGCAAGCTGGCGCTGACGCCGGAGCTGCGCGAAGCCATTCGCACCATCGCCGGGACAGAGCACCTGCTGGTGGCCATGGACTTCGACGGAACCATGGCGCCCATCGTGGGGCATGCCGACGACGCGCGGCCGCTTCCCCGGGCCGCCACGGCTTTCGCCGGGCTCGCCGTGCTGCCGCGTACGACGACGGCACTCATCTCCGGGCGTGCCCTCGCCAGCCTGCGCAAGGTCGCCTCGCCACCGGTTGACACACTGCTGATCGGCAGCCACGGGGCAGAAGCGTGGCTGGGCCCGGGATCAGCCGGGCTGGAACTGGACGATGAGCAGAAAGCACTCCTCGCCGAGGTGCGCAGCATCCTCGCCGGCATCGTTGCGGAGGCACCCGGCACCATGCTGGAGGACAAGCCGGCCGGCGTAGTACTGCACACCCGCCAGGCGCCCGACGACGTGGCAGAGGACGCCGTGGCCGCAGCACGCTCGCTGCTGCAGGACCGCAAAGGCGTTTTCCTCAAGGACGGAAAACGGGTCCTGGAAACCTCCGTGGTGAACGCGTCCAAGGGCGAGGGCGTCACGTTCCTGCGGCAGATCAGCGGCGCCAGCGCCGTCCTGTTCGCCGGCGACGACACCACGGACGAGGACGCACTCGCGCGGCTGGAGTCCGGTGATGTCGGGGTCAAAGTGGGCCTTGATTTCACCCAGGCGCAGTACCGGGTGGAGGCTCCTGTCCATGTGGCAGAACTGCTCGAAGTGCTGCTCCAGGAACGGAGCCTTGCCGTGGCAGAGGAAGATCCGGAAGGGTGAGGGTTACCAAGCTCACTTGTGACGTTCGTAACATTTGCACCAATTCGAACACTATCTGACATACTCTTCATCTGTGATGTGGCGCACAAGAACCGTGCGGCGTCACTCGGTGGCTTCTGGCCTCGGCCGGGAAGCATCTGCAGCACATAACTGAACAAACATGAACCATTCACAACGGATCGTCCGGCACGTACCTGCCGGTGAAGGGATTGATAACTGTGGCTACAGTTACTTTTGATAACGCTACGCGTCTGTACCCGGGCACAGAAAAGCCCGCCGTCGATAAGCTCAACATCGACATCGCCGATGGCGAATTCCTGGTCCTCGTTGGACCCTCCGGTTGCGGTAAGTCCACCTCCCTGCGCATGCTCGCAGGCCTCGAGGACGTCAACGCAGGCCGGATCCTCATTGGCGACCGCGATGTCACCGACGTTCCCCCGAAGGACCGCGACATCGCAATGGTTTTCCAGAACTACGCGTTGTACCCGCACATGACTGTGGCCGACAACATGGGCTTCGCCCTGAAGATTGCAGGCGTTTCCAAGGAAGAGCGTGCCGAGCGCGTCCGTGAAGCCGCCAAGCTCCTTGACCTCGAGCCCTACCTGGACCGCAAGCCGAAGGCACTCTCCGGCGGCCAGCGCCAGCGTGTTGCCATGGGCCGCGCAATCGTCCGTAACCCGCAGGTATTCCTCATGGATGAGCCGCTGTCCAACCTGGACGCCAAGCTCCGCGTGCAGACCCGCACCCAGATCGCATCCCTAACCCGCCGCCTGGGCGTCACCACTGTTTACGTGACGCACGACCAGGTCGAGGCCATGACCATGGGCGATCGCGTTGCCGTGCTGAAGGATGGCCTCCTGCAGCAGGTGGACACCCCGCGCAACCTCTACGACCGCCCGAAGAACGTCTTCGTCGCCGGCTTCATCGGCTCCCCCGCCATGAACCTGCTGGAACTGCCCGTTGTCGACGGCGGCGTCCAGTTCGGCGGCACCGTTTACCCCGTGCCGCGTGACGTCCTCGAAGAGGCACACGGCTCCACCGTGACCCTCGGTTCACGTCCCGAGGACCTTGAGACCGCTCCGCACGGCGAAGGCCTGAAGGTAGAGGTCGACGTCGTCGAAGAGCTGGGTGCCGACGCTTACGTCTACGGCCACACCACGCTTGACGGCAAGGACCACGACATCGTGGCACGCGTCGACGGCCGCCGCCCTCCGATGAAGGGCGAGTCCATCTACGTCCGTCCCCAGTCGGGCCACGTGCACCTGTTCGACACCAAGACCGGCCTGCGCCTGGGCGACTAGTCCTCCCCACCGGCACCCTAACCTCGCTCCGCTTCGGTCAGGGAACCCTGCCGGCGTGGGCCCAACCCGCACCCTAACCTCGCTCCGCTTCGGCCAGGGAACCCTGCCGGCGTGGGCCCAAGGTAATACCGCATGAAGCTGACGGCGGCCCGCACCTTTTCGCAATGGTGCGGGCCGCCGTCGGCCTTTAACCGTGCCCGCAGAAGAATTAGCTGGCCGCGCCTATCTACGGAAGAATTGACGCATGACCGAGGAATACAGCGCCCAGTGGCACGACGAACCCACCGACTATGCGCAGGTAGGCAAACTGCCGCGGTTTGTGGCCGCGAGTGCCGACGACGGCAAGGTCGCCTCGGCAGCCAGCTCCCTGAACATCACGGCAGCAGCGGCCGACCCCGAGCTGCTGGACCTGCCGTGGCACATCGCGCTGGAGGACTGGCCGGCTGAAAACCTGGCCGCCCTTCCCCGCGGCATCTCCCGGCACATCGTCCGCTTCGCCCACCTGGGCGGTTCGGTCATCGCCATCAAGGAAACCTCCGAGCACGTTGCCCGGCACGAGTACCACATGCTCCGCAAGCTGGCCCGGCTGGATGTTCCGTGCGTGGAGCCGGTGGCCGTGATCACCGGCCGCACCACGCTGGACGGAAAGCCGCTGAACCCCGTCCTGGTCACGCGGCACCTGAAGTTCTCCATGCCCTACCGGGCCCTCTTCTCCCAGATGCTCCGCAAGGACACCCTCACCAGGCTCATCGACGCGCAGGCGCTTCTGCTGGTACGGCTGCACCTGATTGGCTTCTACTGGGGCGACGTTTCCTTGTCCAACACCCTGTTCCGCCGCGATGCAGGCGCGTTTGCCGCCTACCTGGTGGATGCAGAAACCGGCGAGCTGTATCCGGACCTTTCCACCGGCCAGCGCGAGTACGATCTCGAAATCGCCCGCGTGAACATCGCCGGTGAATTGATGGACCTGCTGGACGGCGGCTTGATCGAGGAGAAGGTGGATCCCGTGGCCACCAGCGAGCTGATCATGGACAGCTACCGGCGCCTGTGGGCTGAGCTGACGGAGAAGGAATCCTTTGAACTGGGCGAACGCTGGCGGGTGGGTGCCCGCATCCGCCGGCTGAACGAACTCGGCTTCGACGTCGAAGAGTACGCCATCAAGACCACCCAGAACGGCTCCACCATCCAACTGCAGCCCAAGGTGGTTGACGCCGGGCACCACATGAGGCGCCTGCTGCGGCTGACCGGCCTGGACGCCCAGGAGAACCAGGCGCGCCGCCTCCTCAACGACATGGATACCTTCCGGGCGGACAACAACCCGGACATGGATGAGGAATACAGCGCCCACCTGTGGGTCAGCCAGGTCTTTGAGCCCATCGTGAGGTCGATTCCGCGGGACCTGTCCGGCAAGCTGGAGCCGGCCGAAGTGGTGCACGAGGTCCTCGAACACCGCTGGTACATGTCAGAAAAACAGGAACGGCACATCCCCCTCGCCGAGGCCGTGCAGAGCTACATCGACTCCATCCTGCGGCACCGCCGGGACGAGGCGGCCATTATGCTGAACCCGCCCACCGGGCTGCTGAAGATCCTCGAGGTGGAGACGGAAGAATCCCGTTACGGCGACGAGGAATCCATCGACGAATACCCCGACGTGGATGATTAATCCCTAAATCGCCTTTCCCGGGTTGAGGATGCCGGCGGGATCGAACAGGTCCTTGATCCGGCGCTGGAGTTCCCGCAGCGGTTCCGGCTGCTCCTGCCCGAGCCACCGCAGTTTGTACTGCCCCACGCCGTGCTCGCCGGTGATGGTGCCGCCCATGCCCAGCGCGGCCGTAATGGACTCATCCAGGGCCCGGTGGAGCCGCTCCAGTGCTCCCTCGTCCACCGCTTTGTCCTTCCGGTCGATCCAGAACGTGGGATGGAGGTTCCCGTCGCCGGCGTGCGCCACCACTTTGAGGTGCACGGCGTGCTCCACGGCCATGGTCTCCAGGGCGGCCACGTAATCCACCAGGCGGGACCGGGGAACGGCCACATCCTCCCCCACCCGGTACTCGTCGTCCACTTCCACGCCCCGGCTGTGGCGCCGCAGTTCCACGAGCCGTTCCGCTTCGGCACTGGCTTCGGTGGTGACGGTAGCACCGCCCGCTGCCAGGACCTCCCGGACCATCCGGGCCTCGGCGGCGGCGCCGAAGCCGTCGGTCTGGACCAGAAGCAGGGAGCGGCCCCGGGCGGCGAGGTCTGACCCATGGATGTCGTCCAGTTGTGCCAGCGTGCCGCCGTCGAGCAATTCCATGATGGCGGGCTGGACCCGCGCCCTGCCCACGGCCAGGACGCCGGCCGCGGCCTGCCGGAAGTCCGGGTAGAAGGCAGCGATGGTGTGCACTTCCCGGGGGAGGTACTTGAGGCGCACCGTTACGCCCACCACGATGCCCAGCGTTCCTTCCGACCCCACGAAGAGGCCCGTGAGATCGTACCCGGCCACGCCCTTGAACGTCTGGTGGCCCGTGTGCAGGAGTGATCCGTCCGCCAGGACCACGTCCAGCGCAAGCACTGAGTCGCGGGTGACGCCGTATTTTGCGCACCGGAGCCCGCCGGCGTTCGTCGCCACGTTTCCGCCGATGGTGGAACTGCGGAAACTGGCGGGGTCCGGCGCGTACATCAGTCCATGTTCGGCTGCTGCTTCGTTTAGGACGGCGTTGATGACCCCCGGCTCCACCACAGCTGTTTCATCATCCGGGTTCAGCGCAAGGATCCGGTCCATCCGCTCGAGGGAGAGGATGACGCAGTCCTTCGTCGCGTGGGCTCCGCCGGAAACCCCAGTTCCCGCCCCGCGGGGCACCAGTGCCACCTTGCCGGCGGCACAGATCCGCACTACTGCCTGGACATCTTCCACCGACTCCGGAAACACCACGGCCAACGGGAGCTGGTAGTCAAGGATCGGCGCCTGGTCCACCGCATACCGGATGAGCGTGGTCTCTTCCCGGTCCACCTGACCACTCGCCAGGCTCGCCTCCAGCTCCTCAACTGCCACGCTTCCCACGAAGCCTCCATCCGCCGTCGCACGTTTTCCATCAGTTTATGGGTCTCTTCCCGTAACACTTCTGCAAGCGCTTCCAGTCCTGACCAGCGGAAACGCTAATCTGCGTTGAAACGGGCTCTAAAATAGTGATGGAAGCGTTTCCATGAAGGTCGTCGACCGCCTAAGCTGGGGCCTATGTCTGTCGAAACTTTGACACCCGCCGCGGGTCCGCTGACCCTGATCCACGCTTCCGACAACCAGCCGGGCTGGTGGCGGTCTGCCGTGATCTACCAGGTGTACCCCCGCTCGTTCCGGGACCTCAATGGCGACGGCGTGGGAGACCTCGCAGGCATCACCGAGGAGCTCCCCCACCTGGCGGACCTTGGTGTGGATGCCGTGTGGCTGTCCCCCTTCTATCGGTCCCCACAGCGCGACGCCGGGTACGACGTCAGCGACTACTGCGACGTGGACCCGATCTTCGGCACCCTGGGGCACTTCGACGTGATGATGGCCGAATCCCACCGGCTGGGCCTGCGGGTGATCGTGGACCTCGTTCCCAACCACTGCTCCGACCAGCACGCGCTGTTCCAGGCAGCCTTGGCTGCGCCTGCGGGCAGCCCCGAGCGGGACATGTTTATCTTCCGGGACGGCACCGGCCCCGAGGGACACGAGCCGCCCAACAACTGGCAGTCCCACTTCGGCGGCCCCGCCTGGACCCGGGTGACCGGTCCCGACGGCCAGCCGGACCAGTGGTACCTGCACCTCTTCGATTCCTCCCAGCCGGACTTCAACTGGGACAACCCTGCCGTGCACAGCGAGTTCGAACGGATCCTGCGGTTCTGGCTGGACCGCGGTGTTTCCGGTTTCCGGGTGGATGTGGCGCACGCGCTGGTCAAGGCGCCCGGTCTCCCCGCCTGGGGCGGACGGCCCGACGGCGGAAGCTCAGACGGCTTCCCGGGGCACGAAGCGCCGATGTTCGGCCAGCCGGCCATCCACGACATCTACCGCACGTGGCGTCAGATCCTGGACGGCTACGGTCCCGACCGGATCCTGTGCGCGGAAGCTAGCGTTGACCTTCCCCGGCTGGCGCACTGGGTCAGGCCGGACGAAATGCATCAGGCCTTCAATTTCCCGTACCTGCACGCCGGGCTGGACGTGTACCGGCTGCGTTCGGTGATCACTGACTCCCTTACCGTTCTTGACGGCGTTGGGGCTCCCAGCACTTGGGTGCTTTCCAATCACGACGTCGTCCGGCATGCCAGCCGCTTCGGGTACAACGGGCAGGGCCCCCGCGACGGCGACGGCATCGGCCCTGCGGATCCGCAGCCGGACATCGCACTGGGACGGCAGCGCGCCGCGGCCGCATCGCTGTTTATGCTGGGGCTGCCCGGCGCGGCGTATGTCTACCAGGGTGAAGAGCTGGGCCTGCCCGACGGCGTCGACATTCCGGAACACCTCCGCCAGGACCCCACGTTCGCCCGTACCGGCGGGGAACGGCTGGGCAGGGACGGCTGCCGCGTTCCGCTGCCGTGGCGCGCCGGCGAGCCCCACCTTGGCTTCGGCCACGGTGAGGACCCCTGGCTGCCCCTTCCTGCTTCGTTTGGGGACTTGGCGCGGGACGTACAGGCCGGGTCACCGTCGTCGCACCTTGCTCTTTACCGGAACATGCTGGCGGTGCGCCGCGAGCTGGACCTGGGGCGGGGATCCCTGGCCTGGGCCGAGGATTGGTGCACCGGCTCATCCTTGGGGTATGTCAACGGCACTACGCTGGTGCTTATGAACCTCAACCACGAACCGCTGGAAATGCCTGCCGGACAGGTCTTGGTCCGGAGCATTCCGTCCGGGCCGGAGGGCCTGCTGGCGTCTGGCGAGACCGCCTGGATCAGCCTCACTTCCGCTCCCTGAGTATGGCGGGTATCAAGGACGTCGCCGACAGGGCAGGGCTGTCCATTGCCACCGTCTCGCGGGCGTTGAGCGGCAAGCCCAATGTCTCTGCGAAGAGCCGGAAGCTGGCGATGGAAGCGGCGGGGGAACTGGGATTCGTCCCGTCCTATCACGCGGCCAGCCTTGCCTCCGGCCGGAACCACAACATCGGCCTGGTGGTCCCGTCCATTCACCGGTGGTACTTCTCCTCAGTCCTGGAAGGCGTCTCTGAGACCCTGCTGGATGCCGGCTATGACCTCACTCTGTACAACGTGGGCGACAAACCCGAGCGCCGGCACAGTGTGCTCAACGATTTCCTGCTCAGGAAGCGCCTGGATGCGGTCATTGCGGTAGCACTGGTGCTGACGGACGGCGAAATCCAGCAACTGTTGGCTGTGCACCGCCCCATTGTGGGTATCGGTGGCACCTTGCCGGGGGCTTCCACCATCAGGATCGACGACGAACGGCTGGCGTGGATGGCGACTGACCATTTGATCCGGCTTGGCCACACCCGGATAGGCCACGTCACCGGCGACGCGGCGCTGAACCAGGACTTTAAGCTGCCCGGCATCCGCCAGGGCGGATACCAAAAGGCCATGGCGGCAGCTGGCTTGGGAATCCGGCCGGAGTGGCAGATCACCGCTGACTTCACTGTCCAGGGCGCCTACGCGGCGGCACGCCGGCTGCTGGGCGGTGCCACGGATCGGCCCACGGCGATTTTTGCAGCTTCCGACGAAATGGCGGTGGGTACCATTCTCGCCGCCCGGGACTTTGGATTGCAGGTTCCGCGGGATCTTTCAGTAGTTGGGATGGACGGCCACGAACTGGGCGAGACGTTCGGACTGACCACCGTGGACCAGGATCCCCGCAGGCAAGGAGTCCTGGCGGCCGCCACTGCACTGCAATTGCTTGAGGGTGGACCGAATGGTTCCGATGATGGACCGGTGCCAGCTGATCAGGAGTTCCCCACCGAGTTTGTTATCAGGACGAGTACAGCTGTGCCCCCGGCCGGCCCTTAGCGGTCCTGGTTCCCGCTGGCGTTCTTGGCGTCTTCTTCCGGAGCGCCCATAAAGCGGGCAAACCTGGCCAGGATGTCCGGCCACGCCTCCACGTACCGTTGACGCTCGGCGGCGGGATCCTCGGCCCCTTCCCAGCCTTCGTGGAAAACCCGCACCTCGGTGCCCTCCCCTACGGCCCGGAAGGCCACCCGAAGCTCGGTGGACCAGAGCGCTGTGGATCCCGGGTGCCAGGTGGCATGGAAGGACAAAGGCGGCTGCCAATCGTCGAGGGTTCCCCAGATGCTGGTCCGGCCGTCGTCAGCCGTTTCGAGGATGAGGTTCTCCTCAAACTCAACGTAGGACGCTGCACCGTAGACGCCGAATGATTCCAACGGCCACCAGAGGTGCGTATGGTCCGTGAAGCCGGCGAAGGCGTGGGCCACGGTGCCCGGAACGGTAATGGTGTTGACCACCGGTTCCAGGAGCTCAAGGGCCGGCTGGTTATCACTTCCAAACGGCTCGGCGCCGTGGCTGAAGAGGCTGTTCATGGTGCCCCACTCTACCCGTCCAGCCCTCCCCCGGACGCTCGCTCACTTGATGCGCCTTTTGGGGCGACGCTCTATCAGTTGATGCGGCTTCTAGGGTGACGCTCCTTCACTTGATGCGGGTTTTCTGGTGACGCTCAATCACTTGACGCGGCCGACAGCCCGACGGGGTCTTACCTCGGCCGAAAACCACATCAAATGAGAGAACGTTGGGGCTGACAGCACATCAAGTGAGAGAGGATTCGTGGAAAGGCCGCGTTAGGTGAGAGAGGGATCGGCTATTTGGCGCACTGAGTGAGAGATGGTTTGGGTGGTTAAAGCACAGTAGGGCCCTGACGTCTCTTGTCAGGGCCCTACTTGTTTAATTTATGTCCGGCGGTGACCTACTCTCCCACACCCTCCCGGGTGCAGTACCATCGGCGCT
>NZ_JARVSG010000053.1:0-5057 GCF_030209335.1 Pseudarthrobacter sp. fls2-241-R2A-168
AGTAGGTTTGGCGGCCGCCGGGCCCTTCCGTACGCGACAGGCCCGGATGTGCGGGTTCTGTTAACCCGCTTTGGGCTGCGATCATCATCCCAAAAACACATGGAGAGAAGTTTGACTGCGAGCCAGAGCGGGAGAGCAATTAGGTTCTTCTAAGCGGAAGCCCAGCATAACTGTGACTAGCTAATCAGCGATCTTGCCTTCTTCCAGGTGGCCGCCGATTTCCTCTACCTCGAACCAGTCGAGGTTACGGACAGTTGCGGACGCCTTCGCTACTCCGGTTCGGACCGCATCATCTACCCCGGGTCGGACGTGGCAACGATGTCTGAAATGCTATTCGTGTGGTTGGACGGTTTTTCTCCTCGTGATCGCGGTGCGGCACCTATGAGTGCCGCACCTGAATCTGGTTCCGTGGTAATAACTGCCGCGACATCACGGCGCTAGGGGTCCGGCCGTGGCCATGGATCGATTTCCATATCCGCGCTCTGGCGGTTCAGAGAGCCGTGTCCGGTCCCCGCTGAACTCGTGCAATACGTAACCTCCTGAGCATCAGGGAAGGTGCCGTTGTCGCCCTGTGCGAGTGAGCGCTCCGAACGGGCGAGGTAGTCCCATCTGTGCTCGAAAGGAACGCCTCCCACTCATCAAGAGGCAGTGGAGAGGGACTTCGCGATCCCGAAAATCCTCAGGCAGGGAGGTCGTAGGCGCGGCTACGATCCCAGGTCTCGTAGTGGGTCAGACGAGCAGGGACCGCTTGACGGGAGTCACGTACGGGCGGGCCTGACGGCAGTGACCGCCCCAGCGCATCCAATAGTCGACCGTCTCGTTGAGAACTGCATCGAAATCCAGAATCGGCGGGGTCTCCCGATACGACGGAAACCCCGTCAACTCGAAGTCCACGTTTTCGCCAGCAGAAACTGCGAATACCCCGACATGTCCTCGCTCGAAAGCGCAAGTACAAATCCCCGCAGGTCATCAGAGCATCAGAGAAAAAGTACGGGGACTTACCGAGCCGGAAGCAGTCCGGACAGGAGACCCGACCCGCTCCCGCAGGAGTAAGATGACGACACGGAGCCAAGAAGTGAGGAAAACCCCTTTTTAGGGGACGAGTAGGTGCGCTCCAGGGCTGCCTGAGGCGGTATTCTGACTGGCCAGACACGGTGTGGAGCAGCTTCGTCGGCGGCTGGCTGTCGGCGGTTACCCCACCAGAGCGTCAGGTCGTCCGTCGGTTGGTCGGCGTGAACGCGTTATCAGGGTGTAAATGAGCAGGGCAATAAACACCGCGGCGCAAATGAGGGCGCCGATCGCGAACGTGGTGCTAATTCCGGCGCCGGTAGGGCGAAGATCTGGTGCAGTGTTCGCCGCGAGCACTGCACCAGCGACCGCAGTGCCGAAGGAGCTTCCCACGGTACGCAGGACCTGGTTGAAGCTCACTGAACTGCCGAGCTCTCTAGTGGCCACGCTGCGGGCAATCAGCGCCGGCATGGCGGCATAGCTGGCACCCATGCCCAGACCGAAAACCAGCATCCCGATCAGAAGCTGCCAGAGCTCGGTATGAGCAATCCACAGCACCGCTCCAGCGGCTGCCACAAAACCGGCCCCGATGGGAAGCAGCGTCGCCAGAGGGATCCGGCGCGCGAGGCGGCGCACGAGACGGTTCGCGACGAAGCTTCCGGCTGACAGGGGTAACATCACGAACCCGGCCCAGAACACCGGCAGTGCGACCCCGTAACCGGTGGAGGTCGGGGCTTGGGCAACGAGGCTTGAAATTGATAGGCCGATGTAAAGAGCGGCGCCCAGGCCGATGGCCGTGCCGTTAGCCAACAGCACCTCTCCGATCCTGAGGACCCGAAGATTGACTAACGGAAACCACGTCCTCAGTTCAGCCCGGACCCAGGCGGTCATGGCGAGCGCGGCGACGCTGAAGGCACCGATAACCCCTGGTGAGCGCCACCCCCATGACGGGCCCTCACTGACCCCCAATAGCAGGGTGCCCAGGCCGAGGCCGAGGAGACCCGCGCCCGTGCCATCGAAGGGCAGCCGGGGGGCCCGTTCATCAGGCCCGGCAGGCACAGCGCGGTAAACCGCAATGATGCCCGCGACCGTGAACAATGCTGCGAACCAGAATGCGAAACGGAAGTCGAAAAGTCCGGCGATGATGCCGGTCAGGGGGTAGCCCAGACCCAAGCCGGTCGCCACTGTCACCGACAGGCTGGAGATGGAGGACCGCACAGTGTCAGCGGAGGCGTAGCGGCGAGCAAGGGCGATGGTCACCGGAACGATCCCGTAAGTCAGGCCCTGCAGCGCCCGGCCGGCCAAAAACACCGCGAAGTTGGGCGCCGCCGCGGCGAGAACGGACCCCACGAGGATGACCCATAACGCCGTTAGGAGGAGCCGCTTTTTGTGCGGCCCGTCGCTGAGTCGGCCCATGACCGGAGTTGCCACCGCGCCGACTAGAAGGTTGATAGTGAGCATCCACTGCGCCGAACTGACCGACACTTCCATCTCGCGGGAAATTGTCGGAACCAGCAACATGCCAAGCGAACTGACCACCGCCGTGGACAGCGCTGCAAAGACCAGCGCCGGCACCAGGCTTGAGCGCTCCGGTTCAGTCAACGGACACCCAAGAGCCAAGCTTTCGCAGGACGGGGATGGCCGTCTGCAACGCTGCCCGTTCCTCCGGCGTCATCCGCTCCACAATCTCCCGGTCAATCCATGCATGACCGGCCGCCAGCTCCTGAACCAGTTTCTGCCGTCCAGCATCGGTGATCTCAATCCAGGCCCGGCGCCGGTCCCCGGCGTCGGGTACCCGCACCACAAACCCCGACCGTTCCAGCTCACCGGTTGAGAGCGAGATAGCCTGGGGACTGACATGAACGACGGCGGCCAGTTCCGAACTCGTCGCCCGCCCCCGTTCCGCCAAATGACTGAGCACCCCCAACTTGCCCGGGGACAGTGTCCGTTCGGCATTCAGCCGCCGCAGCAGCGGGCGCAGCGCGTCCAACAAGGAGCGCGCCATTAACTCGTCAGGTAACAACTCGTGGATCACTCCGCAATCATACAAGAAGCTTGATCAAGCTGCTTGCGTAGTTACCCGGCCGGCAACGCTGGAGAAGGGCTCCCGTGAAAGCAGAATTTCCACGGCGTGGTGCGGTTAGGGGCAGCGATTGGTTCCCGAATAATTCAGGGCCTGCTTCACCCGGGGGAGCGGTTCATCTGGTCTGGCGCAGCACTGGTCCTACTGGTTCAACTAGGGTATCCGCCAGCTCGCTGGTCCTTCAGGACTCGGGTACGACTGCTCGTCGTCTCAATGGCAGCGCTCCTGCGCTTTCAAAGTGGTGCGTGGCGGAAAAACTCAAATGGTTGGCGTAAGCGGGACTCTCACTGGAGGGTGGACGACCCCTAGTGTGGCTTCTGAACTCACCTGGTGTGATGAACAAGTGATGCAACTGATTACATGAAAAGGGACTTTAACGATGGCACGTAATGTCACCGCAATGGCGCGGAACTCTTGGTTGGGCGCGGTTGCCATGACCGGTCTAACCTATGGGTCATATTTGACATTCTCGAACTACATTTTTCCGTACAGCGAGAGAACCGGGCATTCGATCGGGGCGATAGCACTGCTGTTCTCGGCCTCGGGATTGGGTACGGTCATTTTCTCGTTGTTGCTGGGGGGAATTCTTCGACGATTCCAGGTCCGCGCGGTTGTCCCGGTCGCGGCTATCGGATTCGCGTTCCCTTACCTTGCCCTGGCTTTCTCGGACAGTTTGATCGTTCTCTATATGGCGGGTTTCGTATTCGGTGCGGCGGTGGTATTCACCGGATTCGGTCTATCGCAGACAGAGATCATGTGGTGGTTCTCCTATAAGCAGATCGGTAGAAGGTTAACTGCCCTAACGTCGGGGCTCGCGATTATGACGTTCATCGAGTCACCTTTGGTTGCTTTGTCGATCCAGCGGTTCGGTCTTAGCGCCACCGCTGTCGGTCAAGGGATACTGACCACGCTGATGATCATCCTCATTTCATGGACCCTATTGCACGAACGGCCCTCTCATTATGGAGTCGTGGTAGATACTGCGCCGCCGAAAGCTCGGCAAGCCCCGCTTGTCGTGGGTAGTGGGTTCATGCCAAGGGCATGGCCGTTCTGGCTGATCTTAGGCGCTTCCGTGATCGAAGGACTTGTCTTCACGGGGTACTCGAACAATGCGTCCCCGTTCTATCAGTCGTTTGGCCTGGACCCTGTTCAGGCGTCTCTGGGGATCTCTATCGTGAGCGGACTGCAAGCAGTGACGGCGCTCATTTTCGGGTACCTCGTCGATAAGATCGGGCTGCGGGTTTCCGTCCTGGGATTCGGCACCGTCGTGATTTTGACCCTGCTGTCTGCGCAGTTCGTACAGGGGTTCGGGGCCGCGATGACATGGGCAGTTTTCATGTCCTTCTTTGCCTTCGTGAACTTCGTCGGACCTGTCGGGCTCCGAACACTCTTCCCCCATGCCGAGGCCGGTGCAGTGAACGGATATGGCGGAGCTGCGTCGCAGTTGGGCGTCATGCTGGGCGCGCCAGCGGCCGGATTTATCTTCACTGCCACCGGTTCCTACATCGGTTTCACGAACGTTGCGGCTGGTCTGATGCTCATCTGCGTCGTGATCGTCTGGATCGCGCTCACGACGAGAGGCAAGAGAAGCGCCGCACTGTCTGAAAGCCTGCATGCTGCGAGGTACCCTGATCCCGCTCCGCCCAAGGTGCCCACTGAATCGACCGCCCCGGGCGTCTAGTAGCGCATCCGCCATCCTTCGCCGATCGTAGGCTTGGCGGAAACCTCGAACCGCGGAACCAACCACGACGGACCACTGGCAAACTGGAAAAATGTGAACTCCCCCGGCCACGGACACCTGTCGTTCGTCCGGACCAACTTTGCAATTGATTGGCCCTGGTGGCGGGAAAAGATTGCAGTCCTGTTTGGGTTTGGAAAACACCAGTCAAGAAGTTCGCGTTTACGTTGGAGCATCTTGGAAGGATATGAAATGAGCGTTATCAGTACCGCCTACGGTCCGGGCTGT
>NZ_JARVSG010000020.1:0-4838 GCF_030209335.1 Pseudarthrobacter sp. fls2-241-R2A-168
AACAACAACCAGTCATGGATCGCTCCGGAGCAACTTTTCAAACTTACCCGATCCCAAGAAGCTTTGCAAATCAGCGTTTCCGCGACCCGCACTTCCCACAACCGCCCCTACCCAAAATCCGGCACGCCAGCAGGCGAACCATTTTCAGGCTGTTTGTCAGGGGATTGGCCGCAATCTTTCCGCATCAGCGGCGGCGACTCAGAAAACAATACACCCCCTTCGCCACCCCCGCAAATCCACCACCAACCCCACCCCACACCACCCAAAACCCCCAAAAACCAAGGAATTACAGGCCCATCAACGCCCCAAAGACCCCAAAACGCCCACCAATAGCCACTATGCACTGCCTCACATTGGCGCGGGGCCGGCGAGCTAGCGGACAGAGAGTACCAGGGTGAAGTCTGCGGCCCGGGGCTTCAGCCGATACTGCTCCAGGACGCCTGGGCCGCAGGCCGCTGTCCCCACTCCCCGGAGGGCATGGTCCAGGTAGATGTAGGTCCGCCCATCCGCCTTCAGGTCCAGCTGGTGGTTTGCCCTGTCCAGTACCTCCTGGCTGTAGGGCCGGACGGTCAGGGCAAAGGGCTCGCCCGAAACCTCAAGCGTGGCGCCACCCATCTCAAGTGCGGCCCACCGGACTCCGGTCCGCGCCCCCGACTCCTGCGGTCGAACGTAGTCAACATCCATCTCCGCCGCCGGCAGTGTGAACCACCCGGTCCGTGCCCCCTGCCCCGTGTCCGGGTAGCTCTGGTGCGGTCCTTTGCCGAACCAGGTCACAGACGTGGCCGGATCAGCCAGGACGAGTTCCAGTCCGATCCGAGCCCATTCGACCTCAAAGCCCCCGTTAATCCAGGCGCCGTCGGGCCGGACCTGCGTCCGGAGCGCGACGGCGTCGCCGTCGCTGGTCCAGGTGTAGTCCACAAACACGCCGTACTGCTTATCGGCTGCGCTCACGCGCGTGCGCACCGTCAGCGCTTCCCCACCTTCAGGACCGGCCTCCGAGGTGATTCCGAGCAGCCGGGCATGGAGCAGGTTCAGCCTGGCGTCCTTCCACTGCGTGGCGAGCGGGCGCTCGTCAACAGCGCCCCATTCCCTGCCCAGGTCGTTGTCCGTGGGTGGCCGCCACAACGTCAGGGAGAGCTTCTCCACGGGTATTCCGCCAATGGACGTGGGCATTCCGGTGATCCGGCTGAAGAGCACTGGCCCCAGCTCAAGTTCGGCGTCCTTGACGCGGAGCGGCTCAACCGGCGCAGGCCCTTCAGGAGAAACGCCTGCGTGGACGGATTGCCCCCACGCAACTTCGTGCCCGGCGGGAGCCCAGGCCGTTTCAGCGGCGAGGACCGCACTCACGGTCAGGACTGCAGTGCGGTCCTTTATCCCCGAAGCCAAAGCCGGAAGCGGCACAGTTGCCTCATTCTGAGGCGGCGCAACCTCCACGGTCCCGACGTCGTGCGTGCCGCCGTCGGCCTCTACCTTGTACCGGAAGCTGAACGCGGAGGTGTCAGCGAAGTCCTGGCCGTTGCGGACGGTGAAGCCGGACCAGTCCTCCGCCACCGTGATGCGCAGGGGCTCCACGACCTTCTTGAAGTCGAGCAGGCCCGGCCTCGGGTTACGGTCGGCGTCCACCAGGCCATCGGTCACAAAGTTGCCGTCGTGGACTTCCTCGCCGAAGTCACCGCCATAGCCATAGTGCTGGCGTCCGTCCGGGGACGTGATGGTGATGCCGTGTTCGAGCCACTCCCACACGAAGCCGCCCATCAGGCGCGGATACTTCTCGAAAAGCTCCTGGTACTCCGTCATGCCGCCGGGGCCGTTACCCATGGCGTGCACATATTCGCAGAGCACAAAAGGCATGGACCGGCGTCGGGCATCCAGCGCGGCATCGTCCAGGGGCGGCTCAATTCCTTGTCCGATCAGGGCCGTTTCCGCCTGGCTGGCGTACATGCGGGAGTAGACGTCCACGTGTTCAGAGGACCAGTCGCCCTCGTAGTGGAGGGGGCGGGACGGATCCCGGTCCTTGGCCCAGCGCGACATGCCCGCGAGGTTCCTGCCTGTGCCGGCCTCGTTGCCGAGCGACCACATGATCACCGCCGGATGGTTCTTGTCCCGTTCCACCGTGCGGCGCATCCGGTCAACCAGGGCCTCTTTCCACTGCGGGTCATCGCTCGGGTTCTGCGCCCAGCCTGCACTCTCAAAGCCGTGGGTCTCGAGATCGCACTCCAGCACCACGTAGAAGCCGAGCCGGTCTGCGAGGGCCAGGAAGTCGGGGTGCGGCGGGTAATGGGACGTCCGGATTGCATTGATATTGTGCTGCTTCATCAGCCGCAGTTCGGCCTCCACAACGTCCTGCGGCACCACCCGGCCAAGCCGCGGGTGGTGCTCATGGCGGTTGACGCCGCGCAGCAGGATCCGCCGCCCGTTGACCTTGAACTGCGCGTCTTCGATGGCAATGCTGCGGAAGCCGACCTGCAGCGTTACGGTCTCGCCAGGGGCGCTGATGGTTGCCTCATAGAGCCGCGGCATTTCGGCGGACCACGGTTCGACGGCGGGGATTCGCACCTCAGTCCCGGCCTGCAGTTCCAGGTTCAGCTCGGGAACGCGGACGACGGCGTCAATCGCCTGTCCGCCCCGGCTCGCCTCCACTTTGAGGGTGCCTTCGCCGGTGCGGTGATCGTAGCCGGCGTGGACAAAAGCATCGTCGATGCCGTCCACGGGCCGGGCCTGGAGCGTGACGTCACGGAAAATACCGGGCAGCCACCACATGTCCTGGTCCTCCACATAGCTGGCGGCCGAGAACTGCGCCACCCGCACGGCAAGGATGTTCCTGCCCTGTTTGAGGATTCCGGTCACATCGAATTCGTGAGCCAGCCGGCTTCCGCGGGTAGTGCCGAGTTCCACGCCGTTCAGCCATACCGTTCCTGCAGATTCGATGCCGTCGAAACGCAGCAGCGCGTGCGGAAGGAATTCGGGGCCGGCCTCGAAGACCACAACATGGTCGCCGATGGGGTTGGTCTCCGGGACGTGCGGCGGCTCCACAGCGAACGGGAACTGCACGTTCGTGTACGCAGGAGCACCGTGCCCATGCATTGGCCAGCTGGACGGCACGGGCAGGCCGGCAAAGCCCTCCAGGTCATCCCCGAGCTGCCAGCCATCTTCCGGAGCCACCCGGATTCCCGGGCTACGCCGGAACTGCCATTCCCCATTCAGTGACAACCGGGGAGCGTCGCTGTGCAGGTAGGCCCGTGCCGGAAGGGTTCCTTTGCCCGGTTGGAAGGAAGCCAGATCCGCGGTGGCTTCGGCACCAACCTCCAGATTGCGGGGCTGCCCCGTGGGGCTTCCAAGGGAGTTGCCGGCGGGAACGGAAGGGGAGTGAACTGACATGGGCTTCCTTGCTTCATGGGTTTGTCCGGGGCGGCAGGGCGCTGGGTGAAGTGATTGCGTGAACGTTCACGTCGTTGAGTTCAGCCTACCGGTTGTTGCCAGCTTTGAGTAGGGCTCAGGCAGATTGCCGAAGCACCAGCTGATGTTTGAGAATCAAGCTCGCCTCATCACTCGACGCTTTGATGGCCCCGCTGAGGAGATTATCGACGAGGTCGACGGCGGACTGCCCCACCGCCCTCAAGTCCAGTGCCAGCGTGGTCAGCTCCGGCGTCAAGAGTTCGCCCAGGGGTATGCCGTCCATCCCGATCACCGCACAGTCCTCAGGAACGGCCCTCCCGGCGTCGTGCAGGCCTTTCATGGCCCCCGCTGCCATCAGGTCATTGAACACCAGGAGCCCGTCGATCCCGCCGTCTTCTTCAAGCAATGCGCGGAGGGCTTCGCGGGCGGCCGGGGCGGAATCGAGGCACTGGCCGACGATGAGTTCAATGCCGGCCGCGGCCGCCGCAGCCGCAACGGCAGCGCCACGGGTGGTGGCAGTACCCTCCTGGTCTGAATCAAGGTAGGCAACCCGCCGGCGGCCTTCGGACATGAAGCGCTGGAGTGCCAGCCCCGCGCCATAGGAGTAGTCGAAGGAGATGCCGCCCGCCGCCTGTCCCGCGGGGTAGTCAAGCACCACCACGGGGCGCCTGCCCATCATGGCCTGAGCATCGCTGGAGCAGGCCCCGAGGTATCCGATCAGTGCATCCACCTGCGGCGCCAGTCGGGCTACTGCATCCAAGCCGCTCCCGCTGCCGTGGCCAAAATCATCAACCACCACATTCCAGCCGCGCTGGGTGGCTTCTTCCACCACGCTGGAAGCGAAAGCGGGGAAGTACGGATTAGTGAGGTCCGGGATGGCAAGCCCGAGGGAGATCCGGGCTCCCTGCACCAGGCCCTTCGCGAAGCGGCTGGGGGTGTATCCGAGCTCGGCTGCGAGTTGCTGGACGCGTTCCCGTGTGGCCGGGCTGATCCCTGGCATATCGTTCATTGCGCGGGTCACGGTCTGGCGTGAAACCCCCGCGGCTGCCGCAACGTCGAGGATAGTTGCTCTTCGGATGCGGGATTCGCGGGAGCTGGAGGCCATGACGGTAAGTCTAGGCGGGCCAGGGTGGCCCCCACGCCTGGTTTCTGCCGTGATGCCCGTCCCGGCAGTGGCGTTTGTTGTGTTAAATGTGGGAGGCCCCAACCGTGATGGTTGGGGCCTCGACCTAATGGTTGTCCGGCGGTGACCTACTCTCCCACACCCTCCCGGGTGCAGTACCATCGGCGCTGTGGGTCTTAGCTTCCGGGTTCGGAATGGGACCGGGCGTTTCCCCCACGCTATGACCGCCGTAACCCTTGTACCCGACCCCCTGTGATACTGCTTTGGGGGTGGGAAAACTGTGGTTACAACATTGTGGTGTTGTTATTGTGTTGTGTTT
>NZ_JARVSG010000045.1:0-15341 GCF_030209335.1 Pseudarthrobacter sp. fls2-241-R2A-168
CAGCTACTTCAGTACCGAAGGCTTGAAGGTTATCTCCCTGCTGGAGGACATCGCGAAGGAGCGAGGCACCACCATCGCAACGACAGCCCTCGCCTGGCTTCTCACCCGGCCCCACATCGCCGCGCCAATCGCCAGCGCCCGCACCGTGGAACAATTGCCCGACCTCATGGCAGCAGCCTCCCTCACCCTCACAGAACCGGAAATTCACCGCCTCGACGAGACCTCCGCTCTCATCCCGGCCTGACCAAACGTCCACGAGTCGAACAGCGGGAGAAGCACTGCGGGCGGCGGCCTAGGCATAAGATGATGCGCCGCATGCCGCCTCCCTACCCTCTACGTCTCACTATCTTTCCGACCGTGACTTGCTGTCCCATTCCTTGGAATTGAGTCGGGCATGCCGGCAGTGCCTTCCAGCGGAGACCAGGGGCCTGAATGAACGGGAAAAAGCCGGTGAGACTTCGCGAGCCGGAGAAGTCGACTATTACTGGGCCTTCTTCCTCCACCGAGGTTTGTTCTCTTCTTTGGCTAAAGGTTCGCCCTTGGGTACTTTGCCGGTTAGCTCGGTTTCCCGTCCTCCACTAGGGTCTCGCCCTGAAGCACGTAGACCTTGCTAATTCTTTTCCGTTCATGAACGACGCCGCTATCCCCCGGGAGCCTACTGGCCGGCACTTCGGTTCCAGCACGTGAGCCTTTCGAGTTCCTTGGTTTGCGGGATCCCATGCAAGGACTGAAAGTCCCGCTACGTCTCCTGACGCAATTTGGCCTGCTCAACCTGTTCGGTTATCCAGGGCCGGTGTCCGCGGTGGAGCACCAGGCTCTTCGGCAGTCCCTGGACGGAGGCGCTGGTACCGGAGGCATCTATGGTTACCGGCCCGGCGCCCGTGGGAGCGTTGGTGATGTGCAGGTGGCCGAAGGACTGCGGAAGCACCGGGTCCAACCACATGCTGCCTTCGGACACATGCACGTCATAGCGCATCAACGTCGTTACCAGGAAAATCGGGGTGGTCGCTGCCCAGGCCTGAGGCGAGCACGCCGTCGGATAGGGCACGGGTGCGACGAGCTGCTCCCGGTCAAAGCCGCAGAACAGTTCAGGCAAACGGCCGCCTGAGTACTCGGCGGCCTCGAGCAGGGCGGTGGCGATCCGCTGAGCTTGCTCCACGAAGCCGTAGCGCAGCAGCCCGGCCGCGATGATCGCGTTGTCGTGGGGCCACACCGAGCCGTTGTGGTAGCTGGCCGGGTTGTAGGCGCCCATGTTGGTGGCCAGGGTCCGCACGCCCCAGCCGCTGAACATCTCGGGGGACATCAGCCGTTCGGCCACCAGTGGGGCCTTGTCCTCGTCCACCAGACCGTGCCAGAGGCAGTGGCCCATGTTGGAGGCGCAGGCGTCTACGGGGCGCTTGTCCTTGTCCAGGGCGACGGCATAGTAACCCTTGTCCGGCAGCCAGAACTGTTCGTTGAACCGCTGCTTCAGCCGTGCCGCCCGGTCCCGCAGGTCGGCAGCCAGGTCCGCTTCACCGGCATCGTAGGCCATCCACGCCCGCGCCATGTACGCGGTGTAGACATAGGCCTGCACCTCGCAGAGGGCTATTGGCGGCTCGGCCAGGGTGCCGTCGGCGAAATTGATCCCGTCCCAGGAGTCCTTCCAGCCCTGGTTGATCAGGCCCCGGTCATTCAGGCGCTCATATTCGACGAATCCGTCGCCGTCCTTGTCCCCGTAGTCCCGGATCCAGTCCAGCGCCCGGTCCACGTGCGGCATCAGCGCGTCAATGGTTTCCCTGGCAAAGCCCCAGCGACTGACCGCCCCCAGCATCGTCACGAACAGTGGGGTGGCGTCCACGCTGCCGTAGTAGGCGGACTTCCCGCCCAGGGCCAGCCCACTGGAGACATCGAGGCGGACCTCGTGCAGTATCTTGCCCGGTTCCTCCTCGCTCACCGGGTCCACCACCGTGCCCTGGCGGTCGGCCAGCGTCTGCAGCGTGCCGAGGGCCAGGGCAGGGTCCACCTGCAGCGACATGGCCGAGGCCAACAGCGAATCCCTGCCAAACAGGGTCATAAACCAGGGCGCGCCAGCGGCCACCACCACCCGGTCCGGGTGCTCCGGATCCTGGATCCGCAGGGCGCCCAGGTCGTCGTAGCTGCGCCGCAGGGTCCGTTCGATGGAACGGTTGCCCATGCGCAGTACCGGGATCCTGGCCACCCATTCCCGACGGCGCCGGTCACTTACGGACAGCCCACCACCCCCCGGATGAACAAACGGCGCCACGGGACCGTCTCCGTCGGCGGAGGGCACTACGCTGAACACCGTGCTCCAGTGCCCGTGGGGCGGCACGACCGCCCGGTAGACCATGGCATCCGCGGTGACCTCTGCACCCCTGGCCTGGACGGTGGCGCCCTTGCGGATGTCCTGCCAAGTGCCCCGGATGGCCAGAGAACCGTCCCCGGACTGGCGGGACTCGACCCACTGCCGCCGGATGTGTGCCTCCTTCACCTCGAACAGGTCCGCGAAGTCGGCCCCCACGCTGAGGGAAACAACGCACTCCGCCGGGTCCAGGCCATAGTTCCTGATCGTCACCTGTTCCTGAAGGCCGACCCCCACCTCCCGCAGCCGCTCCACGACCAGCGGGGTGTCCGCATACCCGTCGCGGCGGGCAACGCGGCAGACAAACAGAGCCCGGTACGGCTCCTTGGTTTCAGCCGCCAGCGGCTCCAGCGGCTGGCCGTTGATGGCCAGGCTCCAGCGGGAGACGACGCGGGTGTCTTGGAAGAACACCCCCTGCGGCAGTTCCGGGTGAATGTCCCCGTTCGGTGACGATATGCAGAAGGATGAACCTTCCACCAAGGTGACCGTCCCGGCTCCCAGCGGTCCGGCAGCAGTATCGGCATTCCATCCAGCCATCCCTGGCTCCTTCATAGGATTTGGCCCGGACGCCGCCGCCCGATGCCGGACCGAGCGGCGGTCCTCACGATCCTCTAACCGACGCTACGCCGGTCTTTCCCGCGGCACCAGAGCCGATGCCGCCACACGGCAACCACATTCTGGGGGTCCGGTTGCACAGCCGGTACGCGCTCGAAGACCGACCTCTCGGGTCAATGATTGAACGCACGACGCGTAGCCGTTGGCTCGGAGTCAAAGCGGCATTGGCGTGGGGCAGGAGGACGTCCTGCTTGCCTCAGCGGTTGTCTAAGCAACTTCCACTGCGCAACCGAAGGTCCTCACGAATGAGTGAGCGATTCCAGCAAGTCATCACATTCACCCAATGAACGTCCCTGGGCAGTAGATCTAGCCTGGCAAAGCTACATCCCTGCGGCTAATCGTATCCGGCGAAGATGCAGCATGGTGGCTAGCGGGTATGGCAGATTTGGGTTCTGCTGACGCTTATCGAGCTGGCTCAGTTCTCGGCGGACTTGAAGTACATCTGTTCCACGGCCTCAACGTGGACCTTTCGATAGATGGTGCCGGAGGTTACTCGATCGCCTCGACAATCCCGAAGCGGTATATGCACCGGTCGCACCGAAGGCGGCCGCAAACTCCTGGTCGCCGGCCCGTTGGAACCCTCCCTCTGAGGGCTCGGTAACGCTTCGTGAGTTCGAGTTCGATTTCGAACGAGGTAAGGATCGGGCGAGATGTACCCGGCCTTCCAGGGGCCGCACGGAGGCGCTGGTTGATCCTCCCCCACCGCACGTATTCGAGCGTGGCGAGCTCTCGCCTGCCAGGCGAGCTGAACCTTTGCACTCCGCTCGAGATCGAGTAAGCCTACTACGCTGACCTCGATTCGGCCCACCCGGCGATCGCCGCACAGTGAAGCCGATAGCGACGAAACCCTAGCCGATCCATAGCTGGACGAAGTTGGAAAGCGGCACCAGTTCATCATTACGCATCCGGAGTTCAAGCGAGCGTTCGCGGAGGACTCGAAGCGGATCCTGGCGGCGTTCGACTACGGGCTCGAGAATGAGGAGAAGTCCGGGCGCACAGCACCACTAGCTCGGCTGAACCTGATGGTGGAGTAGGATGGCCACTCATGTCGGATCGCGGACCGTTGCGCGATCGTACGCCGTGGGCGACCGGCCCTGGCATCAAGCGGACAGCTGAAAGGTGCGAATCCGCGAATGACTCGTCACTCGGTCCGACTTCCCGAGGAGCTCGGTGACCAGTAGGCGTTGGCAAGGAGTTCACGGCGTTCGTCGATGTGCTCCTGCGGCACAGGGTGAGTCGCGATGTACAGCTTGTCGTGCTTGATGCCTTCGAGCACCATCGGCCCGACCTCATCGGGGTCGATCGGGGGCCTCAAAACGGTGTTCTGGGTGCCTCCAGTCTGCCGTGGATCGGTGGACTGCAGTTCGTCCGGTAGATAGCTCGACCAGGGCTTCACGCCGCGGACCTCAGACCGCTCCTGCTCCGGGCGTAGGCGCTCACTCGTGTTAATTCGGGTTGTGACCGCTCCCGGGTACAAGATCGAGACACCGATGTCGAGACCGGCTGTCTTGTACTCCTCACGCACTACGAGTGAGAAGCCGTCAACGGCCATCTTCGAAGCGGAGTACGCGGAATGACCTGCGATCGGGCGGAGGGAGGCCATCGAAGACGTGTTGACGATGTGCTTGTCGCCGGGCTGCTGGCGCATCCGCGGCACGAACACGTGGTGACCGTGCAGAACGCCCCACCAGTTGACGTTCATCATCCATTGGAAGTCTGCGTACGCGGTATCCCATGACGCCCGGAACGGGCGCATCGTAACCCCTGCGTTGTTCACGAGAATGTCGACGTTCCCGAAGCTTGCGTACGCTTCCTCGGCGAGCGATTCCACCGCTTCGAGCTTCGACACATCGGTTTGCACAGCAATCGCGTTCACCCCGAGTGCCAAGACCTCATCGCGGGTAGCCTCGGCCGCTTGAAGATCGATGTCCGCTATCGCGACGTTGATGCCTTCCCTTGCGAACGTCAATGCCATTGACCGGCCCATCCCCGTTGCGGCCCCAGTGATGACCGCGGTGCGGCCCCGCAAGTTCTCCATGACATTTCCTTTCGTCGGCTGACAGAGGCGTGCCACCCCGGCGGTAATGCGTCAGCGCGCCGGGTCTACGCGTCCGGGCTTACGGCTACGGCGCATCGCTCAGGGAAGGATTCAGGCACAAAAACAGGTAGACCGTGCTGAAGATGGCGCTCCAGCCCGATGGGGCTGACAACGCCATCGTTCGACAGTCATCGATTCGCCGGATCAAGCCTTGACTTTGTTCCGCTGAATCAGTTGGCGAGCGATTACGCCCTTTTGAATTTCGTTTGTGCCCTCACCCACGATCATGAGGGGCGCGTCCCGGAAATACCTCTCAACATCGAACTCGGTGGAATATCCGTAGCCGCCGTGAATTCGGATCGCATCGAGGGCAATCTTCATAGCCGCTTCAGATGCAAACAGCTTGGCCATGCCCGCCTCCATGTCGGCACGATCGTTCGAGTCGTATCGACGCGCGGCGTAGTGAACAAGCTGCTGGGCAGCGGTCAGGTTCGTTGCCATGTCCGCGAGATGGTTGCCGATCGACTGGTGCTGCCAGATCTCCTTGCCGAAGCTCTCCCTCTGCTGGGAGTAGCGGATCGAATCTTCCAGCGCAGCCCGCCCCACGCCGAGTGCACGAGCGGCCACCTGAATTCGGCCGACTTCGAGCCCGCGCATCATCTGGCCAAAACCATGACCCTCCGTCTCGCCCAGAAGCGAACTCTTCGGCGTCCGGAAATCTAAAAACGATAGCTCGCAGCTCTCAACCCCCTTGTAACCGAGCTTCGGAAGGTCACGGGAAACCTCGAAACCAGGACCCTTCTCGACCAGGAGGATACTCATACCGCGGTGTCTCGGCTCAGCAGCAGGGTCTGTCAGGCACAGCAACGCCACTAGCTGGGACCGTCTCGCATTCGTGATCCACGTCTTGGAGCCATTGATGACGTAGTCCTCACTATCCTTGCGAGCTACGGTACGCATCGCCTGAAGGTCGGAACCTCCCCCGGGTTCCGTCAAAGCCATCGTGGCCCTGATTTCTCCGGTCGCCATCTGCGGAAGATAACGATCCTTCTGTTCCTGCGAGCCGTAGGTGAGAATGAGCTTCGCGACAACTGTGTGTCCTCCCATTGCCCCAGCGAGACTCATCCATCCGCGAGCCAGTTCTTCCGTGACTGCCGCGTAGCAGGGGGTGCCCACTGCCCCCGCACCCCACGGCTCCGGTATCGCAAGACCGAAGATCCCCATCTCCTTCATTTCATCGATGAGGTCGGCGGGGTACGTGTTCGAGTGCTCGAGTTCCTGCACCACCGGCTTTACGCGAGCCTCGACCCAGGAGCGCACGAGATTGACCATATCCTTCTCGTCGGCACCGAGTTCGTACATGTTGTCCTGCATGGTGTTGTCCTTCGCGGTGAGAAAACCGATGGGTTCTGCCTCCCGTCTGGAGGCGTATGTTGGTTGATACTCAACCACGTCCATGCATCAGCGGATCTAGGGCACGAACGCGGCGAGTCTCGGCTAGTGCGAAAGAACCGGAAGCTGCGGTACCGGTCCCGCAAACAGGCCGGACTGGTGAGCGCGCTCAAGAAGGTCCAGGATCGCTCGAGCGTGTGCGTAGTCGATCATGTGCCCCTTGTGGCGGACTGCCGCATGGCCGGCCTCCACGGCCTCGGTGAGCGCTTCCATGAGTTCCACTGCCTCCTGGATCTCCTCCTGCGACGGCGAGTAGATCTCGTTGACGATGGCGACGTGGCTCGGGTGGATGACGTGACCGGACGTTGCTCCAAGTGCTCGCGCCTGCTCGTGAACCTCGCGAACAACGTCAAGGTTCGCCACGTCGGTCGCGGGTCCACCCAGAATCTGAGTGACGCCGGCGGCACGCGCCGCCGTCATGGCAGCCAACGCGTAGAGGTTCCCTTCGCGCGCATCCGGACTCAGACGGATGTTTAGCGACCCTGCGAAGTCACCACCGGGTGCCGCGACACCCAAACCGTTCACGCGCTTCACACGCTGCGAAGCCATACAAATGTCGTACAGGTGATGCAGACCGGCCGGAGATTCGATGCAAGGAACGATTTCGATCCCGCCAATCGGCAATCCCCGCGCCGCTTCAAGTTCGTCGAGGACGAGGCTGAGAGCGGAAACGTGATCTCGGCTCTCGCACTTCGCAAGCATGATGCCATCAAGCCCCGGAGCGACAATGCCGTCGACATCTGCGATGAGTTCGCCCGTACCCCACCCGTTCACGCGAGCGAAAAGGCCAACGTTCTCCGAGGCATGCGCTTCGAGCATTTCGCGGATGCCCTGACGGCCTTCAGCCTTGTTCGCAATTGGAACACTGTCCTCAAGATCGAGGAACAGGGCGTCCACCTGCGTGTTGATGGCCTTCGGCGCCCATGCGGGCTTATGTCCAGGCACCCACAGGAATGAGCGGTACCAGCGACCTACTGACCGAGACGTTGTCATTTGATCTCCTAGATATGGATGTCGTTATGGAGCAGTTCGGAATCTATCCCGACTATCTGCTGGAAGCATAGCAATCATACGCATGGATTTGCAACCTTAGATCCGGACGTCTGAAGCCAGGAAAACGGGTCTACCCCTAGCACCCGGCGATGTGCCGGATGCTCATGCTCCGGGGCTGAAGGGAGACGATTATGGCTTCGACTTTGGCCAGCCGGCGGACCCGCTTGGGCACGATCAGAGCTCGGAGGATCTGTTACGGTCTAGCCACACCGTGACCGCAGCCGTCCATGAAGAGTCTGCCTGCGCGTGGAGGTCTTGCCGTTATGGGAGTTACCCCTGCCGTGTCGTAGGGGTACCCAGACTCTATGCCAAGGTGGTCGCTCATCTCGGTTTCCACGGCCCCTCCAGGACAGCGCTGTCATCCTAGAGAGGAGTTCCTCACAAGCGTCGCGGGCCCTCGCATGCTCCTCCGCTGCCGTGACGAGCGTTCGATCTGGTCAGATCCGCGCACAAACGCTTTCAAGGGGTCGGAGGTCAAACTGACCTCGGCAAAGAGGCCCGCCCCTTTCGACGGTGAAACCGCAGGTCACACCCTGGTCAGAGACCGGGCCATACAAACTTAAGGAAACACCCGCGCCACGAGGTCGTGATCGCTGCCGCCCGCGCGGCAAATTGATCTGACGATCACGGCCCGGATCTATCCCGAAGTGGGACAACTGTGCCGAATCCTTGCTATCCAAGACTGGCATTAGTCGTCCACAGATGGCATCAGTGGGCTACCAATCTTCGACGACGTCCTCCACGACGCGACAGAAGGCAGGTGCATCTTCCAGAATGAGGTGATGGTGGCCTGGGCTGGACACCACTGAGTCAGCACCTAAGGCTGCGCGCGCCATCGCGACCACCGCCGCGTCGGCAACTCGCGACTTCGGGCCATGGATGAAGGCCACACGCCCACTAACGTTGCTCTGGACTTCGGCCCAGGGGACAGTGTTCAACCGATCAGGCCTATAAAGGACCTTCGGGTCGAACTTCCATACCCAACCGTCACTTCGATGGCTTAGCCCGTACCGCACGATATGCTCAACTACAAATTCTGCAGGGAGGGTCTGAGCTGGCAGGAGCCGAAAAGATGCCACCGCTTCCGAGACACTCGCGTATGCGCGGCGTGGAGCAGCGGATCGGCGCTCCTCGACGGACCTGGACTGGAACGGGCGACCTATCGGCGAATCGACGACGATAAGTCCACCCCACCCCGGATCCTCGCGGCCTGCGGCCAAACAGGCAACCGTTCCGCCCAACGAATGCGCAATGACAATAGGACGATCACCGCCCCATTCATTGACCGACTCGCGCAGCTCATTCGCCCAAGTCGCTGTTGAATAGCTTTCGCGCCAGTCAGAATCCCCGTGACCGCTCAGATCGATGGCCACGACTCGATCGAACGCACGTGCAGCTAGTCTCGGCGCAATGTGATCCCACCAGTGCGCATGAGCCGCACCGCCATGAACCAGCACCGCGGTCCGACCGGAACCCTTACCCCACCGAAGTCCTGTCAGCGTCTTCTCGCCGTCGCGCCGCTGAATCGGGGTGCCACATTCCGCGATAGAGTCTCTAAACCATTCCGGCTCGCACATGTCTTGCCTCCACAAATTCGCCCACAATGGGCGACGTCTCTGCGCTGCTCAAGCGGGACGAGGCGCGTACAAATTGGTTTGAAAATAGTAGGGCTGGTGAACACTCACCTACATTTTCCATTGCCAGGATCCGCTACCTCATGCCAACAACACCGCCCGTCCGCTGTTGCCAATGCTCACGCAGCCATATTTGCCGATCCATTCTTGGAACCACCTTGGCTTAGCGCGATAAATCTGTCCATCAAGTCAGTGGTCCCGCGTTAGAAAGTAGGGCCAAGATCGGCGATGACTCGCCCGCCGGTGATAAACCTCGTCGAGGTCGTCCATCAGATAGCCGTTCGGAAATGTCACTGTCCGTGGTTTTGTCGTGGTTGAGTTCACGTCTCGGTGACTCTCACAACTGTTGCTATTCCACAGGGCGCTTCATCATTAATCCCGCGCGATGAGCGATGTGAACGATTTCATCGCGCTGATTGAGACCCCGGTGCTCGAAGTAGACGATGCCGGAGTCGGGGCGGCTCTTGGACTCACGCTTGTCAAGGATGGTCGTCTCCGCGCGCAGCGTGTCGCCGTGGAATACCGGCTTCGGGAAGTCGAACTTTGTATAGCCGAGGTTGCCAAGGCTGGTGCGCAGCACCAGGTCGTTCACGATCATCCCCCCGATGACGCCCGCAGTCCACAGGCTTGGCACCAGGCGCTGGCCATAGAAGGTGCCCTCCATGTAATGCTGGTCAAGGTGGAGCGGCGCCGGGTTCATCGTGAGCCCGCAGTACAGGATCGTGTCGGTCTCGGTGACCGTACGCGTCCACTCGTGCTTGTACTCCTTGCCGATCTCGAAATCTTCGTAGTAAAGACCAGCCATGATCTCTCTCCCTTAGTTAGTAGTGGTTTACTTTTCGCCGAGCAACTCTGCAAGGACCTCGTCGGTGTGCTCACCGACCGCCGGCACACCGTGGTAGCCAGGCCCGTCGTAGCCGTTCATATGAAGCACCGGCCCCGGCATCAGCACCCGTCCGAGAGCGCTGCCCGTGAACTCGACGAGGGTCCGCTCCAGATAGTGCGGGTCCGCGACGACGTCGCTGGCATCGTTGACCGGGCTGCAGACCACCTCGAATTTATTCAGTTCATCGAGGATTTCAGCCGCGGGTCGCTCGGCCACCCAGTTGCCGACGATCTCTTGAAGTTCGTCGTTATGCTGCAGACGCACCGCGCTGGTAGCGTATCGGGGATCATCGATGATTTCCGGACGGCCCATGGCCGCGAAGAGTCGCTTCGCGACCCCCTGGTTCGACGCTGCGATCGCCACATGCTTTCCGTCGGCTGCTTCGTAGATGCCACGCGGAGACGACGAGCCGGTGCCATTGCCCACCCTGCCCTGCACATGACCGGTTGCGGTGTAGTTCATGATCATGTCGCCGACAATGAACATCAGCGGTTCGTACAGTGCGACATCGACGTGGGCGCCGACGCCGGAGCGTTCCCGACCAAACAACGCCATTGACGTACCCATCGCGGCGCTGATCCCCGCGATCGAATCGGCGAAACCGAATGGAGGTGACACCGGCGGCTTGTCGGGCCAACCGTTGACATGTGCAAAACCACTGCCGGTCTCCGCGGCCGTCCCGAATCCGGGGCGCGCGGAATTGGGTCCTGTCTGGCCGAAACCGCTGACGCTCGTCATCACCAGTTCGGGGTGGTTGGCCGATAGTGCGCTGTATCCTAAGCCCCAGTCGTCCATGCGGCCCGGGCGGAAAGACTCAATGACGACGTCCACTTTTTCAGCGAGACGGCGAACGGTCTCGCGGCCTTCCTCCGAACGCAAGTCCAGACCCACCGAACGCTTCCCGCTGTTGAGCCGCGCGAATCCGACCGCCTGACCGTTCTTCATCGGCGTCCACTGGCGAGCGTAGTCGCCAACCGTAGGGTCCTCCACCTTCATCACGTCGGCGCCGAAGTCCCGCAGCATGCGCCCGCAGGTGGGGGCCGCGTACATGCTGCCGAGCTCGAGCACCCGAATGCCGGCGAGTGGGCCGGCAGTGCGATCTTGTGTCACGTTCTTCTCCTTGATGTTCAGTGGACGATCAGACTCAGTAGCTGCGCGGAAGCCCGAGCACATGCTCTCCGACGTAGTTCAGGACCATCTCCTGACTAATTGGTGCCAGACGCATTAGCCGCGCTTCGCGGAAGTAGCGCTCGACGTGAAACTCCTTGCTGTAGCCCATTCCGCCATGCACCTGGAGCGCGACATCGGCCGCAAAGTAGCCGGCTTCGGCGGACAGCCATTTCGCGTAGTTCGCCTCCGCGCCACAGGGCAGCCCCTGATCTACCATCCAAGTCGCCTTTTGCAGGAGCGCATCGGCTGCCTCGATTCGAATTTTCGCCTCAGCGAGCTGAAAGGAAATGCCCTGGTTTTGGCCGATTGGCCGACCAAACACCACTCGGTCCTTTGCATACTGCGTGCCACGCCGCAGTGCTGCTTCACCCGTCCCGAGCATGGCGTTGGCTGCTACGACGCGCTCGGCATTCAGACCCGTCAGGATTACCTTGAATCCGTTGCCGACCTCGCCGACCACGTCCTCTTCAGGAACAAATAGTCCGTCGATGAAAAGTTCATTGCTGTCAACAGAGTTACGGCCCATCTTAGGAATGGACCGGATCGAGACCTTTTCCCGATCCATCGGGGCAAAGAATACTGTCAGTCCGTCGGTACGCTTGGCACCGTCTTTGAGAGGGGTAGTGCGAGCAAGCAGCACCATCCGCTCAGCCCGCTGAGCATTGGATATCCAAATCTTCTGACCTGAAACCAACCAGCCGCCGTCAACCTTCTTGGCAAAAGTCGAGATGTTCGTGGTGTCGGTACCCGCGTCAGGTTCGGTGATGGCAAACGAGATCTGGAGGTCTCCGGCAGAAACCCGCGGAAGGAACCGCTGCTTCAGCTCCTCGCTACCGTGCTTCAAGATTGGCTCGAAGCCGAAGATGCCGATATGCACCGCGGAACAGCCACCCATACCAGCGCCTGACGCCGCGATTTCGCGCTCGACAATGGCCGCTTCCGTCACTCCGAGTCCGCCGCCGCCGTACTCCTCGGGAATCGTCAGGCCCAGCCACCCACCCTCGACTATCGCGTTGAAGAAGTCCCAAGGGAAATCGTGCTGGTCGTCGCGCTCGAGCCAATACTCATCCGTAAACTTCGCGCAGAGAGTCCGCACCGCCATTCGTATGTCGTTGTGGACAGGGTCGGTGGTGAAGTCCATGTTTTGTCTCCTTCGCGGCACCGAACCCGCAACGTCGTTGGTGCCTGTGGTGACGCTGCTGTGAGCAAACGTCCTACCGGTGATTTCTGCTCGTATTTCCCGAAAGAAGCGCAAGGGCGGTGTGCATTCCCTGCCAAGCTGTTCCTATTCTTGCCAATCATGCGCCTAGATGTCAAGTTGTGGACCCCGGCCAACACTCGGCCTCGACGAAGGCGCCCGGGCAATTAGGTGTTCCGGCCTGGTTTTCGGGGCTTGAGGTCCGGCCATCGCGAAACTCACTTCGGATTCCCTTTCCGGGTTAAAGAAGCATCGGGGGTGGTACCCAAGGGTCCCTTTCCCGCGACAGCCAGGACCAAGTCGCCTTGATCATCCGCTTGTCTTCGCCCACGCCCGCCACCTGCTCGCGTTCGCCGCGGCCCCCTGTGAAAACACTTCCAATAAATTCGATCGACGATGCCGATGGAACCCGTCCAAGAAGAAATTAATCCCGTACCATTGTCGTCGGAGCGTCCTTTTACCCCGCGGGCTTCTCCGCCTCGCCAGAACAATCCTGGTCGAGGAAAACGACCGGTGGGAAGCAAACGACCGATGCTACCTTTCGGCGGGCCCATGACGCAAGGCAGGCCTTCGACGCCGCCATCAGGGAGTTGATCGACAAGACGATTGCCCTCCCGAATACAGCGCGGCGTAATCAATTTCTGCCCTGTGCGGTGTTGAGGAAACTCATCATTCCGCGCGAGGTCTCCATGATCGAATTGGAAAAGAAGGAGGCGACACAATGCACACACGCGCACTGGGCCAGGGTCTGGAGGTCTCCGCGATCGGGCTCGGCGCTATGGCGATGTCCAGCGGCTACGGGCCTAATCCGGGCGACCGTGATGACATGGTGGGCGTGCTGCGTTATGCCGTCGAGCACGGTGTTTCTCTTATCGATACAGCGGAAATCTATGGTCCGTATGACAACGAGATTCTCGTTGGCGAGGCGATCGCGCCGATGCGCGACCGGGTAGTTGTCGCGACCAAGTTCGGTTTCGACATCGCCCAAGGGCGAACGCAAGGGGTCAACTCACGGCCGGAGAATATCCGTCGTGTCGCTGAAGAGTCGCTTAGGCGCTTGAAGGTCGAAGCCCTGGATCTCTTCTACCAGCACCGTGTCGACCCGACCGTGCCGATCGAAGACGTCGCCGGGGCTGTCGGCGACCTCGTCCACGAGGGAAAAGTGAAGCACTTCGGTCTGTGCGAGGCAAGCGCGACCACCATACGCCGTGCGCACGCCGTGTTCCCTGTGACAGCGGTGCAAAGCGAGTACTCGCTCTGGACGCGGGACCCCGAGCCCGAGGTGCTACCTACCTGCGCTGAGTTGGGCATCGGCTTCGTCCCGTTCAGCCCCCTCGGCAAGGGGTTCCTCACCGGATCCGTGCTACCCGACGCCACCTTCGCTCCCAACGAAATTCGTGCCAACGTCCCCCGGTTCAAAGCAGACAACCTGCGCGCCAATCAGGCCCTCCTCGACCACGTGAGCGACCTCGCCGCCGCGCGCGGAGCCAGACCCGGTCAGATGGCCCTCGCTTGGCTGCTGGCGCAGCATCCGTTCATCGTCCCCATCCCCGGAACCCGTCGCCGCGAGCGCATCGACGAGAACGTCGGCGCCGCCTCGATCGCGCTCTCCGCGGACGACGTCGCCGACCTGAACACTCTCACCAAGCGGATTGGCGTCGCTGGCAACCGCTACGACGAGGCCGGCATGGCAGCCGTCGGCCTCTGACTGCCAAGGGAAAATCGTTAGCTCACGTATACGGACAAAGACGCCTGCCCTGAGGATCTGTCTCAGCGATTCCTTTGTCAGCGGGTGAGGCCACTCCAGCGTCCGCAGCACCAATAGGCACGATGCAGTCGCCCACCAAGCCGAGGAAGCCCGCACGCACGAGCGTCCGTGATCACCAGAGAGGTCACTGACGGGGGCCAAGAGGTTTGCCTCCGAGTAACATATGGCGTCTGACTAATCTGTATCTGTCAAGCCGCGTTTTCCGTTGCAGATGCGGCATTGACGTCGGACAAATACGGCGGGCCATGTAACGATGCAGCGGCAGATTCCCTTGTCCCTACGACCTTAGCCGCTCACTGTTCCACGTGCTCACACGGCTGGCCGTTATACCTTATCCAATTCACCGCGACCGCGTTCAGTGGCAGACACCCAGGACAAACCGGGGTGTGAGCGACAACTAAAATTGAGGTCACTTTTCCAAGATGATGGACATGGTTCAACAGGGCCGTCAGCGGCCGGTACCAGGCGCTGTAGCAGTCACATCGGAAGAGCACGCTAACTATGAGCCATATATTCCGGGCGGGCGGCTAGTAGCCATCGTCTGGGGTGGGAGGCCAGCAGCTTGCCCCTGGGCGTACACCGCATTAGCGCCGGGCTTGAAGAGCTACTTGTGACCTGAACTCTAGACATGCCCCACTCCAGTCGGAGTCGGCCAAAACTCGCCACGTCGGCGGCAGGGAGGTCCTCCGGCGAACCACTGGCACCGCCGCGTTTTCCGGCCGTACCCAGCGCTTCGTGGACGAGGGCGTGGACCCGAGATAGGTCAACGCGAGAGGTCGGCGTTGGCGTTATTGGCGTAGTCCCGCTGCAGGTTCTTCGGGAGGTACTTCTCCTCCATCATGCGTACGTCCTCGTAACTGGGCCTACCGAAGATATCCCCACCGCCGACGAAGTTGGGAGTGCCCTCGTACTGCGTCATTGACGCGTTGTACTGGTCGATCGGGGACAGCTCACCAGTTTCCTTCACCTCGAGCAGGAGGTTCCAGACCTCCTGTATCCCCGGCCTGGTGAAGGGCACGATATTGATCGTCTGACCCATCTCACTCAGATCAGCAACCGACGGCGTCAGGCCGGCCTTCTTGCTCGGGATCGCGTAAGCAGGGCCCGGAGTCTGGGCCAGCGCGATCCGGACCTCCTCCCATGAATGCAGACCCTCATAGAAGATGAC
>NZ_JARVSG010000033.1:0-235130 GCF_030209335.1 Pseudarthrobacter sp. fls2-241-R2A-168
CACCGACCAGTTCGAACACCTCAGCACCGTCATGAACACCGCCACCAACCCCCGCACCACCACACCCATACACGGCACACCCGCCACCGCAAACGCCACCGGCACGGCAGCGGCCACCGGGACCACCGACGGCGGCACCGGCACAACCGGCAGCCAGGACGGAAACCCTCACGACCGGGTTTGGAACGACACCACCGCCGGCCCGGACCTGGACCGCCGCACCCGGCCGCAAAAACTACTCGAGGGCCTCGTCGGCGCCGCCAAAATAGCCCTGGCCACCAACGCCCTGCCCGCCACCGGCGGCAACCGCCCCCAAATCATCGCCACCATCAACTACCAAGACCTCCTCCCCCACCACCAGAGCAGCACCGGGGCCGCAGCCAGCACCACCGCCAAACACACCGGCAACGGCACCGGGAACGGCACAAACCCCAACGACAGCGAAACCGGCAACACCCGCACCCGCACCGGCACCGGCACCGGGAACTTCGTCTTCACCGGACCCGTCGCCGCCGCCACCCTGCGCAAAATCGCCTGCGACGCCGACATCATCCCCGCCATCCTCGGCACCCACGGCGAACTCCTGGACCTCGGCCGCAAAACCCGGCTCTTCACCCCAGCCCAACGCACCGCCCTCACCACCCGCGACCAAGGCTGCGCCTTCCCCAACTGCACCATCCCCGCCCCCTGGTGCGAAGCCCACCACATCACCTACTGGTCCCACGGCGGCCCCACCAACATCGACAACGGCGTCCTCCTCTGCAGCGGCCACCACCACCTCATCCACAAAGAACAATGGACCATCACCACCACCAACAACACCCCCTGGTTCACACCCCCAAAACACCTCGACCCCCACCAAAAACCCCAACAAAACACCTACTTCAAACCACCCCCACCACCAACACCGCGCGAATAAACCACGCGCAAACCGGCACGGCTGTAAGGCCGCCCGAAAGAAGCCACAGCTAATCTCAGCGCCGACCCCAGCCCGGCGGCCGGAACTTACAAGTCACTCCGGGCGAAACCACGCTTTCTGGCTACATCAGGTAACAGCCATTCTGCCGTTGGGGAAAATGTCCTGGATCGGACGACGAGCGCATTGGCCGAAGGCCCGGTGCCAGGACCTCCCGCGACCAGTTCGCTGGGCGGAGGAAACTGCTTTGGATTCAGCTGTTGGCCCCACGCCTCAGAGTTCCCACACCGCCACGGAAGCCGCATCCCTCCTCGAAGCGGCAGCAAAAGAGACGCCGGAAGCGGTGCACTACTGCGAGCGGAAAGTGCCAACTACTACAGTTCCGTCCAACTCCTCCGAGTGAACAGTTCGTGCCGCCAGACCTGCGCGGCCATTATGGAAGCAGTTCCGGCTGCCTGTCGTTCACTGGTTTCAATGGCGAGATAACCGGCCTCATCCAGCCAATCAGACGCTTCGCCGATGACCCGGCGGTGGAGGCTCAAACCGTCCGGGCCGCCGTCCAGCGAGATGCGCGGCTCATAGATCCTGGCCTCGGGCGGCATGGTCGGCAGCACGTCAGTGGGGACATACGGCGCGTTCACCACAATGAGCTTCGCACGTCCCCTCAGCCGGGTGGGAAGCGCGGTGTAAAGATCCCCTTGATGGACCTGCCCGCCCACGGGCGCAAGGTTGCGGTGTGCGCACGCCACTGCAACGGAGTCAATGTCGGCGGCGTGAAGCTCCATGACTGGCACCTGGGAGGCAACCGCAACACCAACAGCTCCGGATCCACAACAAAGATCGATAACTACGCCGGCCTCCGCACCCTCCGGGAGGCGCTGCCTCAGCAGGGCCACGGCCTCAGAAACAAGCAGTTCGGTGCGCCGGCGCGGGACAAAGACACCGGGATCAACGGCAATGCGAAGACCGTAAAACCCGGCCCAGCCAACAATAAATTCGAGCGGCTCGCCGGAAACACGGCGGCCAATCCATTCAGTGAGCTCTTCGGGAGTGGACGCTTCGGATGACAACAACTGCGCTTCTTCCTCAGCGAAAACGCAGCCGGCCGCCCTCAGCAGGGTGACAATGTCGGCAAAACGTGGACGAGCAGGTAATGCGGCACGCGGCATGGGAACGCCTTTCGATGGGCCAGCAGGCACTCGCGCGTCTTCCAGCGGCCTATCCGAACTGGCCGTGGCGGCACAGGCGGCATAGGAAGGGAGTACCCGAAACTGATGAAGCAGGAATGGGGCTCACCTCCTTTTGCCTGGCTGGGATCCAATGCTAAACCGTAGTTCCCTTGAATGCGCTCACTTTGTTGGCAGGATGGACCCATGACTTCCCCCGCCCTGCACCCCATTATCTGGACCGGCACCTACACCCCGGACGGCGACGGCCGGGCAGAAGGGATCGGAGCCTTGTCCGCCCACCCGGACGGGACCTTGGAATGGCTGGGCACGGCAGCCAAGGCGGATTCGCCGTCGTTCGTTGCTGTCCACCCCGAGCAGCCCGTGGTGTACGCGGTGGCCGAGCAGCGCAAGATGGTGCGGGCCTTCCGGCGAACCGGCGATTTCAGGCTGGCGCCCCTCGGCGAGCCGCAACCCGCCGGAGATGCGACCTGCCACGTGGCCGTAGAACCCCAGGGGCGCTTCCTGACCGCCACGTGCTGGGGTGATGGTCAGGTACTGCTCTATGAACTGGATTCCGACGGCGGCATCACGGCACGGTTCCCGGCGCCCGCTTCAGTGGATCCGCACCCCGCCCAGACCCCGGGTGAAGCCCGGCAGAGCCGCGCCCACGCAAGCCTCATGCTGCAGGACGGCCGGATCATGACAACAGACCTCGGGCACGACACCCTCCGCATCTGGAACTACGTGCCCGGATCAGGACTGGAAGCAGACCACGAGGTGGCCCTCCCCTATGGCTGCGGGCCTCGCCACCTGGTACAGCACGCCAGCGGCAACGTTTTTGTGGTTTCGGAATACTCCATTGAGGTCTTCGTGGTCCGTCCCGAGGCTGGGACATTTGAACTCGTTTTCCGCGGCCCGGCAACCTCCGGGGGCAGCTTGCCGGACGACTCCGCAGCAGAAATCTGCCTCGACCGGGAGGGAAAGCACGCATACGTGGGCGTCCGCGGTTCCAACATAGTCAGCGTGCTGGATGTCGCTGCCGAAGGGACGGAGCTGCTGCCCGTCCGGGACTTCCCCAGCGGAGGGGACTGGCCGCGCCACCACATCGTGCGCGGTAACTGGCTCCATGTTGCCCATGAACGCTCGGACAACATCGCCACCTTCGAGCTGGACCCAGCCAGCGGTCTCCCCGGTCCCTTGATCCACGACCTGCAAACCCCCTCACCCACTGCCCTCGTGCCTGCTCCAGGACTGTAAGGCCAGCAGGCACAAGATCCCCCCGCCAGCACCAAAGAACAGGTTCCGCGGCTTTTCCTAAACGCTGGAGTTATTCAGTGCAAGCGCTTACAGTTGTGACGTGGTTCACAGGGCCAAGCCGGCCTTGTTGACCCGTCGGACTCATGTCCAACCCCTTGCCCCGGCAAGCCTGTACAGCAGCGCAGCTACCAGGAAAGGTCTCTTCCTTGAAATTCCGCACCCTCCCGGGCGCATCCCCATGCGCCAGAACGAGCACCACACCTCATCAAACCCGCAGCCGTCCCATAAACGGCACCCGGACTCCAAGCACAGCCAGAACCACAACACGCACGGCGGCTGCCCTGGTGGCCGCGATGGTTGCATTTTCTGCCACAGCTCTTCCAGCCCAAGCCGCCCCGGACAGCAATGACCCCGGCGGGAATGGCCATGGCAACAAAAACCCGGGATCGACGTCCGCCCTGCACAGCCTGCGTGCGCCAGTCACGGACGAGAACTTCTACTTCGTCATGGCTGACCGTTTCAGCAATGGGAGCACCAGCAACGACGACGGCGGACTGGGCAGTGATCCCATGGTTTCAGGCTTCGATCCCACCAAGAAGGGCTTTTACAACGGCGGCGACCTCACCGGACTGTTGGACAAGATCGACTACATCCAGGGCTTGGGCACTACCTCCATCTGGCTGACCCCCAGCTTCAAGAACAAGGCAGTGCAGCCCGAGGACAAGTCGGCCGGCTACCACGGCTACTGGGTCACGGACTTCACCCAGATCGATCCCCACCTGGGCACCAACGACGAACTCAAGGCCCTGATTGACGAGGCCCACAAGCGCGGCATGAAGGTGTACTTCGACATCATCACCAACCACACGGCTGACGTCATTGGCTACGAGGGAGCCGCGCGCAAGGGATACACCTCCAAGGATGCGGTGCCCTACAAAACGGCCGACGGTAAGGAGTTCGATGACCGCGACTATGCCGGCACAGAAAGCTTTCCCGCACTCGATCCGGAAACATCGTTCCCCTACAGACCACGACTCGATAAAAACGAAGAACACCTCAAGGTTCCGGACTGGCTGAACGACCCCACGCTGTATCACAACCGCGGCGACACCACTTTTGTGGGCGAGGACTCGTTCTACGGTGACTTCTTCGGCCTGGATGACCTCTTCACTGAGCACCCCAAGGTGGTGGACGGGATGAAGGACATCTACAAAACCTGGATCGGCAAGTTCGGCGTGGACGGCTTCCGGATCGACACCATGAAGCACGTCAACAACGAGTTCTGGCAGGAATTCGGCCCGGACGTCCTTAACTACGCCAAAGAACAGGGCAAGGACGAGTTCTTTATGTTCGGCGAGGTATTCGACACCACCAAGAGCTTCACCTCGCAGTTCACCACCAGGAACAACATGCAGGCAGTGCTGGACTTCCCCTTCCAGGACGCAGCGCGCAACTTCGCCTCCAAGGGCCAGGACGCCACCGCCTTGGAAACGTTTTTCGCGGGTGACGACTGGTACACCGATGCCGATTCGAACGTCTACCAGCTCCCCACTTTCCTGGGCAACCACGACATGGGCCGCATCGGCAGCTTCATCGCCGCGGACAACCCCGGATCAACCGACGCCGAGCAGGTGGCCCGCGACGAGCTCGCCCACGAGCTGATGTACTTCTCCCGCGGCAACCCGGTGATCTATTACGGCGACGAACAGGGCTTCACCGGCCCGGGCGGTGACCAGGATGCCCGGCAGACGCTGTTCGCCAGCCAGGTGCCGGAGTATCTCGACGACGACCTGCTGGGCACGGATGCCACGCACGCCACGGACAACTTCGACGCCGGGCACCCGCTGTATGCCAAGATCCGCCAGCTCGCAGGGCTGACCAAGGAGCACCCGGCGCTGCGCGACGGCGCCCACCAGCACAGGTACGCTTCGGACGGCCCCGGCATCTACGCCTTCTCACGTACTGACGCCGAGGACCAGCGCGAGTACGTGGTTGCCCTGAACAACAGCGAGCAGCCGCAAACCGCGGAGGTGCCCACGTACATCGCCAAGCGCACCTACACCCGGATCTACGGCGACGGCGCGGACGAGGCGAAAACCTCGGCAGAGGGCAAGCTCACGGTCAGCGTTCCCCCGCTTTCCGCCGTGGTTTACCAGTCCTCCGGCCGGATTCCGCACTCCAAGGCGGCGCCCGCCGTCGTCCTCCAGGAGCCGGTCCCCGCCCAAGGCGACAACGGGCGGATTAAGGTGACGGCCGACGTCGACGCCTCCTCGTTCTACGAGGTCACCTTCGAGGCCAGGACAGCAGGCGGCGGGTGGCAGCCTATCGGCACTGACGACACGGCGCCGTATCAGGTGTTCCACGACGTTGCGGCGTTGGATGCCGGCTTGTCGGTGGAGTACCGCGCCACCGTGCTGGACAACGGCGGGCACACCGCAACCTCACCGGGCCGTGCAGCAACGGTTCCTGCACCGGTCCTCACGCTCCAGAAGCCCGTGGAGGGCAGCAGCGTGGAGGGCTCCGTGGAGCTCAGCGCCACCGCGGATCCCGAAATGGCGAGCCATGTAGTGTCCTTTGAACGCAGCGTGGCCGGCGGGGACTGGACCTTGGTGGGTTCGGATGATTCCTCGCCGGTGTACTCGGTGAAGGATGACGTCTCGGCACTGGCGGATGGCACCCAGGTCAAGTACCGCGCAACCATGTCCGGCCCGGGTTTCAACGTCTCCAGCGAAGTCCGGACTGTCACAGTAGGCCAGGCACCGCAGCCGGATTCGGTCACGGTGGCCGGCTCCCTGAACCAGGCCATGGGCTGCGCTGAGCCGTGGGACCCTGCGTGCGCCCAGGCCATGATGGAACTGGATCCCGCGGACAACATCTGGCGCCTGACCGTTGATCTCCCCGCCGGAAAGTACGAGTACAAGGCCGCGCTCAACGGCAACTGGGATGTGAACTACGGAGCTGATGGCGCTTTCAACGGGCCGAACATTGTGTTGGACCACCCTGGCGGGCCTGTCACGTTCCGCTACGACAACAGCACGCACCAGCTCAGTGCCGTGTACGCGTCGCAGCAGCCGCAGGCCGTTTCCGTGGCCGGAAGTTTGGGGTCTGAGCTGGGCTGCACTGCCGACTGGCTGCCCGAATGCGAGCAAGCACAGCTGGCACTGGATCCGGCAGACCTGGTGTGGAAGCTGACGGTCCCGAACCTGCCGGCGGGCAGCTACGAGTTCAAGGCGGCCCTGGACCGCTCCTGGAACGTCAATTACGGCGCCAATGGCGTGCCGAACGGCGGCAACATTCCGTTTGCGCACAACGGCGGCCCAGTCACCTTCCGTTACGACCACTTCACCCACCTGATCACGGCGGGGTAGAGGGTCTTATCAACGCGCAACGCGAGGTCATTTTTGGCCGTTCCGAACCATCGGATTGGGCTAAAAGTGACCTCGCGTTGTTGCTGGAGAACGGCCTACCGGCGGTTCGTCAACCCTTGACGGCGTGCCCCATGCTTGTGACGAGCCGCTGCACCGCGTCCTCTGCCGTGGGTGGAGGGCCAAAGACCTCGGCCTGCCGGGTTGTGTCGGCAACGTACTTTCCGGTCTGGAACCAGCCCATCATGGCGGCCAAGTCCTTTGCCATGGGGTTGACCGGCGCCATCAGCGCACCCGCTGCCCGCACCACGCCAACGGGAACCGTTTGGACGCGGATCTCCTCGCCGGTCAGCCGCTCCACGATGTCGGCGAACTCCTGCAGGGAGATGGGCCTGTCCCAGCCGATGTCGATCCGCTGGCCCTCCACTGCCGGGGCATCCACGGCGGCGGCCAGGTATCCGGCGAGATCGGCGGTAAGCACAAAGGTCAGCGGGATTCCGGGCGAGCCGAACCACCTGACCTTGTGTTTGGCGATGGGGTCGCCGCCAAACCGGGTCACCTGGTCCAGGAAGGCCCCGGGACGCAGTGCAACAAAGGGGACGCCCAGGGCCTGCAGCCTGTCCTCCATCAGCCGTTTGTGCCAAAAATGCGGGACTTCCGGCGTCTGGTCGCACGTGAGGATGCTGGTGAGGACAAACCGGCGGATCCCGGCACGTTTGGCGGCATCGGCGAGGTTCGAGTTGCCCACCGTGTCGATTTCCGGGTTGTCGCCCTTCCGGTGCCTGGTATAGCCGGCAGCCGAGGTGATCACCGCATCGGCACCGGTCATCGCGCGGATCAACGAGTTCGCGTCCATCATGTCCCCGCGCGCAATCTCAACGCCGCGAGATTCCAACCGGGACGCGTCCGAGCCCGGCCGGACGAGTGCCCGCACCTGCTTCCCCCGGTTCAGCAACTCCGTGACCACCTGGCCGCCCACCATGCCGGTTCCGCCTACAACGAGTACTGGCCCTTCACCCATCGACCTCTCCTGACTGTTGACCCTGGCTGTAGACCCAGGCAAAACCCGGCAGGAAAGCCGGGCAGACTGCCCCCGCCTGCACTAGCCGCGCAGGGCTTCCTCCACCGCCGACAAGAGCGAGTTGAACCGCTGGTTGGTTGGAAGATCATCCAGGAAAACGGGCCGGCCGTCCGGTCCGGCCAGCGGAACCTGCCAGTTCGGGTAAAGGGCTTCAGTGGTGCCCGGTTGGTTCTGGACCCGCCGCTCGCCCACAGCATCCACCAGGGCAACACCAAGCAGCACCGACGGCGCTTGGGCCAGCAGCAGGTGCAGCGCCTCGATGGTCCTCTCTTCGCGTCCGGCAGCTCCTCCGGGCCCGTCCTCGGGCAGGTATCCGCGCTCTCTGAGCAGGGCAAACATCTTTTCCAGTGAGGCGTTATGCTCGGCACGCTCCTCCGCCTCCGAGCGCTCCAGCAGGCCCAGGCCGCTGCGCAAGGCCACGTGGTCCCCAGCGAGGTAGCCGGCGGTGGGCGGCAGGTCGTGGGTGTTGACGCTGGCGAGCGCCTGTGTGCGGTACTTTTCGGGCGCAAGGGGAGAATCGCCGTCGTACTCAAACCACAGGATGGAGGTACCCAGGATGCCGCGGGCGGCAAGGTAATCCCGGACCCACGGCTCGAAGGTGCCCAGGTCCTCCCCGATCACCACGGCCCCGGCGCGCTGCGCCTCGAGGGCCAGGATGCCGATCAGTGCCTCGTGGTCGTATTTCACGTACGCGCCATCGCCGGGAGCGTTTCCGGCCGGGATCCACCACAGGCGGAAAAGGCCCAGGATGTGGTCCACGCGGACACCGCCGGCATGGCGCAGCACGGTGGCCAGCATGTTCCGGAACGGGATGTAGCCGGCCTCGGCCAGCCGGGCGGGGTGCCAGGGCGGCTGGCCCCAGTCCTGGCCCTGCTGGTTGTACATGTCCGGGGGCGCGCCCACGCTGGTGCCCGGCGCCAGGACGTCGTGGAGTGTCCAGGCGTCGGCGCTGCTGTGATCCACGCCCACGGCGAGGTCGTGGACCACGCCGAGGCGCATGCCGGACCGGAGCGCGGCCCGCTGGGCTTCTTCGAGCTGTTCGTCGCAGATCCACTGGAGCCAGCGGTGAAACCCGATCCGGTCCGCCAGCCGTTCCCGCAGCGCTTCGGTCTGCGGCGTGCCGATGGCGCAGGCGGGATCGGACCAGAACGGGTCCCCGGCGGGCAGGTCCTCGCGGATGGCGGACCACAGGGCAAAATCGTCAAGGCCCTGGCCGGAAATCCGGCAGAACTCGTCGAAGGCGGCCTGCCGGGCCGGCGGCCGGCGCGCATGGTAGAGCAGCTCGAGGGCTTGGAGCTTTGCAGCGTAGGCGGCGTCGCGGTCCAGCCGGTTGCCCTCCTTGTTCAGCCCGGCCACCTCCTCGTGGAGCTTCTCCACCGTGGCGCGCTTGCGCGGCTTGAGATAGGCCACTTCGGGGATGGCCTCGATGCGGATGTACAGCGGGTTGAAGAACCGCCGGGTGGACGGCGAATAGGGCGATGGCTGCACGGGTGGAACCGGCTCGGCGGCGTGCAACGGGTTGACCAGTACATAGTCCGCCCCGCGGGCACCGCTGAGAGCGGCCAGGTCAGCCAGGTCCGAGAAGTCGCCGATACCCCAGGACCGCCTGGAGCGCACGGAATAGAGCTGGGTGGCCAGTCCCCAGCCCCGGCGCTCCTCCAGCGGAGCTGCGGTGGTCAGCCGTGCGGGCACCACTACCAGCGTGGCCGTCGCGGTGGCACCTTCGGATTCTGCATGCAGGGTGTGCCATCCCAGCGGCAAATCCTGTGGAAGGGCAAAGGTCGCTCGTCCGGTGGCAACGCCGTCGACATCCCGCGGCTGGACCCAAAGGTCCTGCTGGACGCCATTCCGGGACCCGGCGCCGTCCTCAAGCACGATGGTTAGCTGAGCTGTTGCACCGTCGCGTACGTGCACCGGGACCTGTGCCGGCTCGCCCTGCTGGATTACGACGGCGGGCGGCAGCATGCGCCGCCATGGCGCCAGTTCAGCTTCCGCCAGTGCCGCTTCGATGAGCTGGTTGGTGTCCGCCCGCACCCCGAGGGAAGCGAGGACCTTGATTAAAGTGTCTTCGGCGACAGAGTGCGGCAGCCCGTCCCAACCCTGGAATGACGTTCCCACGCCGTGGGCATCGGCCAACCGCTGGAGGAGGTGCGGGTCAACGGGCTCCCTGGCAGCAGCTTCATAGGCTCCCCCATCGGCAGGGGATGGAAAACCCGGCGCGTCCGCGGGCGCGGGCGATGGGAGGTGCTGCTGGTCTGAAGCCGTCATTCGTGTCCGCCTCGTCTGGTGTGATGTGGCCCGAACTTACAGTGCTGCCTGTTGCGCCGGGCGTTTGCACCCCGCGCACAACCGTTGGTTCAGATTATTGCAGGCGGGCGCACAGGTGAAACCCAGGCTGGTTTTGTCGCGTGGAGGGAGGCCGTTTCACGGCTCGAAGTGAGTGGTGACCGTGCCTGAGCTGACCTGGTTCAGGATGTCCCCGGCGAGGTCGCGCAGTTTCCGGTTGCGGTGGCTTGAAGCCTTGGTGAGGACGGCCATCGCTTCTTCCTGGGAGCACCTGTTTTGCGCCATCACCACACCACAGGCCAAATTGATCACGGTGCGGTGTTCCAGGGCTGCGGTGAGGTCCTCCGCCAGGTTTTGGGCATCAGCGATCCTCAGCGCAAGCCGTACTGCCCGTCCCGCCAGTTCGGCAAAACCTTCTGCACGACGCACCACCGCGTCCGTGAAGAGGCCCGGTTGGGAAGCGAAGAAGTTCAGTGCCGCTGCATGGCTGTTGTCCAGCGCCAGGGGAACTCCCAGCACGCTGGCACAGCCGTTGTCCTGCAGGAGTTTCTGGTACTCGGGCCAGCGGGAGTCTGTTGCCACGTCCGCGAGGATCACGGGCTTCATGGTTTCCAGGGCTGTCAGGCACGGCCCCTGCCCCAGTTCCTGCTCGAGTTTATCCAGCAGGGTTGCGCGCGGGCTGCTTCCGGCTACGGTGGCGCTGCGCTTGCGCTGCCGGAGCGTAACGCCGCACTCGATGTTTGAACGTGCGGTCTCCCCCAGAGTCGAGGCGGCGAAGACCGACAGGTCGCCAAGGAATGCGCTCACGTTTGCGCTGCCGATAATCATGTCGTGCAGCTTGACGAACTGCTCGTCATTACTGGGAGTGCCCATCCCTCAATATAAGCGACATCCACTCCTGCCGGCGCTCCACAAAACGTCACACCCGGGCCCGGGCGTTACTTCAAAAGTAGAAAAGAGAAGCACTAAGGCGGAATTCTGCAGCAGCAGCGCCGATCTGTGTAGCCTCGTGACGATCAAGGGCACGTGTCAAAAGCTGCATGCCAAAGAACTGTGAGGAGACCGGAAAATGAGCCTCAGTGAACTGCGGGTGTTCGGGCGGTCAGGCACGCCGATCAGCCCGCTGACCCTGGGCACCATGAACTTCGGCGAGGGGACCGGAGGTCCGCCCGGCGCCCCCACCGGAGCCGACGAGAGCATTCGGATCATCCACTCCGCGCTGGACGCCGGCATCACCGCCATCGACACCGCCGACGTCTACTCCCAGGGAGAGTCGGAGCAGGTTGTGGGGCGGGCATTGCGCGGACGCCGCGACGACGTTTTCCTGGCCACCAAGTTCCACGGCCAGATGAGCCCCAATCCGGCCCATTCCGGCAACTCCCGGCGCTGGATCACCCAGGCCGTGGAGGGCAGCCTCCGACGCCTGCAGACTGACCGGATCGACCTGTACCAGGCGCACCGGCCGGACTACAACACCGATGTCCTGGAGACGATCACCACCCTCAATGACCTCATCAGGCAGGGAAAGATCCTGTACTACGGCACCTCGGTGTTCACCCCGGCACAGCTGGTGGAGGCGCAGTGGCTCGCCACCACCAACCACCTGATCCCGCCGCTCGGCAACCAGGTTCCCTATTCCATGCTGGTGCGCGCCAACGAACGCGACGTCTTCCCGATCACCCAGCAGTACGGGCTCGGCGTGCTGGCCTACGGTCCGCTGGCCGGCGGCTGGCTGTCCGGCAGCTTTGTGCTGGAGTCCGGCGCTGCACCGACCCGGGTGCATTCACTCCCTGGCCGCTACGACATTTCAGGTCCCTCCAGCGAGCGGAAGCTCCATGCCGCCGATGCGCTGGCGCGGCTGGCCGACAAGCTGGAGCTGTCGCTGGTGGATCTCTCCATCGGCTTCGCCCTGACGCACCCGGCCATCAGCAGCGTGATCATCGGGCCGCGCAGCGAGGAGCACCTGGCCGCCTACCTGAAGGCGGCGGACGTCCAGCTCGGCGAGTCCGTCCTTGATGCAATTGACGACGTTGTGCCGCCGGGCACCAATTTCGTGGAGCGGGACGCGGGCGCCATTGTCCCGTCGATTGAGTTCGCAGAATTACGACGGCGGTAGTCCAGTCCCGCCGTCCGCCCGCCTGAGTGGGGCCGGGCGGAGCGGAGGCCGGCCGGAGCGGGGGCTGGCCTGAGTGGGGCCGGCACGGCCGGGCGCTCTCCCGTGCCTATCATGGCTTTTGTGGGCGTTCTCTATACAGCAGGGCACGGGACGGCTTCCCAGGACGGCTTCGAGGCGATGCTGAAGGCCGCGGGTGTGGTGTCCCTGGTGGACGTGCGCATTGGCCCGGGCAGCCGCAAGTTTCCGCACTTCGGCAAGGACCTGATGGCGGAGTGGCTGCCGGAAGCAGGAATCAGCTACCGGTGGGAGCGGCGGTTGGGCGGATTCCGAAAACTTCCGGCGGAATCCCCGGATACGGCCTTACGGAACGACTCCTTCCGTGCCTACGCCTCCTACATGCGCAATGATGACTTTCGCGCCGCGGCAGCCGCGCTGGTGGACGAAGCCAGTGATGTCCCTACCGCCATCATGTGCAGCGAAACCCTCTGGTGGAGGTGCCACCGTAGGCTCATTGCTGACCACTGCGTCCTGCTCGCCGGGCTGCCGGTGGAACACCTGATGCCGGCGTCCCGGCCGGCCGCCCACGTCCCGATAGCAGGGGTCAGGGTGCTGGGAGCTTCGCTTTTCTACGACGTTACCTAATGACTTCAGCCGGCCGCCCGGCCTCGCCCCGGAAGGGGGGCTGTCCCTTGACGGAAGGGGGCAAGGCTCCTACGGTCAATATCGAGAGTCCAGAAGTGTGATTTCAAGGCCGTCCAATGCCAATGTCCGAAGAGGAGCGGCGGCTCCTCAAGGAGCTGGAGCTCCGCCTGATAGCCGACGACCCGCACCTTGCGATGGAGCTGCTGTCCGGGTACCCGTCGCGCCGGTTCAGGTCAGGTGTCTACTACGGTTCAGCCGCGGGTTTGCTCGGCCTTGTCCTCTTTATCGCGGGTATCAGCGGGCAGATCATCGGAGTTGTTATCAGCGGGGTCCTTCTGATGGCTCTGGGCATCTATCTGGCGGTGCGAAAGCCGACGCCCCGTCGCCGTGGCCGGAATGGACGGGCGGGGTAGCTCGGACGGAAGAGGCAGCCCTGCGCCATCTTCAGGCTCCCCGTGCCCGGACGCACGTGGAAGCAGGAAAACCAACCCGGCCAGGACGGTGGCCGCTCCAATCCAGCCCGCCGCCGGGAGCCGCTCCCCCACAACCAGCACGGCCAACACCGCTGCCACCACTGTCTCAACCAGGGAGAGGCCGGTGGCGGTGCTCGCGCGGATCCGGGCCAGGCCCCACCCGAACAGGACGTACCCGGCAAACATCGGGACAAGGGCCATGTAGGCTCCAACGCCGACGTTCGTCCAGGATTCGACGAGTGCGCGTCCGGTCAGGAGGAGCACCGGCATCAGGAGCACCCCGCCCGTTCCGAAAACCGTGCCCATGGTGGCCCTCGCCGACAGTCCGCGGCCGATAAGGCGATGCGCCGCCCACGAATAGAGGGCGTATGTCACACCCGCCACCAGGCCCAACACGATACCGGCGGGCACCGCCCAGGAATCCACACCGGGTTCCATGCCGGTGCCACTCGCGCCGCCAGCATCGCCGGGCCTCTGTCCGGCAACCGATAACAGCGCCGCGCCCGCGACGCCGAGCAGTGCTCCGGCCAGCCACCGGCGGGTGAGCGGCTTCTTGTCGGCAAACCGCTCGATGACTGCTGCTGCAACGGGAGCCGAGCCGATGGAAACCACAGTTCCCACTGCTACGCCGGCGAGATGCATGGAGGTATAAAAAGCCAAGGGATAAACAGCGACGGCCAGCGCTCCCAACGACACCAGCGGCCATTGCTCCAACAGCAGCCGCCATTGGCCCCGGATCCGCCTGGCCGCGTGCAGGGCCTGGAGAAGACCGCCCACACCCATGGCCACGGCACCAATGGCCAGTGGGCTCACTGCCGGAGCAAAGGTGGCCGCGGTTCCCGTAGTCCCCCACAGCACCGAGGCGGCCAGCACAAAAACGGCACCCCAGCCTGCCCCGGGCAGATGTCCAGGCCCCGACAGGCTGCGGGTCCCGGACAGGCTCGTCCTCGAAGGCACCCGACTGTCCCGCCCACGCCGCCTGCTGCGCCCGATCTGCCGGGCAGAGCGGGTCAGGTACATCATCAACGTTGAGCGTTCGGTGGAACCCGTCACAGTTCGTCCAGCATCTGCGCGGCAAGTGTTCGGCCCTGCAGAAGCCGCGCTTCTCCGCCTTCGAGTCCGGCCCGCACCATGGCGCCTTCCAGCACGAAGGCAAGATGGACTGCAAGATCCGGGCGGCGTAAGTCCTGCTCCGGCATCAGCTCTCCCACGTGCTTGGCCAGGAGTGCCTCAACTTCTTCCTTATGGTGCCGGACGGCCAGCCGGCCCGGGCTCCCGGCGGGCAGTTCTGCCGCCGCATTAAGCAATCCGCAGCCGCGGAACCCATGCTCGTACGCGAAGTTTGCGTGATCCACATAGGCGTCAAAGACGGCCAGCACCCGTTCGCGGGGCCCACCAGCGGCGTCAACACGGGTCCGGTAAAGGCCGAGCCACTCTTCGTGCCGGGCTTCGAGGTAGGCGGCCACCAGGTCCTGCTTGGAGGCGAAGTTGTTGTACAGGCTCTTTTTCGCCACACCGGCCTCGGCAGTGATGGCGTCGATTCCGGTGGCACCGACACCTCGGGCATAGAAGAGCCGCGCGGCGGCGTCGAGCAGCAGTGCACGGGCACGCTTTTTTGGTTGCACTTCAGCCGGGGACACCGCAGCTCCTTCTTTTGAGGTAGGTAGACCAGTCTACCTACCTCAATGGGGTGAGGAGCCATACTTTCCCCGTTTGTACTGATGGAACGGTGCCGTCCAGGCGTAACCTGAAGGCGACTTCGGCGCTGAGGAGACGGCAATGGGTTCAATGGATGGGCGCCTGGCCCTTGTTACCGGTGCCACGGGCGGACTGGGGAAAGCCGTGGCGGCCGGGCTGGCACGGGAAGGCGCTGCTATCGTCGTCGTCGGACGCTCCGTTGCCCGGGCGGAGGAAGCCATGGCGGCCGTCCGCGGCCAAGTGCCGGACGCCCGGTTCGAACCGCTGGCCTGTGACCTGTCGGACCAGTCCTCCATCCGCTCGGCGGCGGCAGACGTCCTCTCCCGGCACGAACGGCTGGACGTGCTGGTCAACGCTGCAGGCGTGTTCCGGAAGGAACGCCATGTGACTCCCGACGGGCTGGAGCTGACCTTCGCCACCAATGTCATGGCCTATTTCCTGCTGACCACCCTGCTGCTGGACAGTCTGAAAAGCAGCGGAACCGGCGGCGCTTCCGGAGGCGGGCGCATCGTGAACGTGGCTTCGAGATACGGCAGAACTACGCTCAACTTCGATGACCTCCAGACAGCGAGCGGCAAGTACAGCTACCTCCGCTCCACGCCGCCCACCATGCTGGCCAGGGTCCTGCTCACCCAGGAATTTGCCGAACGGCTCCGCGGAACGGGCGTGGTGGCAAACGCCGTGCACCCGGGGCTGGTCAAAAACACTGGCCTGCTGCAGGACGTGGGCGGTCCGTTCCGCTGGATTACCAATGCCATCGGCGCCCCTGCCGAAAAGGCTGCCGACACCCCAATTTGGCTTGCCGCCGCACCCGAAACCGCGGAGGTTTCTGGAAAGCTGTGGGCCAATCGGAAGGAGCTGCCAACGCCGGGGATGGGCTCGGACCCTGAAGCCCGGAGGCGCTTGTGGGCGGAGTGCAGCCGGCTGGCAAGACTTTCCTGACGGCCAACCCATCCGTCGTGGCGGCGGCTCCGAACCACAGGGGCAAGAAGTCCCTTGGGAGCGGATAGAGCAATGGACGAGCAGGACCAACAGGCACTGACCGGCGGGGTTATCCAGGAACACAACCTTGATCTCGCCCAGCTGTGGCTCGATTACATCGCCTTGGGCGGCAACGCCACCCAACAGGACATCAAGGACTACAGCGCGGGACGCACCAGCCTTCCAGCGAAGGAACGCGACGTCCTGTCCCAGGCTGTCAACGAGCATTCGGATCCGGAAGGCCGGCCCCGTGAACTGCTGGCGATGGCCCCTTACAGCAACTCTCCGCTCACCGTGCCGCGGCGGGATTCCTCCGGCTCGCAATCCTCCAAGTAGGCGCGCCCCAGCCCGAGGGCGCGCCGCTGGGTTTGGGCCCCGCCCGCCTGTCGGTTCGGGCCGCCATTGAGTTCGGGCTTGCCCGTGGGTTTCGGGGCTCTAGGCTGCAGCGCGGGAGTTGAGGGTGTCCCTGATGCCGTTCAACGCCGGGTCCCGCAGCGACATAAACGCCGGCTTCAGGAGCGGCTGGATGATCTTGGCAGGCCCTTTGATGCTGAACTCGGCCGTGTACTTGACCACGGACCCGCCGGCCGCGGGGCTGACGTCGATGGAGTCGAAGGCAGTCACCGTTTTGTTCTCACCACGGAGCTTGATGTGGTTCTCTGTCAGCTCGATGACCTCATACTCCAGGGACTGCCGCTTGCCCCGGAACTCGGACTCGGCGTGGTAACGGTGGCCCACGGCCACCGGACCAGGCGTCAGTTTGTCCATCACCGGAGTGCTGGGATCCCACTCGCTGGTGTTTTCGAACTCCCGCATGTAGGCGAAGGCCTGGTCCGCGGGCAGTTTTGTTTCCACACTTCCGGTGACTGTGATCATCACCCCAGTGTAGGAACCGCATCTCCGGAAGCCCACCCCTATCAGCGACGCGGCGCACAGAGTTGGGCGGCCGCCATCTTGAAGCACAATTTTCCGCCCAGCTCCTGCGGCCTGATCCACACTTCGAAACCCTCAGCGGCAGTGAACAGGGTCCTGCCGCCGCCGGCGTCTGCCGCGATCCACAAGGCCGAGGAATCCTCCATGGCGTCGTCCACCACGCCGGTCCGGACAACCTCGAAGTCCTTGCGGATCTCCACCGGCGCCCCAATCAACCGGCGCCAGTCATGGTAGCGGTACGGCTTCATCGCCTTCCTCCAACCATTACCTTGCCCAACCCGGCCGGTCAGCAGGCTTCGAAGTCCGTGAGGACCTTGACCTTGCCCGCCGAGGCAGAAGCCGGGTCGAACGTGTAGCCGATCCACTCCTTGGCCAGCCTGCGCGCCAGCTCGATGCCCACCACCCGCTGGCCCATGGTGAGGACCTGGCAGTCGTTGGACAGGATGGAACGCTCCACCGAGAACGAATCGTGCGCCGCGGTGGCCCGGATTCCTTCCACCTTGTTGGCGGCAATTGCCACCCCGATTCCAGTGCCACAAAACAGAATGGCACGGTCGGCGGCGCCCTCCCGGATCATTTCCCCGGCGGCTATCCCCACATACGGGTAGGGTCGGGTGAAGTCGTCCGGGGCATCAGTGCGATTGACTCCAATGTCGATAACTTCAGTGATGCGCGGATCCTGCCGGAGGTCTTCAAGGACCTTGTCCTTGTAATCCACCCCTGCTTCGTCCGCGCCCACGATGAGCCGCAGTCCCATGGCTTGTCCTTTCCCTGTCTTTTGCTTGTGTGCGCTAATGCTTGCGCAGGTTTACGCTTGTGCTCCGGCAGGTTCCCTGCCGGGAATGGCTTGGTCGCGGCCGGGAACGGCCTGGGCGCTGCCGGGAGCGGCCGTGAAATGGGGGCCCATCACGGTGAACACCATCGCCAGGGACGTGGCGCCGGGATCCGGCGTTCCGAGGCTCTTTTCCGCCAACGGCCGGGCGCGGCCCTTCAGCGGCAAAAGGTCGGCAGTGACCGCGGCAGCTTCGGTGGCATGCAGGGCAGCCTCCTCCCACGCCTTGCTTGCGGGCTGGCCTTCCCCCACCAGGCGGCTGAACGTTTCAACAAAGGGCAGCAGGGCGTCCACCATGGTTTTGTCGCCGGTTTCCGCTTTACCCAGCTGGACGATCCGGTCGGCGAACGCGGTCACCGCCGAGGCCAGTTCCAAGGCGTCCGGGGCAGCAGAATTCCCCACGGACTTCCCGAAGGCCCGCAGGCCTGCGCCCCACAGAACGCCGGAGGTTCCGCCCGCCTTGTCGGCCCAGGCATCGCCGGCTGCGGCGAGTAGGTCGCCTGCTCCGGCCCCTTGCCCCAGGGTGAGGGAAGCTGCGGCGGCTGCGGCATCAATTCCGCGGACCATCCCGCGACCGTGGTCGCCGTCGCCGGCGATGGCGTCCATCCTGCCAAGCTGCTCCTCGGCGTCGTGAATCCAGGACCTGGCCGCTTCAAGCGCCGCAACGCAGGCGCCGGCAAAGTCCCGGGAGGCCGGTGTGGCGACGAACGCCACCAAGTCCGCACCGCCGTCGGACGTTTCATCGACGTGCAGCGCACCTGCCTCCCGGGGCGCGTTTCCGCGGCGGTAGGCGGGCGTTTCCGCAGGAGCAGTCCAGAGCGGTTCCAATTCCTCATCCAGCCACGTCATGGTGAGCGAGACGCCGGCCATGTCCAGGCTGGTGACCAGTTCGCCTACCTCAGGCATCACCAGGGTGTAGCCCGCGGCGCGGAGCAGGGGCGCCACGGTTCCCCAGAGGACGAAGAGCTCCTCATGCTTGGTGGAACCGAGGCCGTTAAGGATGACGGCGGCCCGCATCCCGGCACCCTCCGGCGCCTCGGCCAGCAGCCGGGTTACCAGTTCCTGGCCCAGTTCCTTGGCGGAGGGCAACGTTGTGTCGTACAGGCCCGGTTCGCCGTGGATGCCCAGCCCGAGGCCCATCTGTCCGTGCGGGAGCGAGAACAGCGGCGATCCGGCACCCGGGAAGGTGCAGCCGGCGAACGCGCTCCCGATGGTGCGGGTAAGGCCATTGGCCTTGCGGCCCAGCCGGACTACTTCAGTCAGGTCGGCGCCGTTTTCGGCGGCCGCGCCCATGATCTTGAAGACGGTGAAGTCACCGGCGATGCCGCGGCGCTTTTCGGCTTCCGACGGCGGCGCGCTGGCGATGTCGTCCGTGACCAGGACGTTCTCCACGGCGATGCCCTCGGCGGCCAGCCGCTCGCTGGCCATACCGAAGTTCATCACGTCTCCGGCGTAGTTGCCGTAGGTGAAGACGACGCCGGCGCCGGACTCTGCGGCCTTGGCCACGGCATACGCCTGCTGGGCGGACGGTGAGGTGAAGATGTTGCCCACCACTGCGCCGTCGGCGAATCCCTGGCCAATGAGGCCGGCGAAGGCCGGGTAGTGGCCGGAGCCGCCGCCGGCCAGGACGGCCACCTTGGGCTGTGCGGGCCGGTGGCGCCGGACGGCGCCGCCCGGGACCTGGCGCACAAGGTCCGAGTGGATGTCGCAGAAGCCGGCCAGGGCCTCCTCGGCGAAATCTGAGGGGTCGTTGAAGATCTTTGTCATGGTGGGCTCTCCGGCATCCGTGGTTTCGTGGGCGGGCGGGACCGTTAGTGCATGTGGCTTCCCCCGTTGATGTCCACGGTGGTGCCGGTGAGGTAGGCGGAGTCTTCGGAGGACAGGAAGGTGATCACGGCGGCCACTTCCTCGGTGGTGGCGTTGCGGCCCAGCGGGATGCCGGCGTTGATGGCGGCTTCCTGCTCCTCGGTGCTGCCCACGCGGATGTTGGTGTCTACAGCGCCGGGGGTGATCGCGTTGACCGTGACGCCGGTGGCGCCCAGTTCGCGGGCAAGGGCTTTGGTGAAGCCGAGGATGGCTGCCTTTGCCGACGAGTAAGGGACCTTGCCGAAGACACCGCCGCCGCGCTGGGCGGACACGGAGGACATGTTCACGATCCGGCCCCAGCCGTTCTCGATCATGGCCGGCAGGAAGGCCTTGGTCACCAGGTAGGTGCCGGTGGCGTTCACGTCCATGACCTTGTGCCACAGCTCCAGCGTGGTTTCGAGGAACGGGACCGGGGAGGTGATGCCGGCAATGTTGGCCAGGGCGCCCACCGGGGGCAGGTTTCCGGCAGCCACCTCGGCGGCCACTGCAGCCTGCGCAGCGGTGACCGAGGCTTCGTTGGCGACGTCGATTTCGTGGCCGAAGGCGGGGACGTTGAATTCATTGCCGATCTCGGCGGCAACTTTCGCGGACTTCTCGCCGTCGAGGTCCAGGATGACCACTGCCCAGCCCTGATTCGCATAACGGCGGGCGGTGGTGAGGCCGATGCCCCGTTCCGAGGTGGCTCCGGTGAGGACGGCGGTGCGCTGGATGGTGGTCATGATTGCTCCTTGGTTTTGTGGGGTTTAGGCGTTATTGGGTATCAGATGAGGTCGGTGATGAAGCTGGCTGCTTTCGCTGCAGCCGCGGGGCGTTCGTCGTGGGTGACATCCCGGGTTTCCAGCTCCAGCGAGAAGTGCCCGGTGTAACCGTCCCTGGCCAGCCGCTTCAGGCCGCCGGCGAAGTCCGCGTTGCCGTTGCCGATGCTGAGGTTGATGTTCCCCGGTACGGCATCGCGCAGGTGGACGTGGGTGATGCGGCCGCGGTGCCGGTCCAGGTAGGCGTGGACGTCCTCGCCCGCTGCGGTGATGTGGCTGAAGTCCATAACGATTCCGACGCCGGACCCCGCCAGCCGGTCAGCCAGCAGTCCTGCGCGCTCCAGGTTCCAGCAGAAGCGCAGGAAGTGCAGCGATTCGGTCCAGAGTTCGACGCCGAACTCCGCTGCCCGTTCCCGGGCGCCGATCAGCTGGGCGGCGATGAGGTCCAGGTCCTCGTCCATGCTCCGGACCGGGTTGTGGTCCAACGACCCGCAGGGGAGGACGAGAGCCCTGGCCCCCGTGGCGGCAGCAAGGCCAAGCAGGGCGTCAAGGTGCCGCTGCCTCGCGGCGGTGGCGTCGCCGTCGAGCACTGCATTCAGGTCACCAATGTCACCGTTGACGGAGCGCACCCGCAGGCCCGACGCCAAGGCCTCAGCGGAAACAGCCTTGACGGCCGTGGCGGTGAGTTCGTAGGGGACGTGGTCGCAGACTCCGGGCAGCGCTCCAAGATCGATTTCTTCGAAGCCCAGTTCCCGCATGCTACGCAGGGCCACGGGGAGCTCCTGGTGACGGAAGCTGATGGATGAGCACCCGAGACGGGAATGGAACATCGTTGATCCTCTGGTCAGGCCAAGCAGTAGTGATGGGCACCACAGTACCGCTGTTGAATGTTAACAGTCAACCTCTGGTGGTGACTGTTGACAGTAACCATGATGCGGGTCACACTTAGGGATATCATTTGTTAACAGTCGACAGCGGCGGACTCCTTCAGCCGCTCTTCGAAAGGGAACCACCATGAGCAAAGATGCTCTGACCATGCGCGGTCCGGTCCACGGCACCAAGGACGCCAGGCGTGTTGCCATTGGCTCCGGGGTGGGCGCGGTGATCGAGACGTATGACTTCATCGGTTTCGGCACCGCCGCTGCGCTGTACTTCGGAACTGCGTTCTTCCCGGGCAGCGATCCCGTGACGGGCACCCTGGCCTCCTTCGCCACCCTGGGTGTCGGCTTCGCGGCCCGCCCCCTGGGCGGCATCATCGGTGGCCACCTTGGTGACAAGGTGGGCCGCAAGCCCGTCCTGGTTGCTTCGCTCATCCTGATGGGCCTGGCAACCTTCGCCATCGGCCTGCTGCCCACCTACGCCGCTGTGGGGCTGCTGGCCCCGGCACTGCTGGTCTTCGTCCGCATCGTCCAGGGCCTGGCCTTCGGTGCTGAATGGGGCGGCGCCATCCTGATGAGCTACGAGCACGCACCCTGGAAGTCCAAAGGCAAGTACACCGGCATCGTCCAGGCCGGCTTCCCGGTGGGCCTGCTGCTGGCTAACCTGACCTTCCTGGTCAGCGTGAACCTGGGCGGCGAGCTCGCCTGGCGCGTCCCCTTCCTGGCCAGCATCGTGCTCGTAGCCGTGGGCCTGATCATCCGGTCCAAGGTTCCTGAATCCCCCGTCTTTGACGAGGTCAAGGACAGCGGCGACATCGTGAAGTCCCCCATCGTTGAGGTCATCAAGACTGACTGGCGCAATATCGTCAAAGGCATCGGCCTCCGCGTTGCCGAGACCGCCGGCTACGCCGTGTCCATCACGTACATGATTTCCTACCTGCACACGGAAAAGCTCGCGGACAAGACCCAGACCCTCGTCGCCCTTTGCATCGCCTCCGCCGTAGGCATCCTCGCCACCATGGCCTGGGCCCGCCTGACGGACCGCATCGGCCGCCGGCCCCTCTACATCTGGTCCACCGCCTTCGCCGCACTCTTCGCGATTCCGATGTTCCTCCTGGTCAACACGGGCCTCTTCATCGCCATCATCATCACCATCGTGATCTCCTACGCGGTCTGCCAGAACTCCTTGGCCGGCGCCCAGGGCGCCTGGTTCCCGGAGCTCTTCCAGGCCAAGACCCGCGCTTCCGGCGCCAGCCTGGCCTACCAGATCTCCGCCATGGTTTCCGGTTTCACCCCGTTCATCACCACCCTGCTTTTCGTCAGCTTCGGCTGGATGGGCCCGGCACTGCTCTTCGGCACCTACGCGCTGATCGGTCTCTGGGCCGCAGTGGCCACCCGGGAAACCTGGGGCAAGCGTGAGCGGGAGCTGGCGGACGAAGCCACCAAAAGCACCCCCAACACGGTAAGCGTCTAATGACGGTCACGAACCACACGAACACGGAGCAAGTAATGGCAACAAACACCGTCCAGGACCGGCCAACAGCGGCCGGGGCACTGGAAGACGGAGCGGCGCGTGGCCCGGTAACCCAAGAGCGCATCGCCAAGATCAGCGCCGCTGCCTTCCGGATCCGGCACCACGCCCTGAACATGGGCGAGGTCCAGGGCCAGGGCTACGTGGGCCAGGCCCTCGGCGCAGCCGACATGCTCGCCACGGTCTACGGCGATCAGCTCCGGTTCCGCGCCGAGGACCCGCACTGGGAAGCCCGCGACCGGTTCCTGCTCTCCACCGGCCACTACGCGATCGGCCACTACGCCGCCCTGGCAGAGGCCGGGATCGTGCCGGTCGAAGAGCTCGAGACCTACGGCTCCGACGATTCCCGGCTGCCAATGTCAGGGATGTCCACCTACACGCCCGGCATGGAAATCTCCGGCGGTTCACTGGGCCACGGACTGACCATCGCCGTCGGCATGGCCCTGGGCCTGCGCTACCAGGGCTCGAACGCCCGGGTGTTCAACTTCCTCTCGGACGGCGAACTGGACGAAGGCTCCACCTGGGAGGCCGCCATGGGCGCGCACCACCACCAGCTGGGCAACCTCACCGCGATGGTGGACATCAACGCCCTGCAAGCCGACGGCAAAACCGACACCGTGCTCCGCACCGAGCCGGTCACCGAAAAGTGGGAATCGTTCGGCTGGTACACCCAGCGTGTGGACGGCAACGACGTCGGCGCCCTGCTCGCAGCGTTCGACAACGCAGCCGCCCAGGCCGCCGCCGTCGGACGCCCTTCAGTAATCCTCTGCGACACGAAGGTGGGCCGCGGCGTCCCGCTCCTGGAAAACCGCGAAAAGGCGCACTTCATGCGCATCGAAGAACACGAATGGCAGACCTGCCGCGAGCAGCTCACCGCCGGTTATGAAGGAAAGGCTTCAGCATGAGCACCACCACCGAGGCCCCCGACACCACAACAGCCGCTGCAGCACCCGCCAAGCCGAAGCTGAAGACCTCGGCGATGATCGCTTCCTTCGCCGATCCCGGCCAGAAAACCAGCTCCGCACCGTTCGGGCACGCACTGGTCAAGGCAGCGCAGGAGAACGACAAGATCGTGGGCCTCACCGCGGACCTGGGCAAGTACACGGACATGCACATCTTCGCCAAGGCCTTCCCGGAGCGCTTCTTCCAGATGGGCATGGCCGAACAGCTGCTCTTCGGCGCCGCGGCCGGCCTTGCCGAGACCGGGCTGGTGCCGTTCGCGTCCACGTACTCGGTGTTCGCCGCCCGCCGCGCCTACGATTTCCTGTGCCTGGACGCCGCTGAGCCGAACCTGAACGTGAACATCGTGGGCGGCCTGCCGGGTCTCACCACCGGGTACGGCCCCAGCCACCAGGCCACCGAAGACATGGCGATCTTCCGCGGCATGCCCAACCTGACCATCGTTGACCCCTGCGACTCGGTGGACATCGAACAGGCAGTCCCCCAGCTCGCAGCGAGCGAGGGGCCCACCTACCTGCGCCTGCTGCGCGGGAACGTGCCCACGGTACTGGACGAGTACGACTACACCTTCGAACTCGGCAAGGCCAAGGTGCTGCGCGGCGGCAACGACGTGGTGTTCATCTCCTCCGGCCTGATGACCATGCGGGCCCTGCAGGCAGCCAAGGCGCTGGCAGCTCACAACGTGGACGTCGCCGTCGTCCACACCCCCACCATCAAGCCGTTCGACGCCGAGACCGTCCTCGCCGAGATCAACACAGACCGGCTGGCCGTCACCCTGGAAAACCACTCGGTAGTGGGCGGGCTGTTCGAAACGGTTGCGTCCGCCGTCGTGACCGCCGGGGTGGGCAAGCGCGTGGTTCCTGTGGCGCTGCCGGACCAGTTCCTCGACGCCGGCGCCCTGCCCACGCTGCACGACCGCTACGGCCTCGCTGTGGACCGCATCGTGGCGAAGGTGCTGGCCGAACTCGGGTAGCCGTCCTTTGCTGGCCAGGAGTTCAGCAGAGGTCCATCACCGCAGAAAGCACGGCACCAGGTCCCGCCCGGTGCCGTGCTTTCTGCCGTACTATCGGATTACGACTGTAAACAGTCGACTTACAACATTGAGGACAGACACCATGGCCGGAGTGAGCGCACCGCTGCTGGGACTGCAGAAGAAAAGCCTGCGCGAGCAGGCACTGGCGGCATTGAGGACCGCTATCACCAGTGGTGAACTGGAACCCGGCCGGCACCTGGTGGAGACCGAACTGTCCGAGATGCTACAGATCAGCCGCGGAACCCTCCGTGAGGCGCTTCGGCAGCTGGAGCAGGAGGGGCTGCTGTCCGCCGGGCCGCGCGGCCGGCTGTCCGTCCGCCACCTGGATGAGAAGGAAATCCGGGATATCTACGCTGTCCGGGCTGCCCTGGAATCCCTGGCGGCCCGCACGCTGTGCGAACTGCCGGACCGGCAGCACGTAATTGGCTCCCTGCGCTCCGCTATTGATGCCATGAAGGCGGCCGAAAAGGCAGGCCTGCAAGAGCGCGTTGAATCGGACCTGGAGTTCCACCGCACCCTGTGCCGGCTCACGAAAAACGAGACCCTGCTGCACACGTGGGAGTCACTGGAAGGCTCCATCCGGATGTCCATCATGTTCGCCGGATTGGAGAAGGGCGTCCGTAATATGAGCGTGGACCGCCACCACGACATCGTGGCCGCGATCGAAACCGGCGACGCGTCCCTGGCCCGCAAGACCATCCGGGAACACATGGATACCGCTGCCGCGAACCTGGTGGCCTAGTAGCCCGCCCAGCCGGGAATCCCTTTGAGTTGCTGACCGTTAACTGAGTGTGCGGAAGAGTCCGCGCCTTCAGACGAGGGATTGAATGAACGCGAAGTTTGTATCAGTTGAAGACGACGCCGGGAAGGTCACCCGCTACGCCCGCCATGTGAACGGTGGCGGCCTCATCGCCCCCGGCGCATCAGTGGCCGGGAGCGCGACCATCGGTCCGATGACTTACGTGGAGTACGGCGCCCGGGTCGGCTCGGGCTGCCGCATCGGGCGTGGCAGCTGGATCGACCGCGACGCGACCATCGGCGACCGCACGGTGATCGGTGACGGCGTGCGGATCGGCCGCGGCACGGTGGTGGGAAGCCGCGTGCACATTGGGAGCCATTCGAGGATCGGCTCGGGGGTCCTGATTGAGCACGGCGTGCACCTGCACGCCGACACAACAGTTCCCGACGGCGGGCACGTCCCGTTGGGCGTTCGCGCGCATGTTGCGGATCAGGCAAAGCACCGGCCGCACCGGAAGAGCAAGGGCCGGATGGCCGCCTGAGCCTGTGCTGCAACGTTCGCGCCCCCCAACCGGCGGTCCCCGCCTGCCCGAGGCGCCCGGCGGTCTCCTCTGCTTCGCCTTGGGTCAGGGCCTCGAACCGCCCGCTCGCCGCGCCTTCAGCGCCGCGGCTCCCCACACTGCCAGCAGGAGCGCCACGAGCAGCAGGCCGGCGTCGCCCAGGTCGATGGATCCCAGCCAGACCGTCAGGGGATCCTCCAATGTGAAGGCGGCATTCGCAAACCCGCCCAGCGTGATGGCGGCGATGAACAGGGCGGACACAGCGGAGATGCCCGTGACCAGGGCATTAAAGCCGAGTTTGCGCTGCCGGTCGGCGAGGGCCGAACGGTACATCCGCATCATCGCCAGCCCGTTCAGTGAATCGCACAGGGTCATGGCGGCGGTGAATGCGAGGGGCAGCGCCAGCAAGGCGAACGGCGGCACCCCGGCCAGGGACGCCGCCGTCGTCATCATCAGCAGCCCGATAGTGGTGGCGGTATCGAAGCCCAGCCCGAAGAGGAAGCCGATGACGTAAATGTTCCGCGGCCGCCGCACTCTGGACAGAGGCCTGGCAAGGAGCTTGGCCACCAGTCCCTGCGGCTCCAGGTCCTGAGGGTCTATGGTGCCACCGCTGCGGGAGCGTCGGTAGGCGCGGGCCGAGCGGACAAAGGCCGATCCGTTGAACAGGCCCATTCCCAGCAGGAACAGCCCGGAAACGCCGCTGCCGATCAGGCCGAGGACCAGGTTGCCGGCGGACCCGTCCTGCATCAACCCACCCACGGCCGCGGCGCCGGCAATCACCAGCACGCCGGTCAGCGTCACCACGGAGCTGTGGCCCAGGCTGAAGGCGAACCCGACACTCACCGGGTCCTGGCGGTCCGCCACAAACTTGCGGGTGGAGTTGTCGATGGCCGCGAGGTGGTCCCAGTCGTAGCTGTGCTTCACGCCAGCGAGATACGCGGTGAGGACCAGCCCCCAGGTGAGAGCCTGCGCGCCGGATGCCCCTGGCGTGCCGCTGAGTAAAAGTACGACGGCGGCTGCATGCAGGGCGGCCACGGCGCCGAACAGGCACAACAGCCGGGTGCGCAGCGGCAGGGTGTCCCGCTCCCGATAGAAAGTGGCGATGTTCGCGATGGCTGTCATCAGTGCTTCCTCAGGTTCAGCGGTTCCTGCCCGTACCACCGTTTCCGAAGCAGGGCTGTGCAAGCGCCGAGCAGGCGGTTCAGTTCGCCTGTGCTGTTCGAGAGCGATCGCAGGACCAGCCCGGTGGTGCCCGCCGCGCTGCGGGTGAGTGACATGCCGGTCAAGGCGTCGTTTTCTGAGGTCACGCTGTGCAGATCATCGGCGAGCGCCTGGTCCACCCGCGGGTCGACAACAACCAGCGATCCGAGGTGGCTGTAACCCTCCATAAACCCCAGCCCGGTCACATCCCCCAACGGCGGTCGGATCAGGAGGTTGTCGAGCGCCAGCAGTTGGCTGCCGTCCTCAGTTTCAACATGGATCTCGTTCCGCAGCCGCACTTCCTCATACCGGAACGCGGCCCCGTCGGGAGACCATCCGGGGGTCACCACTTCAGCCATCACCAGGGACGACGACGGCCGGACAGTAATGTGCGTCCGTTGCCGGTAGCTGGCCTCCCGGTAGGCAATGAGCTGGTCAGGCACAAGCTCCAGCCGCGCCCCCTCCCCCAGCCGAATGACCATCCGCTGCTCAGCAAAAGACCCCGGAGTCCGATAAACCTTCGTCGCAGACTGGGTAGTAAGAACAAGCTCCGCCTCTTCTTGCACCTCGACATCCAGCAGAAAAAGATCTGCCCCAAGATAAGCCCCACCAGGATTCACCACGACATAACAAACCTGCCCCGAGTCGTCGAGATAGTGAGGCCGGAGCACCCTCAACGCGCCCTGATGAAACTGCCGGGACGCAATGGAACGCTCCCCACGCTCACTGATGACGAGCTCCAGCACTCCACGAGGCGACACAATCGCAGAGGCTGCGGAGCCGGGTGTAAGGGGCCGCGGCGTGGCGGGCACCGCGGAGCGGGCACGGCCCCTTACACCCGGTGAAGCGGCCGGACCCAAGGGGACCGCCGTCGTGCTCATGACGCGAGGTCAAGCATCAGGACGTCGTGGCGTATCCAATCGATGACCTTTTCCAGCCCTTCGTCGGTCTTGAGGTTGGTGAAGCAGAAGGGTTTGTTGCCCCTGAATTCGCGGGAGTCCCGTTCCATCACTGACAGGTCCGCCCCGACGTGCGGTGCGAGGTCGGTTTTGTTGATGATGAAGAGGTCGGACTTGATCATGCCCTGGCCGGCTTTGCGGGGGATTTTTTCGCCTTGGGCCACGTCGATGATGTAGATGGAGAAGTCGACAAGTTCGGGGCTGAAGGTGGCGGAGAGGTTGTCGCCGCCCGATTCGACGAAGATGACCTGCAGGTCGGGGTGCCGTGCCTTGAGTTCCTCAATGGCGGCGGTGTTCATGGAGGTGTCTTCGCGGATGGCGGTGTGCGGGCAGCCGCCGGTTTCGACGCCGATGATCCGGTCCTCGGGGAGGATGCCGTTCGCGGCGAGGATTTTGGCGTCCTCGATGGTGTAGATGTCGTTGGTGATGGCGGCCATGGAGATTTCGGCGCTCATGTGCCGGGTGAGCCGCTCCACGAGCTGGGTTTTGCCTGCTCCGACGGGCCCGCCGATGCCGATCCTGATGGGTTCAGACATTAGTCCTCCTTTGAAAAACACACTTAGCTCATGAACATCCGGGCACGTTGGCGCTCGTGCCGCATTTGCGAAATTTCCAGGCCGGGGCTGACGGCGCCAAAGTCGTCCGGCGTGAGGCGGGCGATGCTGTTGATGGCGGCAGCGACGTCGTCGTGCGCCTTCCGCAGCAGCCGCTGCCCGGCGTTCTGGCCCAGCGGGATGGCGCGGACGGCGTTCTGCGTCAGGGAGGTGGCGGCGGCGAAAAGGTAGGCGGCGAGCGCCTCCTCCATCGGCACGCCCAGTGAGCGGGCGACGACGGCGAACGCCAGCGGCTGGTGCCCCGCGGCCCGGCCAGTGGCCACCAGGTCCCGGTACAGCCCCAGCTCAGCAGAGGGAAAGACCTCCACCCCGATCTCAAGCAACCGAAGCCCCATCTTGACGGAAGCCTCCCGAACCTGCCGCGGCAACAAAGAAGCAGAGAGCAGCGCATCAAGTTCAAGAACATCGGCCCCCTCATAAAGAAACCGGATAGCCAGCCCATCGGAATAAGTCAGCTGTTGCGAGACAAAAGCAGCCAACCACCGCCCAAAACCAGCCTCATCAGCGACCACCCCGGCGTCGACATACGTCTCAAACCCAAGAGAGTGAGCAAAAGCCCCAGTAGGCAACGCGGAATCAACAAGCTGCTGCAAAGCCAACTGGTAGTTCATAACCACGCTCGCAAGGTGAGGGGGGAGCCAGACGCAGCGGAAGCGGGTGAAGGGGGCTGCGGCGTGGTGGGCACCGCGAAGCGGGCACAGCCCCCTTCACCCGCTGGAGCCCCTGACACTTCCCTCGGCGCAGCCGCGGGGCGAAAGTTAGTGACTGTGTTCAGCATGGCGAAAAGGAACAGGCATAACGCGTTCCTGCCGGGAGAAGGGCACACCCACATGGATGAGGTAGTCCTCGACGGTGTGGTCGTAGGCGCATACCATGACGTCCGCTTCATATTCGGACGACGAGTCGAAGAACTGTGCCTGGAGGTGCCGGTTGCCGAGGGAGTGGGCTACGACGCCCATTTCGTGGATGGTCCGGGGTGCAATGACGAGGACGTCGGTGGGCAGCACGGAGACGACGATCATGTTGGTTTCTGCGATGTGCAGGATGTCGCCGTCGCGCAGGTCGCCGGAACCGGAGGGAAGGCGGATGCCGATTTCCTTGCCGTGGTCCGTGGTGGCGCGCTGGATGCGTTTGACCAGCTGGGCGCTCGGGAGGACCACTTTTTCCTGGTGCAGGGTGGCGTAGGTGTGCGGGTCCGGCAGTTCGTGCAGGTTGCCGAGGACTTTTTCGATGATCATGGGTGGCTCCGGGGTCAGGAGGTGCTTTAGAACAGGAAGTAGCGCTGGGCCATGGGCAGGACGTCGGAGGGCTCACAGGTGACCTCTTCGCCGTCGACGGTCACCTGGTAGGTTTCCGGGTCCACCTGGATGTCCGGCGTGGCGTCGTTGTACTTGAGGTCGGCCTTGGTGAGGGTGCGGATCCCGGAGACCGGCCGTATGACTTTTTCCAGGCCGAGCTCGTGGGGCACGTCGGCGTCGATCGCTGCCTGGGACAGGAACGTGATGGAGCACTGCTGGACGGCTTTGCCGAACGCGCCGAACATGGGGCGCATGGTGCGTGGCTGCGGGGTGGGGATGGAGGCATTGGCGTCGCCCATGAGTGCGTACGCGATCTGGCCGCCTTTGAGCACCAGTTCCGGTTTGACGCCGAAGAAGGCCGGGTCCCACAGCACCAGGTCCGCGAACTTGCCTTCTTCCACCGAGCCCACCGAATCCGCGATGCCCTGAGTGATGGCCGGGTTGATCGTGTACTTGGCCACGTAGCGCTTGAGCCGGAAGTTGTCGCTGCCCGCAGACCCATGGAAACCGGCAGCGCTGTCCCCCCGGGGGTCTTCCAATACGCCCCGCTGCTTCTTCATCTTGTCCGCCACCTGCCACGTGCGGGTGATCACCTCGCCCACCCGGCCCATCGCCTGGGAGTCCGAGGAGGTGATGGAGAAGATTCCCAGGTCCTGCAGGACGTCCTCGGCCGCGATGGTTTCGGCGCGGATCCGGGAATCGGCGAAGGCCACGTCCTCGGGGATGTCCGGGTTGAGGTGGTGGCACACCATCAGCATGTCCAGGTGCTCTTCGATGGTGTTGCGCGTGTAGGGCAGGGTGGGGTTGGTGGAAGCGGGAAGGACGTTGGGCATGCCGGCGATCTTGATGATGTCCGGTGCGTGCCCGCCGCCGGCGCCTTCGGTGTGGAAAGTGTGGATGACCCGGCCGTTGATGGCGCGGATGGTGTCCTCCACAAAGCCGCACTCGTTCAGTGTGTCGGTGTGGATGGCCACCTGGACATCGAATTCGTCCGCCACTGTGAGGGACATGTCGATCGAGGAGGTGGTTGATCCCCAGTCCTCATGGACCTTCAGCCCGATCGCCCCGGCGCGGATCTGTTCGGCCAGGGGTTCGACGGCGGAGGCATGGCCCTTGCCGAAAAGTCCGATGTTCATGGGGAACCCCTCAGCGGCCTGCAGCATCCGCTGGATGTGCCACTTCCCGGGTGTCACGGTGGTGGCCTTGGTGCCTTCGGCCGGGCCGGTGCCGCCGCCGATCATGGTGGTGATACCGCTGGTGAGAGCGGTGGGGACCTGGTCCGGGGAGATGAAGTGGATGTGGGTGTCCACGCCGCCGGCGGTGAGGATCTTGCGTTCGCCCGCGATGATTTCGGTGCTGGCCCCGATCACAATGTCCACACCATCGGTGATCTGGGGATTGCCCGCCTTACCGATCTTGAAGATATGCCCGTCCCTGAGGGCCACGTCGGCCTTGTAGATGCCGGTGTAGTCAAGGATCACGGCGTTGGTGATCACGGTGTCGGGCACTCCGTCGCTGGAAGAATCACCGTCGCGGACCGCTTGGCCGTTCTGGCCCATGCCGTCGCGGATGACCTTGCCACCGCCGAATACCACTTCCTCGCCGTAGACGGTGAGGTCCTTTTCGATTTCGAGGAACAGTTCGGTGTCTGCCAGGCGGATCGAATCGCCCGTCGTCGGGCCGTACAGATCGGCGTACTGCCGGCGTGGAATCTCGAAGCTCACTTGGCACTCTCCTTCGCGTCTTCGGGGGCCCCGCCGCGCAGTTTTCCATTGATGGCGTTGCTGAGGCCGTACACCTCGCGGCCGCCGGCGAGTTCGATCAATCGCACGTTCCGGGAGTCCCCCGGTTCGAACCTGGCAGCGGTTCCGGCGGGAATGTCCAGCCGCCGGCCGTAAGCTGCTTCCCGGTCAAAAGCCAGGGCAGCGTTGGCTTCGGCAAAGTGGAAGTGCGAGCCCACCTGAACGGGCCGGTCGCCGGTGTTGGTGACCGCGACGTCGATCGCCTCACGCCCGGCGTTCGCCGTCAGAGGCTCCGGCCGAAGGATGTACTCTCCAGGAATCATGGCCTGCCCCTCAGCGGATGGGATCGTGGACGGTGACGAGCTTGGTGCCGTCAGGGAAGGTTGCCTCGATCTGCACGTCATGGATCATTTCCGGCACGCCTTCCATCACGTCTTCGCGGGTCAACAACGTTGTTCCGTAGCTCATGAGGTCGGCAACGGTGCGCCCGTCACGGGCGCCCTCGATCAGTTCGTAGCTGATGATGGCCACGGCTTCCGGGTAGTTGAGCTTGAGTCCGCGGGCCTGGCGGCGGCGCGCCAGATCGGCGGCCACCACAATCAGGAGTTTTTCCTGCTCACGTGGCATCAGATGCATTGCGGGTCCCTTCAGCGGCCAGCGGACGGCGTGCTGCCCACATTAGGTGGCGGACGTTTCAGGCACGTTTCGGGACTGTAATGCAGGTCTCTCCGCTGCCAGGGCTGTACCGGCTCCCGGCTGCGCGCTGAATCTCCCCGGGTTTCCACCCGGGGAAGGCGGTGACGACGGCGTTTCGCCGGGACACGCCGTCGTCCGTCCTTAAAGGTGGGGAGACTCAGCCCCTACTGCGCCTCACTGAGCCGGGCGAGGATCTCGTTGGTGGACTGGACGGGCTGGCGGTAGGTGGTGGAGAGGATGCGCAGCATGTCCGCCGCGTCCTGGTTGTCCTCGGAGGCCATGGCTTCCTTGGCGTACGTGACCCGGATGTTGTGGGCGAAGGCGTCCGCGCCGGTCTGGGCGATGCAGTTGTGGGTGGAGACGCCGGCCAGCACTACTTCATCGGCACCCCAGTTGCGGAGGCGGGAAAGCAGGTTGGTGCCCACAAACGCGCTGTCCCTCGTCTTGTTCAGCTGGGGCAGGCCGTCGATGGCCAGCCCGGGCACAGCTTCCGCCTGCCTGGTGCCGCGGAAGATAAAGCCCTGGTCGTCGTCGAGCATGTTCAATGTCCAGGTGGATTTGTCCCGCTCGTGCTCGGTGCCCACCATCAGCGCCTTGTGCCCGCTGGCTTTGAAAGCCTCAAGCAGCCTGTTGCAGCACGCCACCAACTGCTCCTGCTGGGCTGCCAGTTCCGGCGCCTCGAAGTATGCGTTCTGCATGTCGATGACAAGAAGGGCAATCATGCGCGGTACCTTTCCTCGTGTTGCTCGTTCGGGAAAACGTACCCTCCCGGCGGCCGGGTGAAACTCAGGCCGGGAAACCGGAGGCGCGTAAAGACCTAGGGTGCCGATTCCCGGATCTGCAGCTGGAACCCGGCTTCCACGTGCACGCCCTGGTCCGCTGTTTCCCGGCCTTCGATCCGGTCGATCAGCAGGGCGATGGACCGCTCGGCGATCTCTGCCATTCCGGGTGAAACTGTTGTCAGCGACGGCGAGGCAAACCGGGCTTCGTCAATGTCGTCAAAGCCGGCGACGGCCACCTGGTCCGGGACTTTGATGCCGCGGATGAGCAGCTCGTGCATGGCACCCAGGGCCAAGGCGTCGTTCAGCCCGAACACCGCATCAAATTCAACCCCCTTGTCCAGGAGCCCGGCCACTGCCGCGGCGCCCCCGTCCCGGCGCCACTCACACGGTGCAACCAGCGCGGGATCAAAGGGAATCCCGGCCGTGTCCAGTGCCTGCCGGTAGCCGTTGAGGCGAAGCCCTGGAGTCCCGCCGGACTCATCCGGACGGGCGCCAATGACGGCGATCCGGCGGCGGCCGGCCGCCGTCAGGTGCGCGGTCAGTGCCGCGGCCGCTTCCTCGTTCTTCATGGTGACCAGGTCAAACCGGGGATCCAGGATGTGTTCACCGAGCATCACCAGCGGTTTTTTGCCCTGCCGCCCGGCAATGGCATCAGCCTCCATCACCAAAGGGGTGAACAACAGGCCGTCGGTGAGCTGCCGGAACGGACCTTGCAGGGCATTCAGTTCAGCATCCACCGTGGCATCGGACTGCTCCACGAGGACCCGGTACCCGCGCTGCGCTGCGGCCTTCATCAGCCTGGATGCCAGTTCGGCGTAATAGGGGGCGGAGAGGTCGGACAGCACCAGGCCCAGCATGCGGGTCTTCCCGGAGCGAAGGCTGCGCGCGGTCAGGTTGGCCTCGTAGCCCAGCTCGGCGATGGCGTCCTGGACCCGTTGTTTGGTGGCAGGACGGATGAACTCGTAGTCATTGAGGACGTTGGAGACCGTCTTCAGCGACACCCCCGCTGCCCTCGCAACATCGTTCATGGTGACCGCCATCGTGGCTCCTTCGTGTGGTTCCGCCTGTTCCTGCGATACATCGTTGCAGAAGAAGCCGTTGCGGCGGGAACCCGCCGTCGGGCCTGGGGCAGAAGCAGCCCGGTCAGTCCTTGGCCTTGGCCGCTTTCGCTGCAGCCTTGGCCGCCTGCTTGCTGGCGCGGACCTTCACCAGGGACTCGGGATCAACGATGTCCGCGACCGAGAGATACGAGCCTTCCTCGCCGTAGTGCCCGGCAGCCTCCCGCCAGCCCGGCGCCTGGAGGCCCCGCTGTTTGCCCAGCAGGGCAAGGAAAATCTTTGCCTTTTGCTCACCGAAGCCTGGCAGCGCTTTGAGCCGGCGGAGGACCTCCGCACCGTCAGGACCGCCCTTGGTCCAGATCGCGGTGGCGTCGCCGTCCCATTCGCTCTGCACGGCTTCAGCGAGGGCCTGAACCCGAGCCGCCATGGACCCCGGGAAGCGGTGGACGGCGGGGCGTTCCTTGAACATCTCCACGAAGGCCTGCGGCTCCTGGGAGGCGATCGCTTCCGGCGCAATGGAACCGATCCGGGTCCGGATCTTCTCCGGGCCCGCGAACGCCGATTCCATGGTCACCTGCTGGTCCAGCAGCATGCCCGTCAGCAGCGCAAAGGCGTCCTCACTCAACAACTTGTCCGCGGCGGGATCCCCCGTGATGTGCAGTTCCATGCTGTCCATCCTCCCAGAGGTTGGCAGGGACGTCAGCAGCCATCGCCATGACGTCCCCACCCCCGGATCAGCCGCCCACTGCGAGGCGGATCATGGACCAGGACACTGCCGGGAGGGTGGCGGTGAGGCGGCCGCCGTCGGCCTTCACCGAGACGTTCTCCGCCGGAAGGACGGACGTTGAATCATCGGCGCTGGCCTGCCAGTAGGGGTCCTTGTTCGCGTAGGTCAGCGCCTCCACCACGCGCACATCGCCCAGGCCGGACACCACGGCGTCCAGGCCAAGCGCATCCGTGGCCGAGCGGTTGACGGCGAACACCACGGCCTCACCCTTCTCTGCGTCATAGGTCGCGACGGCGGACACTGCGGCGAAACCGGCCGTCTTGCCGCCGCTGACAACCGGGGATTCGACGGCGAGCTGCAGCACAGTCCCGGACGCGTGGCGGGAGGTAAGTGCGAACGGGTGGAACGTGGTCTGCTTCCAGGAGCGGCCTCCGGGCTCGGTCATGATGGGGGCGATCACGTTGACCAGCTGCGCCAGGCTCGCTGAATGCACGCGGTCAGTGTTCTTGAGCAGGGTCACCAGGAGATCACCGACGACGACGGCGTCCGCCACCGTGTAGGTGTCCTCGAGCAGGACGGGCGCCACCGGCCAGTCCTTGCCCGACGGAACCCTGGACTCGTCGCGGCTCATGTGCCAGACGTTCCACTCGTCGAAGGAGATGTTGACCTGTTTAGTTGACTTCTTCACCGACTTCACGTGGTCGATGTGGCTCACGATGTCGTGGATGAAAGCTTCCATCCGGTGGCCGGCGGAGAGGTGCTCCTGGAGGTCGCCGAAGTCCTCGAAGTACTGGTGCGCCGAGATGAGGTCCACCAGTTCGTACGTCTCGGAGAGGACCACGCGCTCCCACTCACCGAACGTGCTCATGGTGGGGCCGGAGCTGCCGCACGCCACGAGTTCCAGGTCCGGTTCGATCATGCGCATGCCCCGGGCGGTGTCCGCTGCCAGGCGGCCGTACTCGAGCGCATTTTTGTGGCCGATCTGCCACGGCCCGTCCATCTCATTGCCAAGGCACCACATCTTGATGCTGTAGCCGTTCTCCGCCCCATTGGCCTTGCGCTGTTCCGAGAACGCCGTTCCGCCGTCGATGTTGCAATACTCCAGCAGGTCCAGCGCCTCCTGGGTGCCGCGGGTGCCAAGGTTCACCGCCATCATGGTTTCGACGCCGGCCTTGGCCGACCACTTGGCGAACTCGTCAACGCCCACCAGGTTGGGGTCAGTGGAATGCCAGGCGAGGTCCAGCCGGACGGGGCGCTGGCCTGCCGGTCCAACGCCGTCCTCCCAGCGGTAGCCCGAAACGAAGTTTCCGCCCGGGTAGCGGACCGTGGATACGCCAAGTTCCCGCGTCAATTCCAGGACGTCGCCGCGGAACCCGTCCTCGTCCGCCGTCGGATGTTCCGGCTCGAAGATGCCGGTGTAGACGCAGCGCCCCAGGTGCTCTACGAAGGCACCGAAGGTGCGGCGGCGGACAGGCCCCACGGTGAAAGCCGGGTCCATGGTGATTTTGGCGGCTGCGGTTCCTGGTGCGGGGGTTCCTGGGGCGGCTGATCCGGCGGCCGGTGATTCCGCCCCGGCTCCAGTGGGTCCGGATGCCGCGGCGGGAGTGGTGGTTTCGGTGGGTGCCACGAAAACGTCCTCGTTTCGGTAAATTTACAACGTTATAGAAGCCATTGTTGATGGTTGCCGAATGAGAGTCAAGCAACATTCCTGCGGTCGTCCCCGCACGCTCCGGCCAGGGCCATCCCGGGCCAGGCGCTTCCCACCTGCGGAAACATTGGCCCCAGGCCGTAAGGGCAAAAACCAAGTAGTACCTAATCTCAAAAACGGGTACCGGTTACGCATTCACCGCGTACGGCCACGCAATTAGGTTTTTCTCAGAGACAAGACGGGTTCTGGCTCGCGGTACTTGGCTCACGAGGGGGTGTGAGACTGGCAATGCACGCACAATACGCAAACTCCGATTTCCCGGGTCGACGGACCCGGGCATTAAGCGGGGCCGGCGACGAGGAGGTCTTCGAGACCAAGGCCTCTCCCCCAGCCGTCGCCGGCCCTCTGGTTTCCCAGCAGGGCCCCCTCCACCGCCCCCACGGCCCCGCTGTCTACGGAAATCCGGCAGTTGGACGGGCTCCGCACGGCAACCCGGGGGCCGGAAACGCCGCCTTGGGTGATTCACGGCAGGGCAGGCCTGCCGGTCCGCAGAGCGGGACACAGAACGCCATCCTGCTCGACCTGGTGACCGGCGCCGAAACGCTGTCCGACTCCCTGGAACTGCTCGCCGCTGCGTCAGCCCGGGCCGTTGTGGGTACGGCGGGCCTGGTGATCGAAACGGGGGTGGTGGTCCGGCAGGCGAAGCGGGCCCCTGTCATCACCGGAACATCCGCCGAGGTCATCCGGCTCCTGGAATGGGAACAGGAGGCAGGCGAAGGGCCGGTGTGCGACGTACTCGCCGGCGGACATCCCGTGGCGGTGCTGCAGCGCAGCGGCGACTTCCGCTGGCCCCGGTATTGCCAGGAGTTACAGGCGGCCAATCTTGGCAGCGTCCTGGGAATGCGGCTCCGGGTGGACAAGGACAGCGGGACAACCGCTGACGGCAGCGTACCCGGGCGCGAAACCACGGCCGCCCTCTCGTTCTTCGCCCAGGACGCCAAGGCATTTCCGCTGCAGGTCATTTCCGAGGCGCGATCCTTCGCCGGCCTTGCCGCGAAGAGCCTTCAGATGGCCCTGGACCTCCATAACGCCCGGTCAACCGCATCGGATTTGCGGTTCGCGCTGGACAGCCGCACGTCCATCAACGTTGCCTGCGGCGTGATCATGGCCCAGAACAGGTGTTCCTACCACGAGGCTTTTTCGATCCTCGCCCGTGCCTCCAGCCACCGGAATATCAAGGTGCGCCGGGTGGCGGAGGACATCCTCGAGCGTTTGCCCGAGGGTCCTCCGCAGGCGCACTTCGGCCACTAGGTCAGATGCCGCCGGCGAGCTTGTAGTAGGCGGCGTTCCAGTTCAGGTCCTTCTTGAACTGGCGGATGGTGGTTTCGGCGTCGATCGTGAGCAGCTCGGTTTTGGCGATCTCCGCGAAGTCCTCGAACACGTCCATGCCCACCTGGGTGGAGAGAACGGTGTGGTGTGCGGCGCCGGCGGTGAGCCAGGCGGCAGCGGAGGTGGCGAAGTCGGGTTTGGGCTGCCACAGGGCGCGCGCCACTGGAAGGTTGGGCAGCGGCTGGTCCAGCGGGACCACGTCCACGGCGTTGGCCACCAGGCGGAACCTGTCCCGCATGTCCGACAGGGCCACAACGACGCCCGGGGAGGCATCGGCGTCGAACACCAGGCGCACCGGGTCTTCCTTGCCGCCAATGCCCAGCGGATGGATCTCCAACCGCGGCTTGGTAGCAGTCAGCGACGGGCAGACCTCGAGCATGTGCGCGCCGAGGATCTTCTCGGAACCGGGTTCCAGGTGGTAGGTGTAGTCCTCCATCAGCGAAGCGCCGCCGGGCAGGCCCGCGCCCATCACCTTGGCCGCGCGGACCAGGATGGCGGTTTTCCAGTCGCCTTCGGCGCCGAAGCCGTAGCCGGCAGCCATGAGCCGCTGCACGGCCAGGCCGGGGAGCTGGCGGAGGGCGCCGAGGTCCTCGAAGGAGGTGGTGAACGCGGCGGAGCCGTTGGCTTCGAGGAAGCTGCGCAGGCCGAGCTCGATCCTGGCCCCGTAACGGAGCGAGTCGTGGCGGGCCGCGCCTGCGCGGAGCTCCGGCACCACGTCATAAAGGTCCTCGTACTCGGCAACGAGCGTGTCGACGTCGGCCTCCGCAGCGCTGTGCACGGCGTCGGCGAGCTCGTTCACGGACCACGTGTTGACCGCGACGCCGAAGCGCAGCTCCGCCTCGGTCTTGTCGCCTTCAGTGACGGCGACGTTACGCATGTTGTCACCAAAACGGGTGAGCTTCAGGGTGCGGACGGCGGCCCAGCCGGCGGCGGCGCGCTGCCAGGAACCTACCTGCCGGGCTACCTCCGGGTTGGAAACGTGCCCCACGACGGTCTTCCGGGCGATGCCCAGGCGGGACTGGATGTAACCGAATTCGCGGTCGCCGTGGGCTGCCTGGTTCAGGTTCATGAAGTCGAAGTCGATGTCCGCCCAGGGCAGGTCCCGGTTGGCCTGCGTGTGCAGGTGCAGCAGGGGCTTGCGGAGCAGGTCCAGGCCCTGGATCCACATCTTCGCCGGGCTGAACGTGTGCATCCAGGCGGTGACGCCGATGACGGAATCGTTCGAATTCGCCTCGAGCGCGGTGCGGCGGATGGCATCCGAATCAGTCAGGACAGGCTTCCAGACAATCTTGACCGGAACGTCGGAACTGCCGTTGAGCTGGTTGGCAATCTCCTGCGACTGCGCGGCAACCTGCTTGAGGACATCCTCGCCGTAGAGGTGCTGGCTGCCGGTGAGGAACCAGACCTCATAACCGTCAAGGGATGTGTTTGCTGCGCCACTCATGGGTTCTCCTTTGGAGTAAGTCTTGTTGGGAGTAAGTTCTTGGGGGTGCTGCTTGGATCGGCGGCGCTGGATTACTGCCCGTAGACGTTCTGGTACCGGGCGTACAGGGAATCGATGTGGCTCTGGTCGATGGCTATGGGCTCGCCGAGCTGCCGGGCGATGTGGACGGTGCGGGCCACTTCCTCGCACATCACCGCAGCCTTCACCGCGGACTTGGCGTCCTTGCCGATGGTGAACGGGCCGTGGTTCTGCATCAGCACCGCCGGTGAGTTCGAGTTCTTCAGCGTCTCCACGATGCCGTGCCCGATCGAATCGTCCCCGATTAGTGCGAACGGTCCCACCGGGATGGATCCGCCGAATTCGTCGCTCATCATGGTCAGGACGCACGGGATGGACTCGCCGCGGGCCGCCCACGCGGTGGCGTAGGTGGAGTGCGTATGCACCACCCCGCCCACCTCCGGCATGTGCCGGTACACGTAGGCATGGGCAGCAGTATCCGACGACGGCGAGAGCGCCGGGTTGCCCCACTCACCTGTCGCATCTCCCGGCACAGGCACCCCGTACAAGTCCGTGACCACCATCTGCTCCGGCGTCAGATCCTGGTAAGAGACGCCCGAGGGCTTGATGACCATCAGTTCGTGGCCGGGGACCCGGGCGGAGACGTTGCCCGCGGTCCATACCACCAGTTCATACCGGGTCAGCTCGGCGTGCAGGGCGCAGACTTCCTCCCTGACGCGGGCGATGGTGTCCAGGATTCCGGTGCTCATGCGGACACCTCCACAGCGGCCTCAACAGCCGCGGTATCCTGGTCTGCATTTCCCGCCAGGGAAGCGGCGGCTCCGCCGGGGGAACCGGCAGCCTTCCGCTGGATGGCCTTGAGCCGGTGCATCACGTCGTTGCTGCCCCGGCCGAAGTAGTCATGCAGGGTCTTGTATTCCTGGAACAGTTCCTCGTAGGCGGCCGCGTTTTCAGGGATCGGCGTGTACACCTCGCCCGGCTCCGCCCCCATGGCGGCGGCCGCCTCCCGGATGTCCGCATACTTCCCGGCCGCCACGGCAGCGTGGATGGCCGAGCCCAGGGCCGGGCCCTGCTCCGAGCCGATCGTGGACAGCTGCAGTCCCGTGACGTCAGCGTAGATCTGCATCAGGAGCCGGTTCTTGAGCAGGCCGCCGGCCACGATGAATTCCTTGACCGGAACGCCGGAACTGCGGAACGCGTCCACGATGGTCCGTGTGCCGAATGCGGTGGCTTCGAGCAGGGCGCGGTAAGTGTCCTCGGGGCGGGTGGCCAGGGTCTGCCCCACCACGATCCCGGACAGTTCGTGATCCACCAGCACCGAGCGGTTGCCCGAGTGCCAGTCCAAAGCGATCAGGCCGTGCTCACCAATGGACTGCCGGGACGCCAGCTCAGTGAGGTATTCGTGGATCCCCACGCCTGCTGCTTCGGCGGCCGCGTGGTATCCGGGCGGCACACCGTACCTAGTGAACCAGCCGAAGATGTCGCCCACGCCGGACTGGCCGGCCTCGTACCCCCAGAGTCCGTCCACGATGCCGCCGTCCACCACACCGCACATGCCCGGCACTTCATGGAGTTCATTACCGTTCATCACGTGGCAGGTGGAGGTGCCCATGATCGCCACCAGCTGGCCGGGGTCCACCGCGCGCGCCGCCGGAGCGGTCACGTGCGCGTCCACGTTGCCTACCGCGACGGCGATGCCCTCAGGCAGGCCTGTCCAGCCGGAAGCCTCCGCCGTGAGGTAGCCGGCGGCGTCGCCGAGACGTCCAATAGTGTGTTCCAGCTTCGTGCTGACAAAGTCCTTGAACCCAGGATTCAAGGCAGCCAGGAAATCCTCCGACGGGTAGCGCCCGTCCTGGTAAATCCCCTTGTAACCGGCAGTGCAGGCATTGCGGACATACTGGCCGCACAGCTGCCAGACGATCCAGTCCGCAGCCTCCACCCAGTGGTCCATCCCGGCGTAGGCTTCGGGGTCCTCCTCCAGCAGCTGCAGGCCCTTGGCGAACTCCCACTCAGAAGAAATCAGCCCGCCGTACCTGGGCAGCCACTCTTCGCCGCGTTCGGCCGCCAGCCGGTTGATCCGGTCGGCCTGGCCCTGCGCGGCGTGGTGGCGCCAAAGCTTCACGTAGGCGTGCGGCCGGTTTTCGAATCCGGGCACCTCGTTCAGTGGGGTTCCGTCCGCTTTTACCGGCACCATGGTGCAGGCGGTGAAGTCCGTGGCAATTCCGACGACGGCTGCCGGGTCAATTCCCGCCTCAGCCACAGCTGCCGGGACGGCAAAACGAAGGACGTCCCGGTAGTCGTTGGGCACCTGGAGGGCCCATTCCCCCGGGAGCCGGACGGACTGTCCATCGGCGCCCTGGCCGGCGACGTCTTCCGGGAGTACATCAGTAACCACTGCATGCGGGTACTCGTACACGCCGCTGCCCAGCTCCTTGCCGTCCCGCACGCGGACCACCACGGCCCGGCCGGAAAGGGTCCCGTAATCCACACCGATGACGTAGCTGTCCGTGTCCACTCTGACGTCCATAAAAGTTCCTCCAATAGCTGCCGCAGCTTCGCGACCTTTCAATTGTGAGCGCTAACAAGAATGAAGTCAATGCCCCAAAAGGCAACGTTGTAAATCGAGGCGCGCCAAGTATCACCACGGAAACTGTGGGACGGCTGCCACATGGGGTAGGGACAGATGGGGTAGTGACAGGATGGAGCAGGGACAGGATGGACCGTCACACGGGACGCCCTGGGCAGGAAGGAAGTTCGTGGCAACCCTTCAACCGGCAGGGCGCACTGGGACTGTCGCGTGGCTGGCCGGTCCGCTCTCCACGGGTTTCGGCCTGGCAGCGCACCTGGCGGCCGGCGGCCCGGCGCCCTCGCTCATCATCCTTGTGGCTTTGGCAGCTCTGCTCGGCATGGCGGCAGCGATGATCGGGCGCTTCAGCATCCCCGGCTGGGCCGTGCTGCTCGCGTGCGCGGTGGCCCAGCAACTGCTTCACCTGGGATTTGCGGCGTTTTCCGGCGGCTCCGCCGAAGGGATACCCAGCCATGGGCACGGCGGCAGCGGGCAGGAGGTCCCGTACCCCGCGCAGGATCGACCATCGGGGGCCGAGGCTGCACCGCCGCCCGGGTATTCGCCGCACCTGATGCTCCACGCGCACATGGCCGCGGCGCTTTCAACCTATGCCGTTATGTACTACTGGCCCGGTTTTGTCCGCTGGTCCCGGCGCTTCCACGCATCCCGGCCAAAATCCCCCACTGTTTAGTGCTCTCGCCGGATAAGGCTCACGCCCGGCCGGGGCTCACCGGAAGTGCCGGCTGATGCGGGATCAGGACCGCCAGAGGCGGGCCAAGGCGGCAATGTCCGCCGGCGTGGTCCGGCAGCAGCCGCCCACCATCCGCGCGCCGCGTTCCTGCCACGCCCGGGCTCCTTCCACAAGGCTGGCCGGCGCGCGTCCTGCATCAGTGGCGTCACCGGAAGCTGCGGACGGCCCCCAGGTCTTGGTGGTGGCGTTGTAGGTTTCTCCGGAGTTGGGATAAGCGATCAACGGTTTGCGGGTGGCCCGCCCTAAGGCATCCAGTGCCGGAGTGACCAACTCCAGCGGGACGCAGTTCACCCCTATCGCGGCTACGCGCGGCTCGTCGTTGCACAGCTCCGCCACCCGTTCGAGGGCAGTGCCGTCACTGATGTGCGCGCCATCCCGGAGTGTGAACGTCAGCCAGGATTCGACGTCGAACTCGGCAACCAGTTCCAGCAGCGCGGCAGCTTCAGGCAGCGAGGGCAATGTTTCGCAGGCAAGGACGTCGGCTCCCGCGTCCACGAGGGCCGCGATCCGCGGCCGGTGGAACGCCTTAAAATCGTTCCGGCTCAGGGTGTAGTCGCCGCGGTATTCGGATCCGTCCGCGAGGTAGGCGCCGTACGGTCCAACAGATCCGGCCACCAGCAGCGGGCCGGCCTCCGGGTTTGCGGCCAGGTGCTCGCGGCGGGCTTCGTCTGCCAGGCTGACGCTCAGTGCCACCCGTTCCAGGGCTTCAGCTTCGGAAATCCCCCGGCGTGCGAACCCCAGCGGCGTCGCCTGGTAGCTGGCGGTGATGGCAACCCGCGCCCCCGCACGAAAGTAGTCAAGGTGGACCCGCCTGACGAGTTCCGGCTGCTCCAGCAGGACTTTGGCAGACCACAACGGGTCCTCCAGGTCGCAGCCGTGTGCTTCAAGTTCGGTGGCCAGGGCACCGTCCAGGACCAGTTTCTCTCCGGCTTCAAGCAGGCGGGACAGGGCGTTGTTGCGGGGCATGGTGTCAGGCAGGGGCATCACTTCAGGCTACAGGGAAGGGCGCGGGTCAGGAGCGCGGTGCTGCCGTGCTCTCCCGGGGCACCAACTGCGGGATGACCACCGTGGAACTGACCGGCGCGCCCGCTTCGATCTCCTTCAGCATGGCATCCATGCAGCGCCGGCCCAGCTCTTCGAAGTCCTGGCGCACGGTGGTGAGGGGCGGGGTAAAGAAGCCCGATTCAGGCTGGTCGTCGAACCCCACCACGGAGACGTCGTCGGGCACGCGCACGCCCGCCTCATTAAACGCGCGCAGTACACCGAGGGCCATCTGGTCGTTGCCCACGAACAGGGCCGTTGCCGTCCGCTCGGCCGCCAGCCGCCGCCCGATCGCATAGCCGCTTTCGGCGCTCCAGTCGCCTTCCAGCACCAGGTCGTCCTGCAAACCCGCCTGCTGGAGCGCTGCACGCCAGCCCTCGGCCCGGAGGGCACCATCGATCCAGTCCGCCGGCCCGGCGACGTGGCCGATCCTGCGGTGCCCGAGGTCGATGAGATGCCCGACGGCGATCCCGGCGCCGCTCTTCTGGTCCACCATCACGCCGCTGACGGCGTCGTTGCCCGCCGAGCCGACGGCCACCACCGGGACGCCGGGGTTGAACTCCTCCAGGATCCGCAGCGTTTCGGTGTGCGGCACCAGGACGGCGATCCCGTCCACCGACTGGTCCATAAAGTGCCGGAGGGCGTCGAAGATGGCGTCCCGGCCGATGGAACGCAGCGCGGCGATACTGACGAAGTAGCCGGCATCGCGCGCGGCACGCTCGACGCCGAGCATGGTGTTGGCGGGGCCGTACTGTGAAAGCTCACTGCCCAGCACCCCGATGGTCTGCGAGCGCCGGGTCACCAGGCTGCGGGCCGCAGTGTTGCGGCGGTAGCCCAGTTGTGCGATGGCCGCCTCGACCCTTTCGCGCGTTGCCTTGCTGACATTGGGGTGGCCGTTTACCACCCGGGAAACGGTCTGGTGCGAAACACCAGCAAGTTCAGCCACGTCCTCAAGGCGCGGCAGGCGCCCGCTGCTGCTTTTAGTCATGTCCCCATTGTGCCCGTTTGGCCCGGGTTGCCACGCGCCCCACGAAAAATCCCCCGGCGGCTTCGAAAGGCTGCCGGGGGATTCCCGCTCTTACAAAGAGTGGGCCCTGTGGGGCTCGAACCCACGACCCACGGATTAAAAGTCCGATGCTCTACCAACTGAGCTAAAGGCCCCTGCCGGGCTGTGTGGGCACCGAAGTGCCGGCCTGCCCGGCCCAGTCCATTTCTGGACATTTAATACTCTAACCCATGGTTCCGGCCCCGTTGAACGCAAGCCGGGACCCGCCGTCGGGCGCGTGTGCAAAGGGTTCCGATGCTCGATTTACGGCAGGGCACAGGAGTAGCGTGGGTGGCATGAGCGAGCAACCAGGTCCCAGTCCTTACGGCGGCGCCAACCGGCACCACAAGCCGAAGCCTTTCGCCCCCGTGGACTTTGAGCCTTTTGCCGGCGGCGCGGATCCCGCGCGCGTGTCCGAGGCCGCCCACCTCGCCGCCCAGGCGCTGGTCCGGCACGGCCGCGACAGCGACGATCCCGCCGTGACCGAGCGGCTGGTCAGGCTGGCTGACGAGCAGGGCCTGGAGGCCATCGCGGAGATGTGGGCGGAGAGCCCGGCCCGGTCGCTTCCGGGTGCCCTCTGGCGCCTTTATGCGTTGCGGGCGGCCACAGTGCAGGACCCGGAGCGCATTTCCGTCTACTTCCGCGCCGGAAAGGACACTGCCCAGGTTTCCAACGTGGTGGCCGGCGCGGCCGAGCCTCCCGGGGCAGACGAGATGAAGACCATGGCGGACGCCATCCTGTCCGGGGCGTTCGACGGCGAGTTCGACGTCGCGCTGGAACGTTCCGCGGCGTTCTGCCGCGTGGTGGCACTCGGCCAGGCCACCCTTGCCGACGGGGCCGAGCACGGCAACGAGGCCCACGCCAGCAAGCTCACCCGCAACTCCAACCAACTGGTCAAAACCGCTGAAGACCTTGAGCACGCCGCCAACGCCTGGCGGCTGGGCGAATTGGACTGACAGGGCCCGCTTTGTGGCCCAGAACCGGCGATCTGTCAATGTTGACTTGGGCCAACCAACGTAGAACACTGAAACTGGTGCCGAGCCGCGAAACCCCCGGGCTTCAACATTTAGCCGCCTAGAGCGGCCTACCGCCGAGAGGCGTATCCGGTTCGGCACCATTTTTATGCCCGCTTACGGCCGGCCTGATGTTCGTGGGCCGCCTGCCGTCAGCCCATTTCAACCCTCCTTTTACGGGCCGGTAGAGTTAGCGTTGGTTGCGCCGGGGTCACGTCACACGGCAGGCAACTCCCGCCCTGAACTACTCCCGGAGACCGGTAACTACGTGAAACTGCGCCTTTTTCCCCAGGAGCCCGCCGGGCTGAACCTCTTGTCGCAAATGGCGCAGCAGATTGTGCTGGGCAGCGCCACCCTCGCCGAAATCCTCGGTGTCCCCGCGGCGGAGCACGGCAGGCTTGTGGAGGACATGCACAACCACGAGGCACGGTCCGCCGAACTGCATTTCGCCCTTCTGACGCACATGCGCACCAGCTTTGTTAACCCGTTGCCGCGCGAGGACATGTATGCCCTCTCGCGGTACCTCAACGAGGCCATCGAGAAACTGGATGCCGCCGCGGAACTCGTGGCCCTTTACCGGCTGGAGCGCCTCCCCAAACGGGCCGCGGACCAGCTGGAGATCATCAGCCGGCAGGCCGAGCTCACCGTGGATGCCATGCGGCGGCTCGACAACCTGGACGACCTCGAGGATTACTGGATCGAAATCCTCCGCCTGGCCAAACGTGCCGAACGGACCCACCGGGTGTGGGTGGCGGACATGATCAGCGATATGAAGTGGGCGCAGTACTCCCGCAACCGCGACATCGCCAACCAACTCGTGGAAGTCACCAAGGACATGCGCCGCATCGCCACCCAGGTAGGCAGCATCATCGTCAAGGAATCCTGAGGTGACGGCAGTCGTCTTCGGCGCAGTGGTCCTCCTGGCCGCCGTGTTCGCCTTCGTCAACGGGTTCCGCGACGTCTCCACCTCCGTGGCCCTTGCCGTCCGCACCCGGGCACTCACGCCCAGCGTGGCGGTGCTGCTCGCAGCCTTCTTCAACTTCATTGGTGCACTGCTCAGCGCGGGCCTGGCGGTGGCTGTGAGCCAGGCCTGGATCAGCCTCCCTGCCGGGACGGACGGACTCAGCATCCTCCTGGCCGGCCTGGCCAGCGCCATCGCCTGGGGTGTCTTCCTGTGGTGGCGGGGCATCCCGGCCTCCACCACCCACGCCCTGGTGGGCGGCCTTGCCGGGGCCGGACTCGCCAGCCTCGCCATGGGTGGGCCAGGTGTTGGCGGGGTGGACAACTCCCTGCTGTTCCAGGTCATCCTGCCCCTGGTGCTGTCCCCCCTGGTGGCCTACAGCGGCGCGTTTATGCTGGTCTACCCCGCCACCTGGGCCGCACGGCACACGCAGCCGAACGTGGTGAACCAGCGGTTCCGCCGGAGCCAGTCCATCGCCGCGGGGGCGGTGGCGTTCGGCCATGGCCTGCAGGACGGGCAGCGGATCAGCGCCGTCCTCCTCCTTGCCCTGCTGGCGGGCGGCTATTCCGACGGCGGCAGCATCCCCGTGTGGGTTGCGCTGCTTTCCGCGGTGATGATCGCCGCCGGTACGATGTTCGGCGGCTGGCGGATCTCGCACACCATCGGCCATAAAATCACCAGGATCGACCCGCTGCGCGGCTCGGTGGCCCAGATTTTCAGTGCCGTGATGCTTTTTGTGGGTGCCATCGGCCTGCACTGGCCCCTGTCCACCACGCACACCGTCACCTCGGCGGTGTTGGGCGCGGGAGAGAACCAGCACTTCTCGGTCACCAACCGGAAGCTGGTGATCCGCATCGTGGGGCTCTGGATCCTCACCCCGCTGGCCACGGCCGCCCTCGCCTTTGTGCTGGCGCTGGCACTTTCCCCGCTGCCGGAATAAGCCGCGCGGACCGGGTCCGCCGGCTCACAGCCGGGGACCACGCCGTCGTCTGCTGCTGCCCTGCCGTACAAGACCTGTACAGCCGGAAGCTGGTGACGTAAATTCAAAAGTAGGCCCCCAGCACCGCTGCCGGGCCTGCCATCCGCAGCCGGGTGCAGGGCTGGGGATGGTTCCGCTGCAGCATATCGGCGGGTTGGCTGCACAACGTGGAAAAGACCAGGCGCCATGTCTACCCCGGCTCCCCGCCACGACCACCCTCAGCCACGCCATATGCAGTGCGAGCTTTGCGGAACGGAACAGCAGCTGACCATCCACGCGATCATTGCGATGGGTGCCGCCAATGGCGACCTGGTCACCGTCTCCTATACGTGCAACGAATGCCGCCGGTTCCAGGAGCACCTCGCGTATGCGGCCGACGTAGCCGCGGCGCTCGGCCAGGTGCGGTGGATGGCAAAGGTTATTTTGCTCGGTGACGAGTACATCCATTGCGGATTTGCCATGGAGGAAGCCGAGTTCGAGATAGAGCGCCTGTGCTACCGGAGCAGTTCCGGCGGGGCACTGAACACCGTCTCGCTGCCCACCCGGGTGCTGCGCTGCCGGTGCGGCTTCCAGCTGGAAGTCCCCGAATAGGCGTACGACGACGGCCCCTGGTTCAGCCGGCTGTGGGCCCACGGCCGCAGGGGTCCCCGGGCGAGCGTGCGAGCCTGGGGCGCGGCTGGGGATTATCCGAAGCGGCCGGAGACGTAGTCTTCCGTGGCCTTCTGCGTGGGGTTGCTGAAGATGGTGTGCGTGTTGCCGACTTCGATGAGCTTGCCGGGCTTGCCGGTGCCGGCGATATTGAAGAACGCGGTGCGGTCCGAGACGCGGGCTGCCTGCTGCATGTTGTGCGTCACGATCACCACCGTGTACTGGTCCTTGAGCTCGTTGATGAGGTCTTCAATGGCCAGGGTGGAGATGGGGTCCAGCGCGGAGCACGGCTCGTCCATCAGGATCACCTGCGGCTCCACTGCGATGGCCCGCGCGATGCAGAGCCGCTGCTGCTGGCCGCCGGAAAGGCCCGAACCGGGCTTGTCCAGGCGGTCCTTGACCTCGTTCCAGAGGTTGGCGCCCTTCAGTGAGCGCTCCACCAGGACGTCGGCCTCGCCCTTGGAGATCTTCTTGTTGTTCAGCTTCACGCCCGCCAGCACATTGTCACGGATGGACATGGTGGGGAACGGGTTGGGCCGCTGGAACACCATGCCGATCTGCGAGCGGACGGTAACAGGGTCCACGCCCGGGCCGTACAGGTTGTCGCCGTCGAGGAGCACTTCGCCCTCCACGCGGGCGCCGGGAAGTACCTCGTGCATGCGGTTCAGGGTCCGCAGGAAGGTGGACTTGCCGCAGCCGGACGGACCGATGAATGCGGTGACGGACTTGGCCTCGATGTTGATGGTGACGTCCTCCACGGCGAGGAAATCGCCGTAGTACACGTTCAGGTCCTTGACGTCGATGCGCTTAGACATGGTGTTCCTTCACTAACTGGGGATGAATTGAAGTCTAGGTTCCGGCCGGAAGCGGCGGTAGGTGCCACATGCCCGGAGCCGCGGTCAGCGGCCCGTTTTGGGGGCGAAGACCCGGGCGATCAGCCGGGCGCCCAGGTTGAGGATCATCACCAGGATGATCAGCACCAGGGCAGCGCCCCAGGCCCGCTGGGAGGACGGGTCCGGGTTGGCCGGCGACGTTGGGTTCAGGATCTGGGTGTAGATGAACGTGGGCAGCGAGGCCATCCAGCCGCTGAACACGTTGGAGTTGATGCTGGTTGCGAAGCCGGCGGTGACCAGGATGGGCGCCGTCTCGCCGATAACGCGGGCGATGGCCAGGGTGACGCCCGAAGCGATGCCGGAGATCGCCGTCGGAATCACCACCTTGACGATGGTCCGCCACTTGCGCACGCCCAGCGCGTACGCCGCTTCACGCAGTTCGTTGGGCACGATCTTCAACATTTCCTCGCTGGACCGCACCACAACGGGGATCATCAGCACGGAAAGGGCGACGGCGGCCACGGCGCCTGTCTTGGTTCCCGGGCCCACCACCGCGAAGAAGAAGGCGGCGGCAAAGAGGCCGGCCACGATGGACGGGATGCCGGTCATAACGTCAACGAAGAAGGTGATGGCGCGGGCGAGCCGGCCATCCCTGCCATATTCCACCAGGTAGATCGCGGTCAGCAGGCCCACCGGCACGGAGATAACGGTGGCCAGCAGGGTAATCTCCACCGTACCCAGCAGCGCGTGGTAGATGCCGCCCAGGACGGGTGCGCCCTCTTCCACGGCCCGCCTGTCGTACACTCCCGTGACGCCGTTCATGGAGCTGCTCAGGAATCCCGGTGTCAGGAGGCCGGGGATTCCGTTGACCAGCACGGTCCAGATGACCGAGACGAGCGGCAGCAGCGCAACCAGGAAGGATCCCACCACCAGGCAGGTGGCCAGTTTGTCCTTGGCCTTGCGGGATCCTTCCACTGCTGCGCTCCAGGACACGAGCCCAACGGCGAACAGGATCGCGGAGACCACGCCCCAGCCAAAGGCGTTAAAGCCCACCAGGGCCAGGAGCGCCGCACCGAGAATCAGTGCAACGGCAAGGACCACGTAGGGCGCGTACTTGGGCAGCTGGCCCTTGGTGAGCGCCGAGCGCTTGCTGCGGACGGGAGTAAGGGTGGAGGTCATTTAGTTGGCTCCCGAGAATTCTTTGTGCCGGGTGATGATCCAGCGCGCGATCATGTTCACGGCCAGGGTGATGATGAACAGGACCAGGCCCGCAGCGATGAGCGTGCTGACCTTGAGTCCGCTGGCCTCGGGAAAGTTCAGGGCGATCTCCGCGGCGATGGTCTGGTTGCCGGACTGGATCAGGCTGGCCGTCAGGGCTCCGGAGGACAGCACGAGGGCCACCGCCATGGTTTCGCCGAGCGCGCGGCCGAGCCCGAGCATAACGGCGCTGATGATGCCGGGCCGCGCAAAGGGCAGGACGGACATCTTGATCATTTCCCAGCGGGTGGCACCCAATGCGAGCGCGGCTTCCTCGTGCAGTTTGGGGGTCTGCAGGAAGATTTCGCGGGACAGTGAGGTGATGATGGGCAGCACCATCACGGCCAGGACGATGCCTGCGGTAAGGATGGTTTTGCCGGTGGCGGAGGCCGGGCCTTGGAAGATCGGCAGCCAGCCCATGTTCTGGGCGAGCCAGTTGTAGGCCGGGGAGATTTGGCCGGCCAGGAACGCTGCACCCCACGCGCCGTAGACCACAGAGGGGATCGCGGCGAGCAGGTCCACCACGTAGCCCAGGCCGGCGGCGAGTCCGCGCGGGGCGAAGTGGGAGATAAACAGGGCAACGCCGATGGCGATGGGCGTGGCAATCACCAGCGCAATGACTGCTGCGATGAGCGTGCCGATCACAATAGGCCAGATGTAGGCGAAGAAGCCTGCACCGCCCTGGATCTCGGCGGCAGGTGCCGTCAGCGCCGGGATGGCCTGGACCACCAGGAAGAGCGCGACGCCGAAGAGGACGGCGAGAATGAGGCAGCCGGCGGCCAGCGCGGCACCCGAAAAGATTTTGTCCCCGGCGCGGCCGGCGCCCTGGGTGCTGGTCAGGGGGGTGGCGGTCATTCGACGGCCCTTCGATCGTGGAGGTTATTCAAAGACTGGAAGAACGTGCATCCAATGCCAAGTTCCCCGCACTGCCTGCCGGCAGGCGGGGAACCCGGATTTGGTGCGCTGATTAGGACTTGACCTTGACGGACTCGATGGCCGCCTTTGCCTTCTCGGCGAGGGTGGAGGAGAGCGGAGCGGACTTGGCGGAATCCGCAGCCGTCTGCTGGCCTTCCTCGGACACTACGTAGTTCTCGAAGGCCTTGATCAGGTCAACGGTCTCCTTCTTGTCGTAGGTGCTGCATACGACGTGGTAGGAAACCAGGACCACGGGGTAGGCGCCGGAGGCGGTGGTCTTGCGGTCCAGCTTGATGGCACCGTCGTTGGCGGAGCGGCCTTCAACAGGCTTGCCGGCTTCAACTGCCTTGGCGGCGGCGTCGGCGGAGATCTTCACGAAGTCTTCGCCCACCTTGATGGAGGCGGTGCCGAGCTTGCCGCCAACGGCGGAGTCGTCAGCGTAGGTCACGGCACCGGGGGTGTCGGTGACTGTCTTGACCACGCCGGAGGTGCCCTTGGCGTTCTCACCCTGGAGGCTTGCAGGCCAGACGCCGGCGGCCTTGTCCGTCCAGATCTCAGATGCTGCCGACGCCAGGTAGTCGGTGAAGTTGGTGGTGGTGCCGGAGTCGTCGGAGCGGTTCACCGGGGTGACCTTGAGGTCCGGCAGGGTGACGCCGTCGTTCAGGGCAGCAATGGCGGGATCGTTCCAGGTGGTGATCTGGCCGCGGAAGATCTTGGCCACCGTGGCTGCGTCCAGCTTCAGCTCGGTGATGCCGGGGAGATTGAAGGCTACGGCAATCGGGGAGATGTAGACCGGGATGTTGACAGCACCTTCGGGGCCGCACTTGGCCTTGGAGGCTTCAAGTTCTTCGTCCTTGAGGTACGCGTCCGAACCGGCAAACTGTGCCGAGCCGTCGATGATGGCCTTGCGGCCGGCGCCGGAGCCGTCCGGCGAGTACTGCACGGTGGCGCCGGGGTTTGCCGAGGCGAAGCCGGCCTTCCACGCGTCCATGGCCGCGGTGGTGGAGGATGCGCCGATGCCGGTGAGCGTGCCGGTCACCTTGGGTCCGGCTGAAGTCTGGTTGCCGCTGGGCGCGGTGCCCGTGGCGTTGTCTGAACCGCAGGCGGTGAGCGCGAGTGCGCCGGCTGCGATAACAGCAATAGCGGCGTGGCGGCCGAAGCGAAGTGCCTTCACTAGGTGTACCCCTTCCAGGGTTTCTCAGTTGCGGGACAGGGGCGGAGAACCCTGCAGCGCGATGCGTACGTTTTGTACCTTCATCGAAGTTAAGGGCCGCAGGTAACGGGATGGGCTGTCCAAAGTGAACGGAACATTAACGACGGCGGGATATTTGCTGACAAGTGCCGGGTTCCCATTGCGCAGATCACATCTGCGGCCGTAGTGCGCGGCAGCAAAAATAAAACACGGGCAGCAAATAGACTGGACGTCATGGCTTCGGCAGCAGGACTCTCAGCGGGCAGGCGTTTCCTGCACGGCCGTATCCGCACCGGGTTGATCCGGAGCCGGAATTCGCTGGTTCCTGCCATCCAGATGACCCTGTGCGCAGTGGGCGCCTATGCCTTCGCCGAGTACGTGCTGGGCCATTCCGGGCCCCTGTTCGCCGCCACCTCCTCCCTGATCGCCCTGGGCTTCTCGCGCGAACCGCGGCTGCGGCGGGTGGTGGAGGTGGGACTGGGCTGCACCATCGGCATCGCGGTAGGCGACCTGCTCTTGCACTGGCTGGGCAGCGGAATCTGGCAGGCCGCCGTCGTGCTGCTCTTCTCCATCCTGCTGGCCCGCTTCCTGGACAGCGGCACCATCTTTACCACGCAGCTGGGGCTTCAGTCGTTGCTGGTGGTGCTGCTCCCGGCGCCGGCCGGCGGGCCTTTCACCCGGAGTATCGACGCCGTGGTGGGCGGCCTGTGCGCTCTGCTGGTGACCATCCTGATCCCCAAGGACCCTCGGCGGGAGCCACGCAAGGACGTGCAGAAGCTGCTGCACGAACTGGCGGAGGTGCTGCGCGAGTGTGCCGACGCCTTGGCCGACAGCGACTCCACGCAGGCATGGCACGCGCTCATCCGGGGCCGGAACTGCCAGCCGCTGGTGGACGCGATGCGCCAGTCCCTGCGCTCTTCCGGGGAGGTGGCCAGGCTTGCGCCCGCCTACCGGCGGCACCGGGAGGAGCTGGACCAGCTGAAAGTGTCACTGGACTTTATTGATCTGGCTTTGCGGAACAGCCGGGTTTTCGCCCGCCGGCTGACGAGCGCCATCAATCACGCGGCGCTCTCGGACGAGGCAACGGAGAACATCGCAGAAGTGCTGCAGGAGACCGCTGCCGCCATTGATGAGCTGTCGCTGGGCCTGGCGGAAACGCACGACGGCGTCCGCCGCGCCCACCTGCGCACGGCCCGGCGTGACCTGAGCGAGATTGCCCTGCGGCTGCACCCGAAGCTGCTTGAAGTGCAGCGGCTCGAAGGCGAAACGGTGGTGATGCTCTACCGGCCCCTGATGGTGGACCTCCTGGAGGCCACGGGGATGGACGCGCGTGAGGCGCGGGACGTGCTCCCGGCGCTTTAGCTCCGGTGGTTGAGCCCAGCCGAAACTAAACGTCGTTGGGGTAGTGCAGCCCCAGTTGCTGCCGTGCTTCGTCCAGCAGCTGCATCATCTGCACGGTTTCGGCCCAGCGCATCAGCGGACTCTCCTGGAGACCGGCGCGGATGCACCGTGCCGTTTCGCGCAGTTCGTGGATGAAGCCCTCGGTCTCCTCTGGAAATTCCTCAACCCGGATTCGGCCGTCCAGGCCGCAAATTTCCAGGCTTTTCGGGCTGTACAGCGGGGAACCGGTCCTGATCCAGCCGGCGGTCCCGCCGAGTGTTGCCATGCCCGGACCGGCCGACGAGAGTGAGGAGGTCAGCTGGGCTGCGGCGCCTTCCGGATATTCGAGCGTGAGCGTGTTCTGCACGTCCACGCCGTCCCGGTTCAGGTGCCCCGTGGCGGTGAGCCTGGTGGGAAATCCGAGGGCAGCCACGGCCCAGGTCAGCGGGTACACCGCGAGGTCCAGGAGGGCGCCGCCGCCGGCAGCCGGATCCCACAGCCTGTCCGCTGGATCGTACACAGCCGGAAAGCCCAGGTCCGCTTGGACCCAGCGCACCGTGCCGATCGCCCCGCTGCCGGCCAGCTCAAGGGCGCGGCGGGTAGCCGGCAGGAAACGGGTCCACACCGCCTCCATCAGGAACACTCCCCGTTCCCCCGCCAGCGCGGTCAGTTCGCGGGCCTCACGGGCGTTGATGGTGAGGGGCTTTTCGCACAAGACATGTTTGCCGGCGTCGAGGGCGGCAAGGGCAACTTCGAAGTGCTGGGCGTGCGGCGTGGCCACGTACACCACGTCCACCAAAGGATCGGCGAACAGCTGTTGGTAGCCGGTTGCGGTGGGTGTGTCGTGGTAGCTCACGGCAAAGCCGTGCTCTTCAGCGAAGCCCCGGGCGGAGCCCTCGCTCCGCGAACTCACCGCATACAGCGTGGCATCCTCAAGGCAGGCGAGGTCGCGGGTTACGCGGTGGGCGATCCTGCCGGTGGCCACAACACCCCACCGCAGGAGGCGCCCACTGTGGCCGGAACCTTCCTCCTCGGCGCCCATCAGGCGGACCCGCGCACCACGAGTGACGTGGGGATCTGTGTCACCCGGTCCGGGTCCTTCCCCTCAATCAGGTTCACCAGGATTTCCGCCATTTTCTTTCCCATGTCGATGATCGGGTGATGCACCGTGGTGAGCTGCGGGTCCACGGAAACTGCGAACGAGTCGTCGTCGAACCCCACCACAGCGACATCCTCGGGTATCCGGAGTCCGCGCTCCTGCAGGACCGTGTAGGCCCCGGCGGCCATCTGGTCATTGGCGACGAACAGTCCGTCCACCGGCCGCCCGCTGCCCAGCAGGCGCCGCATCGCTTTGGCTCCGGAGGCGAGGGTGAAGTCCCCGTACTCCACCATGGAATCATCCAGCCCCGCTTCCGCCAGGGCTTTTCGCCAGCCGTTGACGCGGTCAATGCCCGGCGGCATGTCCTGGGGGCCTGCGATGGTGGCGATGTTGCTCCGTCCCCGTTCGATCAGCAGCCGGGTTGCCCCTGCGGCTGCGGCCTCGTTGTCAACGTCCACGTAGTAGCTGCCGCTTTCGCGCAGGGGCCGGCCGGCGAACACCATGGGGATGTAGTCGCCCAGGTGGGTCCAGGACGTGTCCCCCGCATGATGGGACACCACCAGGGCCCCTGCGACGCTTCCGCCGAGCAGGAAAGCCCGGGTCTTTTCCGGCTTGGCCTCGGAAGCAATCACCATGTTCAGTGTGTAGTCCGTGTCTGCCAGATAAAGGGCCACGCCCTCCACTACTGAGGCAAAGAACGGGTCCGCGAAGACCTTGGACGTGGACTCCGGCACGATAAGGGTCACGGAGTTGGGCTTCCTGCTGGCCAGGGTACGGGCTGCCCGGTTGGGGGTGTAGTTGACGGCGAGAATGGCCTGCCGCACCTTGGCAGCGATGTCCTCGTCCACGCTCGGCACATCATTAACCACCCGCGAGACGGTGGCGCGGGAAACGCCGGCCAGCGCTGCCACCATCTCAAGGGTGGGCGCCGGCCTGCTTGCGCTGGGGTCTTGCTTCACAATCTTCGCTCCGTGATCTAGCTGGCACTGGGCCGGGGATTTCAGTTTAGGCGGGCAGGGAAACAGCGGGGCGTGGAATGTTCCGCTTCGCCGCGGCAATCAACCCGGCGTAGGCCTTCCCGCTGTCCTTGACGGTGCGCTCGAAGCTGCCGTAATCCACTCGGACAATCCCGAAACGTTTTCCATACCCCCACGACCATTCGAAGTTGTCCAGCAGGGACCAGACGAAGTAGCCGCGGACGTCCGCACCCTGGTCTATGGCCTGGCCGACGGCGGCCACATGGTCCAGGATGAACCGGGTCCGGTCCTCGTCGTGCACTGCGCCGCCGGCATCCACCGTGTCCTCGTAGGCGGCGCCGTTCTCGGTGATGTACAGCGGCGGCAAGGACGGATACTCCTCGCCCAGCCGGACCAGCAGCGTACGCAGGCCCTCGGGGTTCACTTCCCAGCCCATTGCTGTCCTCGGCAGCCCCCTGCTGGGGAACGCGATGTCCTCGGAACCGATCCAGGGTGAGGCGGTGGGACGTTCGGCTCCGCCGGAGTGGCCGTCACTCCCGGCGGCGTCGGCGTGGCCGCTGATGAGGTCATCGTGGTAGTGGTTCACGCCCAGGAAGTCCAGGGGCGCGCTGATGATTTCGAGGTCGCCCGGACGGATCACCCCCTGCAGGCCGAAGGGTGCCAGGTCCCGCAACGAATCCTCCGGGTAGCTTCCCCGCAGGATGGGGTCCAGGAAAATCCGGTTCTGCAGGGAGTCGAACCGGCGGGCGGCGTCAAGGTCCACCGGGTCCTGGCTGTCCCGCGGAATCGAATTGCTCAGATTAAGGGTGATGCCCAGCTGCCCGGCTCCACGGCTTCGCAGCGCCGTGACTGCCAGCCCGTGGGCGAGATGCTGGTGGTGAACGGCGGCGATGGCTGCCGCGGGCTCCTGGCGGCCGGGCGCGTGGACCCCATCCCCGTAGCCCAGCAGCGATGAACAGAAGGGTTCGTTGAACGTGGTCCAGTGGCGGACCCGGTCCCCCAGCGCCGAATACACGTCGTCTGCGTACTCAACGAACCGGTACGCGGTGTCCCGGTTGGCCCAGCCGCCCTTCTCCTCAAGTGCTTGCGGCAGGTCCCAGTGGTAGAGGGTGAGCCAGGGCAGGATGCCAGCTTCGAGCAGCTCGTCCACCAGCCGGGAGTAGAAGTCCAGGCCCTCGCGGTTCGGGGTCCTGTCTCCTGGACGGACCCGCGCCCAGCTGGTGGAGAACCGGTAGGAATCCAGTCCGAGTTCCTTCATCAGCCGGACGTCCTGGGGCATCCGGTGATAGTGGTCCACTGCCTGCTCGAGGGTGTCACCGTTGGCGATGGCGCCGGGGATCCTGGCGAAGTGGTCCCAAATCGAATCTTCCTTGCCGCCTTCGTGGCCGGCGCCCTCTACCTGGGCGGCCGCCGTCGCCGATCCCCACAGGAAGCCCTCGGGCCATTGCCGCTTATATGTTGAGTGCTGCATTCAGCCCTTCACTGCTCCTTGCATGATTCCTGAGATGAGTTGTTTTCCTGCCAGTACGAAGAGCACCAGCAGCGGGAGGGTTGCCAGCACGGCGCCGGCGAGGACCACGGAGTAGTCCACGTAGCGGGCAGACTGAAGCTGGCTGAGCGCCGACTGCAAGGTGGGGTTGCCGGCGTCGAGCACCAGAAGGGGCCAGAGGAAATCAGTCCAGGCCGTCATAAAGGTGAAGAGGCCCAGGATGGCCATGGCGGGCCGCGCTGCGGGGATGGCGACATGCCGGAAGGTGGAAATCATGCTGGCCCCGTCCATCCTGGCGGACTCGATGAGTTCGTCCGGGATGACGTCCACCAGGTACTGCCGCATAAAGAAGACACCGAACGCCGTTACCAGGGTGGGCACCACCACGGCGCCGATTTCACCTGTCCAGCCCAGGGTGCGCATCACCATAAAGAGCGGGATGATTCCGAGCTGGGTGGGGATGGCCATGGTGGCCACCACCATCAGCATGAGCCCGTCCCGGCCTTTGAAGCGGAGCTTGGCGAACGCGTAGCCGGCCAGGGTGGAGAAGCCCACCACCGAAACGGTGATGATGCAGGAAATCAGCACGCTGTTGCCCAGGGCGAGCCAGAAGGGAATGGTGTCGAAGACTTCACCCACGTTGGTCCAGAAGTTTCCACCCGGGAGCAGTGGCGGCCAGGTTTCACTCAGGGCCTCATTGGAACGGCTGCCGATCACGGCGGACCACCACAGCGGGTAGGCCGAGGACAGCAGGAACGCCAGGAGCAGGCCGTAAGTCAGGAAGCCGGGTTTTTCTCCGGAGCCGACGAAGCGCTTGCGTGGTCCGGTGGAGGGGCCTGGCGCAGGCGTTCCGGAAGTGCGGGATTCAGTGGGTGCCGGGGCTGCCCCTTCGATGATGCTCATCGCGTGGTCCTTTCGGCGCGTCTCCGGGCAGCCCGGGAGGGTTTGGTGGCGTCTGCGGTGGCGATCCGCCGGGAGATGAGGTAGTTGACCAGACCGAACAGCACGATAATCAGGAAAAGGAGCCAGGCGATGGTGGATGCCTTGCCGAAGTTCTGGCGCTGGAAGGCCATTTCCCAGAGGTACAGCACGGTGGTTTGGAATTGCCGCTGTGATCCGCCTGCGGTGGCGGGATCGAACAGGCGCGGCTCGGTGAAGATCTGCAGGCCGCCTATGGTGGACGTAATGACCACAAACACCATGGTGGGACGGATGCTGGGCAGGGTGATGCTGAAGAACCGGCGTACCGCTCCGGCCCCGTCCAGGGCGGCGGACTCGTAGAGGTCGCGGGGAACGGCCTGCATGGCTGCGAGCAGGATCAGCGCGTTGTAGCCGGTCCAGCGCCAGTTCACCATGGTGGCGATGGCGATGTGGCTGGGCAGGGTTTCGCTTTTCCACATCACGGGGTCCAGGCCGATATTGCCCAGGACGTTGTTGATCAGGCCGTACTGCTCACCGAACATGTTGGTGAAGATCATGGCCACTGCCACCGGCGTCACGATGTAGGGCAGGAGGACGCTCATCCGCCAGAAGGTCCTGGCCCGGAGGTTCTGGTCAAGCATTGCCGCCAGGAAGAGCGCGACGGCGAGCTGCGGAATGGCGGAGAGCAGGAAGATGCTCACCGTGTTGAACAGGGAGTTCCAGAAGAAACGGTCTTGCAGGACCTCCACGAAGTTTTGCAGCCCCACGAAGTCCCCCTGGCCCTTGAGCAGGTGCCAGTCGAAGAGGCTCACCACGAAGGTGTAGACCAGGGGAAAAAGCCCCACGAGGGCGAAGAGGATAAAGAACGGGGCGACGTACAGGTAGGGCGATGCTTTGACGTCGAAGACGTTCAGCCGCTGCTTCCAGGTGGGTTTCGGTTTGATGGCCGCGGGTTTGGCGGCCCGGTTCAGGGTGGTTGTCATGGGCTCTTGCCCTCCATCGGGGGGCCTCCCTTCCGGAAGACCCCGCAGCGGGTGGTGCTAGTTGTTTACGACCAGGTCGTTGAGGAGGGTCAGTGCTTCGGACCAGGCCTTGTCAGCATTGGCCGTGCCGCCGTCGAGCATTTTCAGGGCCGGGCCAAACACGTTCTCCTGGATGACGGAATCGTCCGGTCCCTTGAACTGGGCCACCACTCCCTTGGCGCGGTTGGCGAGGATAACGCCGGTGGGGGCGTTGTTGAACAGCACGTTGGGGGTGGCGTCGGCCACGAGCTTCTCCTGTGCCTTAAGCGTGCTGGGGAAGTTGTTGGCCGCGGCCGACTGCTTGACCTGCTGCTCAGGCGCAGTCAGCCAGGCGGCGAGCTTGGCAGCTTCTGCCGGATGTTCGGAGGTCTTGGGCACTGAGAGGAAAGCGCCGCCCCAGTTCGAGGCCCCGCCCGGGAAGACATCGGCGAAGTCCCAGCCGCTGTCCGCGCCGCCGCCTGCTGATTCAAGCTGGCCCTTGATGGTGCCGAGCATCCAGCCGGGGCAGACGAAAGTCGCGAAGGAGCCGTCGGTAAACGCCTTGCCGGTGCCCCAGTCAAACTGGGTCTGGTTGGCGGACAGACCCGCCGCCGTTCCGGCCGCCAGCAACTCGAATTTGGCTTTCATCTCCGCGTTGCCATCAATGTTCAGCTTTCCGTCCTTGGTGTAGTACCCCTCCTCCATCTGGTTCACCATGGAGTTCCAGACGAAGCCGGACTGGTCATACCAGGCCTTCCCGGTGGCCGCCTTGTACTGCTCGCCGAGCTTGAAGTAGGTCTCCCACGTGGCGTCCTCGCCGCCGAACAGCTTCGCTACCGATTCGCGGTCCTTCGGCAGGCCGGCAGCCTCAAACAGTTTCCCGTTGTAGCAAAGGCCCTGGGGTCCGATGTCTGTTCCGTAACCAATGACGCGGCCGTCCGGATCTGTGCCCTGCTTGAACTTCCAGTCCACCCAGTTGTCCTTGATGTCCGCAGCCCCGTGCTCGTTCAGGTCCACGAACTGGTCCGAAACTTCCATGATGGATCCGAGCCAGCCTTCCTCGATGGCCACCACGTCGCTGAGGCCGGAGCCGGCAGCAAGTTTCGTGAACGCGTCGGTGCGGGCGTTGGCTCCGCGGTCTATGTTCGTTGCCTTGATCTTGATTCCGGGGTTGGCCTGCTCGTATTCACCGTAGAGATCGTCGTAACCGAAGGTTCCGAAAGTGGTGACCGTGAGTTCCACGGGGTTGTCTGCGCTTGCTGCCTGTTCTTTGCTGCTGCTGCTGCAGCCGGTGGCCATCAGGGCCAGGGCCGCTGCGCCCGCAATTGCGGCCGCGGTATGTCGTGCGAATTTCAAGGTCACTCCTTTGTGGGGGGAACTACCGGCGCTGAGAGAGCGCTCTCTGGCAAGTTCCTCAACTGTAGAGGTGGCGCAGATCACTGTCAAGAGAGCGCTCTCTCGTGGTGTCCTGTTGGTGGGAGGTTACGGTCGGCGGTCGGCCCACGCCCGCAGGGTTCCCTGGCCGAGCGTGCGAGGTTAGGGTGCGGGCGGGGATTGTCGGTGGCCGCCATTAGGGTTGGACGCATGGCAACAAAGACTTCCCGGGCCGCCAAGGCGCCCGCCTACAAATGCGCCGAATGCGGCTGGACCACCGTGAAATGGGTGGGTCGCTGCGGCGAGTGCCAGGCGTGGGGCACCGTGGAGGAGACGGGCACCGCGGTTGCGCGCACGACGGCGGCCACAACAGTCCTCGAGCCGGCCCGCCGGATTGCCGAGGTGGATGCCACCACGGCCGCTTTCCTGCCCACGGGCGTGGACGAACTGGACCGGGTGCTGGGCGGCGGCCTGGTCCCGGGCGCGGTGATCCTGCTGGCAGGCGAACCCGGCGTCGGAAAATCCACGCTGCTCCTGGACGTCGCTGCGAAGTTCGCACGCACCGCCCAGGACGTGCTGTATGTGACCGGCGAGGAGTCCGCGGCGCAGGTGAAGCTGCGCGCCGAGCGGATCGACGCCGTCGCGGAGTCCCTGTATCTCTCGGCGGAAACGGACCTGGGCCAGGCCTTGGGGCAGGTGGAGAAGATCGAGCCGCGGCTCCTGATCGTGGACTCGGTCCAGACCCTCAGCAGCGCCGACGTTGACGGCAGCGCGGGCGGTGTTTCGCAGGTGCGGGAGGTCGCGGCATCCATTATTGCCGCGGCAAAACGGCGGAACATGACCACCTTGCTGGTGGGCCACGTGACCAAGGACGGTTCCATCGCCGGGCCCCGGCTCCTGGAGCACCTGGTGGATGTGGTGTGCCAGTTCGAGGGAGAACGGCATTCGCGCCTGCGGCTGCTCCGCGCCGTCAAGAACCGCTACGGGCCTACCGACGATGTGGGCTGCTTCGACCTGAACGAGAACGGCATCGAAGGCCTCGCCGATCCCAGCGGGCTGTTTGTCAGCCGCACCAAGGAACCGGTCTCGGGCACCTGCATCACCGTGACCATGGAGGGCCGGCGCCCACTGCTGGCCGAGGTGCAGTCGCTGCTGGCCGAGAGCCCCAACTCGCAGCCGCGCCGGGCTACCAGCGGCCTGGACAGTTCCCGGGTCTCCATGCTGCTGGCGGTGCTGCAGCAGCGCGCGGGGACACTGCTGCACAAGGACGACTCCTACGTGGCCACGGTGGGCGGGGTGAAGCTGAGCGAACCCGCCACGGATCTAGCGGTCGCCCTCGCCGTGGCCTCGGCCAAGGCGCGCAAACCCCTCCCGATCCGCTTGATTGCTTTCGGCGAAGTGGGACTCGCCGGCGAAGTCCGCCCGGTTCCGGGCATCAACCAGCGGATCCAGGAGGCCCACCGGTTGGGGTTTACCCATGCCGTGGTCCCGGCAAGCCATGCCGGCCCCGGGCCCGTCCCGGCCGGTTTTTCGGTCCGGGAAGTGGAGCACCTGACGGAAGCCCTGAGCCTGTTGATCGGCTAGCGCCTGCTGATTGGCAGGCCGGTTGGCAAACCGGTTGATCGGCTGGTCCGATTGATTGGCTGACGCCGCTGCCTGGCCGGTGCCTGCTGATTGACAGGCCCGCCGGCGCCTTCTGCCGCGTTCAGTGCTGGCCGTGTTGCGGCAAGGCGTCGGGGTCGTCCCGGTGGGAGTTGAGGAGCCAGCCGGAAACGTCGCTGCGCAGCACCAGCAGCGGGCCGCCGGTGGCACTGACATTTCCGTTGGGCACGTAATAGCCGCGGCCCGAACCGGGGCCCCCGGCCGCGCGGTCCAGTGCCTCAACCAGGTGGCGCGGGAGGTGGCCCTGCGGACCAAGGCTGCGAAGCTCATCAAGTTCTTCCGGCGTAAGCCGTCCCAAAACCTCAGCAATATTGGCCATGACCGGTCCCTTCGAGGAAAGTGCCTGAAGGAATAACCTAAAGCAGGGCCGTGAACTGCCGGTTAACACTGGACGGCGAATTCGCTTCTTTTCGTTTGTTGCTGGAAATGGAGGACACATGCCGGTCCGAAGCGCAGGAATCCTCCTGTACAGGATGGGTGCGACGCCGGGGCCCGCCACCGGTCAACAGCCAGGCAGCGCACCTGGTGTTTCCGCCGAGCTGCAGGTGTGGATTGCCCACATGGGCGGTCCGTTCTGGGCCCGAAAGGACGCGCACGCCTGGTCCATTCCCAAGGGCGAGTACACGGAGGACGAGGACCCGTTGGCGGCCGCCATCCGGGAGTTCGCCGAGGAAATGGGAACACCCGCACCGGCTGCTGACTACGAACACCTCGGCGAATTCCGCCAGCCCTCCGGCAAGATCATCACCGTTTACGCGGCCGAACAGGACTTCCAGCCGGAACGCATCGAGAGCAATACCTTCCCAATGGAATGGCCCAAGGGTTCAGGCCGGATCCAGCACTTTCCCGAAATTGACGACGCCCGCTGGTTTGCGGAGCCAGAGGCAAGGCTCAAGCTGGTGAAGGGCCAGGTCCAGGTCCTGGACGCCCTCGCCGAACATGTCCACCCCCGGTCCGCGTGAAGGTGCCACCGAAGACCGCCCCTGTCCCCCAGACGGCTGAAGGCCGGGAACCCTCTGGGATTCCCGGCCTTGCACGCCCTTGCCGCGCCAGATGCGGCGTCCTTCAGGCTGCCGCGCGGATTCGCCCCGCCATGGGGTTGGCTGACGCAACCTTGACCACGGTCACGTCGTCGCCGCAGCACAGCATGGTCCTGCCGGCCCCATCGTCCCGGATGATCCAGAAGACGCTTCGGTCTGCGGCAATCATGTCGATAATTCCGGACACCGGGGCACGGCCGGCGGCATGGAGCTCCACATGGTCGTTGCGGCAGAGCCTGGACCAGTCAGGAACCGGCGGCGCCGCGTTTACCGTTCCCCGGCGGGCTGGTTTGTGAACGTACATGCGCCTCTCCAAAGGACTCTCTGCTAGAAGTTTCCGCCGTCGGCCTTGACGGCCAGGACCGGCCGGTCTGCCTGCATGAGGATGCGCTGGGCGTGGCTGCCCAGGATGAACTTTCCCACCTGGGTGCGGTGCCGAAGCCCGATGACGATCAAGGAAGCATCAGCGTCCCTGGCCACGTCCAGGAATTCATCCGCGAGGTCATGCTGGTAGGGCGGCTGGATGACGCTCGCCTTAACCCCTGCCTCGGTGGCGCGGCGGGCGGCCTGCGCCAGGAGCTCCTCGGGCGCCACGGACTTGTCCACCAGTGCGCCTTCCCTGGCGGAGTTGACGATCAGGAGGTCCTCGTTCCGCAGCCGGGCTTCGGCGATGCCGGCCGTAAGGGCGGCTTCTCCTGCCGGCGTGGGAACGAATCCGACGACGATGCTCATACTTTCTCCTTGATGTCCTGCCGCGCTGCTGGTGCAGCGACGGGCGGCTTGCGCTTGGCGATGGAAGTCCGGATGACCGGCAGTACTGCCACCAGGACAAAAACAACGAGCAACGTGGCTGAAATGGGCCGGCCAAAGAAGCCCAGCGGGTCGCCGCCGAAGACCAGCAGCGAACGCCGCATGGAGCTTTCGAGCAGTTCGCCGAGCACAAAGGCCAGGACCAGGGGCCCGGGTTCGAACCCGAACTTCTTCATGAGGTACCCGATGATGCCGAAGACCACCACGAGCGTCACATCGAACATGCTGTTGTTGATGGTGTAGGCACCCAGCAGCGTGATCAGGGCAGTGACCGGCGCCAGGATGGCCGCACGGACCCGCAGGATCCGGACGAAGATTCCCACCAGCGGCAGGCTCATGATCAGCAGCAGGATGTTGCCGATGTACATGGAGTTCACTACGCCCCAAAACAGCTCCGGGTTCTGCTCCACCAGCTGCGGGCCGGGGGTTACGCCCTGGATCAGCAGCGCGCCGAACATCAGCGCCATGGTGGCGTTGGCCGGGATGCCCAGCGTCAGCAGGGGGATGAACGAGGAGGTGGCGGCGGCGTTGTTGGCCGTTTCCGGGCCGGCCACGCCTTCCGGCGCTCCCTTGCCGAACCGCTCGGGCTGCTTGGCGCGCTTCTTCTCCATGGCGTAGGAGGCCATGGAGGCGATAGTGGCGCCGCCGCCTGGAAGAATGCCGAGGAAGAAGCCCAGGACAGAGCCGCGGCCGATGGCGCCCGAGGCCTGCCTGAGATCGCCGCGGGAAGGCCAGACGTTGGCCACTTTCGACGGCGCCTTGGCGGCCCGGTGCCGTTCCTCCAGGTTGTAGAGGATCTCACCCAGCCCGAAGATGCCCATGGCAATCGGCACGAAGTCGATGCCGTCGGCCAGTTGCAGGCTGCCGAAGGTAAAACGGCTTTCGCCGGTGAAAATGTCCCTGCCGACCGTGGCGAGCAGTAGGCCGAGGGCCGCGGCTATGAGTGCCTTGGCTTTCGCGCCGCTGCTGATGGTGGCCACCAGGAGGATGCCCAGCAGTGCAAGGGCGGTGTACTCCGGCGGCCCGAAATCCAGCGCGAAACCGGCAACGATGGGCGCCAGGAAGGTCAGGCCGATGATGGCCGCCGTGCCGCCGATAAAGGAACCGATGGAGGCAAGGCCCAGGGCGGTACCGGCCTTGCCCTGCCGGGCCATTTGGTAGCCGTCAAAGACGGTCACCACGGAGGAGGCTTCGCCGGGAAGCCGGAGCAGCACCGAGGTGATGGTGCCTCCATACTGGGCGCCGTAGAAAATGCCGGCGAGCATGATGATGGCGGTGACCGGCTCGACGTTGTAGGTCAGCGGAAGCAGGATGGCGATGGTTGCCGCGGGCCCCAAGCCGGGCAGCACACCGATCAGCATGCCGATGACGACGCCGATCAGGCAGTAGAGGAGGTTGGTAGGCTCCAGGACCACCGCAAAACCGTTAATGACGGGATTCAGAAAATCCACGGAGGTCTCCTAGAAAAGGTGGGGGATGGACGTGCCGAGCGCCAGGACAAAGATGCCGTAGAACGCCGCGACGACGATGGCGCTGACCAGCAGCGTGGAGCGCCAGGTTTCGCCGCCCAGGAAGCGCATCCAGATGATGCACAGCACCAGGGCAGGAATCTCGAACCCGATCAGCGGCATCAGTGCCACCATGGCTGCCAGTGTCACCAGTCCGGTGAGCGGGGCAAGTGACATGCGCGTGAACTTTTCGGCGTCACGGTTGTGCCTGCCCAGGATGAGCTGGAACAGGCCCAGGGCGGCCATCACGCAGCTGATGACGAACGGCCAGAGGCCAGGCTGCGGGCTGGACGGTGTGCCAAGTCCCATGGAGATGGACAGGACGACGGCGCCGATGCCCACACCGAGGACCACCAGGGACGAGGCCATGTTGGCCAGGGGACCGGCCGCCGGGGGCTTTTCCTCCTCCCATTGGGCGGCCAGCTGCTCCGGCGTCAGTTCGTCGACGGGTTCGGACTGGCCGTCCTCCGATGCGCGGGGGGCGGTGCCGCCGGAGGAGGCAGCCGTGCTGCTTCCTCCGGCAGGCTCCACTGCATGGGTTCCTTTCACAGGAATCACTTATTTCCGCTCAGGCTGATGTCATACTTCTCCACCAGTTCCTTGTACTTTGCTGCGTAGCCCTTCCATTCGCTGACCACTTCCTCGCCGGAGATTTCCTTCGGCGTCAGCATGTTCTTCTCGTTGAACTCCTTGTAGGCGTCCGATTTGAAGGTCTCCTGGAATGCCCCGTACAGCTTGTCCTTGACCTCCTGCGGCGTTCCCTTGGGAGCGGCGACCGCGCGGTACTGGGCCACAGGAACGTCATATCCTGCTTCCTTGGCAGTGGGGGTGTCCGGCAGGAAGCTGTTGCGCTCCTCGGAGAAGACCAGCAGCGGGGACACCTTGCCCGCCTTGATCTGCGGCATGGCCTCGCCCAGCTGGATGGTGGCGAGCTCCACCTGGTTGCCTAGCGCCGCCGTCAGTGCCGGCTTGCCGCTGTCGAACGGGATATCGGTGCCGGTGACGTTGGCCTGCTTGAAGAGGACGGTCTGGGCCAGCTGGCTTCCCGTGCCCACACCGGTGGTGCCGAAGGTTACGTTGCGGCCGGCATCGGTGACGTCCTTGAAGGACTTGAAGCCGGAGCCGGGGCTGGCCACCAGGACGTAGTCATCCTGGGACAGGCCGGCGATGATGTCGAGGTCGTCAATATTGACAGCTTCGTCGGCGGAAACAGCCAGCGGCGTGATGGTGATCAGCGAAGCGGTCAGCAGGACCAGTTCCTGCCCGTCGGCGGGCTTGCCGGCAACTTCCTTTGTAGCGAGGGCGCCGTTGGCACCGGGCTTGTTGACGACGGGCACCGGCTTGCCAAGGGTTTTCGAGGCGCCTTCGGCCAGGGCGCGGGCTATGAGGTCCGTGCTGCCGCCAGCCGCCTGGCCTACCGTGAGGTTGATGGGCCCGGAAGGGTATTCAGCCGTTTTGGACTGGCCGCCGGCGACGTTGCCGCAGGCTGTCATGGCCAGCAGGGTGATGGCCGAAGCCGCGCCGAGGACTGAGCGGCGTGTGGGGAAGTGCTTCATTGGGACTCCTCATAAAAACTCCGGGATGCTCCCGGACGGTGCTGTGAACCGAATCACTTCGGCTTGCTCGAACGAGTTTAGGGACGGGTTATGATGCCTGTCTAAGCCCAAAACTGCATCACCTGATACCCGGAAGGCATCATGTTTACGTTTGACCAGCTGGCAGGATTCATCGCCGTCGCCGAGGAGCTCCACTTCGGGAGGGCTGCCGAGCGCCTGAACATGACGCAGCCTCCGTTGAGCCGGCAGATCCAGAAACTTGAAAAAATCGTCGGTGCCGAACTCCTGGAGCGGGACAACAGGCGGGTGGAGCTCACCTCGGCGGGCCGGATGTTCCTTGAGGAAGCCCGCCGGCTCATGGCACTGGCGGAGCGTGCACCGGTGACGGCCCGGCGGATCGCGTCGGGACGTTCCGGCGTGCTGCGCATCGGCTTCACCGCGGCCAGCGGCTTCAGCATCCTGGGCCCGTTACTGGAAGAGGTTTCGAGCCTCATGCCGGACGTGGATATCGACCTTCAGGAACTGGTGACCCGTGAGCAGCTCAACGGCCTGCTGACCGGTGAACTCGACCTTGGCTTCGCCCGCCCGCCCTTCGACAGCGAAACCTTCGATTCCCATCTGCTCTACCGGGAATCCATGGTGCTGGCCGTTCCGTCCGGGCACCGCCTGACCCTGCTCGGCCGGGACATCACCGCAGCGGACTTCAGCGACGAGCCCTTGATCATGCACTCCCCCACGCAGGCCCGTTATTTCTATGACCTCGTGGTCAGCATGCTGCCCATCCGGCACACGAACGTGGTGCACACGGTCAGCCAGATCCTCACCATGGTCTCGCTCGTTGCCGCTAAGCGCGGGCTGGCCTTCGTGCCCCACTCCGCCACCATGCTGGGCATCAAAGGGGTGGAGTTCCTGCCGCTGGAAGCAGGCAGGGGGGAACAAGTGGAACTGCACGCCCTCTGGAATCGAAGGATCACCAATCCCGCCCTGGCACGGCTGCTGCAGGATCTCGAATTCTCGATGGAGTAGGTCCCCGATCATGCTCCGAAGGTATCAATACATATAAAAATGCACTTAGACAGGCATTAGACGGGCTCCTAGGCTGGGAGGGAATCATCACCTTCGCCGCCCGCGGCGCACATACCGGAGGACCACAACGTGGCAAAGCATTCACCCCAGGAACTGGCGGACACACTCAAGGAAGGCCTGCTCTCCTTCCCCGTTACCGCCTTCGACGCGCAGCTGCAGTTCGATGAAGAAAACTACCGCAAGCACCTGGCGTGGCAGGCCAGCTTCCCCGTTGCCGGCCTGTTCGCGGCCGGCGGCACCGGCGAAGGCTTTTCGCTGACACCGGCAGAATCCGAGCGCGTGGTCCGCACCGCGGTGGACGAAGTGGGCAGCCGCGTCCCTGTCCTCGCTTCCGCCGGCGGATCCACCGCCCAGGCCATCGAGAACGCCAAGGCAGCAGAGGCTGCCGGCGCTGAGGGCATCCTCCTGCTGCCGCCGTACCTGACCGAGGCTGACCAGGGCGGACTGATCGAGCACGTGAGCGCCGTCTGCAGCGCCACATCCCTGGGCGTCATCATCTACAACCGCGCCAATGCCATCTACAAGGACACCACCGTGGCCACCCTGGCTGAACGGCACACGAACCTGATCGGATTCAAGGACGGCGTGGGCGACCTCGAGCACGATGCCCGCGTGTACGCCAAGCTCGGCGACCGGCTGTTCTACCTCGGCGGCCTGCCCACGGCTGAAACTTTCGCCCTGCCTCTGCTGCAGCTCGGCATGAGCACCTACTCCAGCGCCATGTACAACTTTGTGCCGCAGTTCGCGCTGGACTTTTACCAGGATGTGCGCAACCAGGACCGCGTTGCCGTCAACAGGAAGCTGAACGACTTCGTCATCCCCTACCTGGACATCCGCGACCGTGTGAAAGGCTATTCGGTATCCATCGTCAAGGCCGGGCTGGACGCCATCGGCCGCTCCGCCGGCCCCGTGCGCCCGCCACTGCAGAACCTTGCCGAACAGGACCTCGCCGACCTCAAAGCCCTGATCGCCACCGTTTCCTAGCCGTCACCGCAGACACAGGAGAAAAGTACATGACCCTTACCGGACATTCCCTTATTGCCGGGCAGCCCACCGTTGGCGAAGGCAAAACGACCTTCGGCCTTAACCCGGCCACCAACCAGGCCCTGGACCCCACCTACACACTGCTCACAGAGGACCAGCTCAAGGCAGCCACCGCCGCCGCAGCCGAAGCCTTCCCCTCCTTCAGCACCCTTGACCCCGAAACCCACGCCGGCTTCCTCGAAGCCATCGCGGACAACATCGAAGCCATCGGCGACGAACTCATCACCCGCGCCGGCCAGGAAACCGGCCTGCCCGCAGCCCGGCTCCAGGGCGAACGTGCCCGCACCACCGGCCAGCTGCGGCTCTTCGCAAATGTGGTCCGGCAGGGCGACTTCCGCGGCGTCCGCATCGATCCCGCCATCCCGGACCGCACTCCCCTGCCCCGGGCCGACATCCGCCAGCGCCAGATCCCGCTCGGCCCCGTCGCCGTGTTCGGCGCCAGCAACTTTCCGCTGGCCTTCTCCACCGCCGGGGGAGATACCGCGTCCGCCCTCGCCGCCGGCTGCCCCGTCGTCTTCAAAGCACACAACGCCCACCCCGGCACCAGCGAACTCGTCGGCCAGGCCGTCACCAAAGCCGTCAAGGACTTCGGCCTGCACCCCGGCGTGTTCTCCCTGGTCTACGGCCCCGGTGCCAGCATCGGCCAGGCCCTCGTGGCCGACCCCGCCATCAAGGCCGTCGGCTTCACCGGCTCCCAGGCCGCCGGCATCGCCCTCATGCGCACCGCCGCTGCGCGCCCCGAGCCCATCCCGGTCTACGCGGAAATGTCCTCCCTGAACCCCGTCTTCGTCTTCGAAGGCGCACTGAACGGCACCGCCGAAGACATCGACGCCCTCGCCCGGCAGTACGTCACCGCCGTCACCGGCAGCTCCGGCCAGCTCTGCACCTCACCCGGCCTGCTCTTCGCCCCCGAAGGCGAGGCAGGGGACAAACTCGCAGCCGCCGTCGGCCGCGCCATCTCTGCCTGCGCCGGACAGACCATGCTCACCGAAGGCATCGCCACCTCCTGGAACAACGGCACCGAAAACCTCGGCAGCGCCAACGGCGTCCAGCTCATCGGCCAGGGCACCCCGGGCCCCACCGAAAACGCCCCGGCACCCACCATCTTCGGCACGGGCGTCACCGAATTCACCACCAACCCGGTCCTGCACGAGGAAATCTTTGGCGCCGCATCCCTGGTGATCCGCTATTCCTCCATCGAGGACCTCCTCCAGGCCACCCGCCGCATCGAAGGCCAGCTCACCGCCTCCCTGCAGCTCACCGAAGAGGACTACCCGACCGCGGCACGCCTCCTGCCCGTCCTCGAACAGAAAGTAGGCCGCATCATCGTCAACGGCTGGCCCACCGGCGTCGAAGTAGGCCACGCCATGGTCCACGGCGGCCCCTTCCCCGCCACCTCCGACTCCCGCACCACCTCCGTCGGGACCCTCGCCATCAACCGCTTCCTCCGCCCCGTCGCCTACCAGAACCTCCCCCAGGAACTCCTCCCCGAAGCACTGAAGGACAACAACCCCTGGCACCTGAACCGGCGCATCGACGGCGAAACAGTCGCTGCTGCGGAGAAGGCCGAGGTGGGCGCATGAGCAACCAGCCCATCATTGCCGCCGTTGAAGTAGTGCCGGTTGCAGGCCATGACAGCATGCTGATGAACCTCAGCGGCGCGCACGGCCCCTTCTTTACCCGCAACGTTGTGATCATTACGGACTCGGAGGGCCGCACCGGCCTGGGCGAGGTTCCCGGCGGCGAGAAGATCCGCACCACCATCGAGGAAGCCGGCGCCCTGATCACGGGCAAGCCGGTGGCCCGCTACCGCTCGCTCCTGCGCGAGGTTGCGTCCGAGTTCGCGGACCGCGACGCCGGCGGCCGCGGCCTGCAGACCTTCGACCTGCGCACCACAGTGCATGCGGTGACGGCGGTGGAATCGGCGCTGCTGGACCTGCACGGCCAGTTCCTTGGCGTTCCCGTGGCCGAACTCCTCGGCGACGGGCAGCAGCGGACCTCCGTGCCGATGCTCGGCTACCTGTTCTTCGTTGGCGACCACGCCCGCACCAATTTGCCCTACCTCGTGGAGGATGCTCCGGCTGACCGTTGGGAGAAGCTCCGCCGGCAGGAGGCAATGACTCCGGACGCCGTCGTCGCGCTGGCCGAAGCGGCACAGGAGCGCTACGGCTTCAGCGACTTCAAGCTCAAGGGCGGCGTGCTGTCCGGGGACGACGAAGTGGACGTTGTGACCGCCCTGGCCAAGCGCTTCCCCGAAGCCCGGGTCACCCTGGACCCCAACGGGGGCTGGCTCCTGGACGAAGCCATCCGGCTGGGCAAGCGGATGCAGGGCGTCGTTGCGTATGCCGAGGACCCGTGCGGTGCCGAGGGCCGCTTCTCCGGCCGCGAGGTGATGGCCGAATTCCGACGGGCCACCGGACTGAAGACGGCCACCAACATGATCGCCACGGACTGGCGCGAGATGTCGCACGCCATCCGCAGCAACGCAGTGGACATCCCGCTCGCGGATCCGCACTTCTGGACCATGCACGGCTCGGTCCGGGTGGCGCAGATGTGCCACGAGTTCGGCCTCACCTGGGGCTCGCACTCGAACAACCACTTCGACATCTCGCTGGCGATGTTCACCCATACCGGGGCAGCAGCCCCCGGCGAGATCACGGCGCTGGACACACACTGGATCTGGCAGGACGGCCAGGGCCTCACGAAGGAGCCGCTGCAGATCAAGGGCGGCGCGATCGAGGTTCCCGACGCTCCCGGCCTGGGCATCGAACTGGACCGCGAAGCCCTGGACAAGGCCCACCAGCTGTACCTGCAGCACGGCCTCGACGCCCGCGATGACAGCGTGGGCATGCAGTACTACATCGACGGCTGGTCCTTCGACCCGAAGCGGCCGTGCCTGGTCCGATAAGAGCAGTTCGGTAGCAGTTGCCCGGTAGAAGCAGTCTGATAACTGCCGTTCGATAGAAGCAGTCCGCCGGCAGCTGTCCGGTAAAGTTGTGGGGTCCGCTGTGACGGGCCCCACTGCTTTCCAGTGCCCCGCAGCCGGCCTGCGTTATCCAACCCCCAAAGGAAACATTCAATGATGTCTTTGGACAATGCCGTCACGGACGTGGCCTCGGCCACGAAGAAATTCTTCAAGCGCGTGCTGCCCATCATGCTGGTCATGCTGGTGTGCAACCAGCTGAACCGGTCTAACATCGGCTACGCGCAGGACCACCTCCAGGCTGACGTTGGCATCGGTGCCGCCGCCTATGGTTTTGGTGCCGGCCTCTTCTTTATCGCGTATGCCATTTTTGAACTTCCCAGCAACGTGATGATGGAGAAGTACGGCGCCAAAGTGTGGCTGGCAAGGATCATGGTCAGCTGGGGCATAGTTTCCTTCCTGATGGCGTTCGTGCAGAACGAAACCATGTTCTATGTCCTGCGCTTCCTGCTCGGCGCCGCAGAAGCAGGCTTCTTCCCTGCCGTCATCTTCTACTTCGCCCGGTGGGTGCCAGCCGGGCAGCGCGGAAAGGCAACCGCGATCTTCATCGCCGGCTCATCCATTGCCGCGGCCATTTCCGGACCCATCGCCGGGATGCTGCTCAGCCTGCACGGCGCGCTGGGCCTGCGCGGCTGGCAGTGGCTGTTCGGCTTCGAAGGCGCCCTGTCAGTAGTTGTGGGCATCACGGTGTTCTTCCTCCTGGACGCCAGGATCAGGGATGCCAAGTGGCTCACACCACGCGAAAAAGATGCACTGTCCCAGGCGATCGCAGCTGAGGACGCCCAGCACACCACTGCCGGCGGCGGAAAGATCAACCGCTGGAAGATGCTCCTGAACCCGCAGATCCTGCTGCTGTGCGGCATCTACTTCTCGGTGCAGCTCTCCATCTACGCAAACACGTTCTGGCTCCCCAGCATCATCAAGCAGATCCCCGGCACCACCGACCTCACGGTGGGCTTCCTGTCCTCGATTCCGTGGATCTGTGCCGTGTTCGCCATGTACTTCGCCGCCAAGTGGCAGGACAAGGCCAAGTCCAAACGTCCCTTGCTGGTGGCCGCACTCCTGGTCGCCGCAATCGGCACGTTCGCAGCCGCCGTCGCGTCCCCTGTGATGGCGCTGGTGTTCCTGGCCATCGCCGCGATGGGTTTCAAGAGTGCTTCGCCGCTGTTCTGGACCATCCCGCAGTCAGGGCTGCATCCGCTGGTCCTGGCTCCGGCCATCGCCATCATCAATTCGCTGGGAAACCTGGGCGGGTTCGTGGCGCCGTTCGGCTTCGGCATCATCAAGGAGCAGACCGGAAGCGTCATCCCGGGCCTGTTTGCCCTCGCAGCCGCCTCCACCATCGCCGCGGGCCTGGTGTATTTCCTGAAGGAACGCCGCAACGAAACGGAGCCAGTCGCCGACGCGGCGGACCACAGTGTGGAGGCTCCGGCGCCCAGCCGGGCGTAGCAATGACGCGATTGCGCCGCGATCGCCGCAACAGTGCCGGGGAGCTGTAGCGTTCCGGCGTCACTGCACTGTTCCAGCGTCCGGGCCGGGAAACCGCCCGGAACGCTGTGCGGCTATGAACCCGTGATCACCAGGGCAACGCTGTGCCCGCCGAAACCGAAGGCGTTCACCAGCCCGGCCTGCGGTGTACCCGGCTGGAGATGGCGGACGTCTTCGGTAACGACGTTAAGCTCCACCTCCGGGTCCAGCGCCTCCACGTTAAGGGTCCCCGGCAGCATTCCGGTCCGCAGCGCTTCCACCACCACCACCGCAGCCAGGGCTCCGGCGCCGCCCAGCAGGTGGCCCGTGTGGCCCTTGGTGGACGTCACCGGGATGCCGGCACCGAAAATCGCGTTAATGGCCTGGCCCTCGAGCCGGTCGCCCACCGGGGTGGACGTGGCATGGGCGTGCACAAAGCCGATGTCCTCCGGATGCAGGCCGGCGGAGTCGAGTGCCTTCTGCATCACGCGCCGCTGCATGGCAGGATCGGCGGCCACAATGTCGTTCGCGTCGGAGGTCACTGCTCCCCCGGCAACCGCCCCCAGCACCGCTGCACCACGGGCCCGCGCGTGCTCTTCGCTCTCAAGCACCACCACGCCGGCGCCCTCTGAGAGCACAAAGCCGTCCCTGCCGCCGTCGAACGGCCGCGACGCGCGCTGCGGATCATCGTTGCGGGTGGACAGCGCCCGGATCTGCGAGAAGCCGGTGACCACAAGGTTGTTCACGGAGGCGTCCACGCCGCCGGCTATCACGACGTCGGCAGCACCGGAGCGGATCATCTCGGCTGCCTGGACAATCGCCTCAGCTCCGGAGGCGCAGGCGCTGACGGGAGTCCGGGCGCCGCCGCGGGCGCCGAGGTCGATGGACACCCAGGCCGCCGGGCCGTTGACCATCAGGCGGGTAAGGGTGTGCGGGGAAACCTTGCGCGGGCCTGATGCGGCGAGCGTCCGGTCCTGTTCCAGGGTGGAGCCCAGTCCGCCGTAAGCCGAGCCGATCACCACGGCGAAGCGCTCCGGGTCAACGTCGGGGGCGCCGGCCTGCTTCCAGGCTTCCCGCGCCGCGATCAGTGCCAGCTGCCCGCAGCGGTCCATGCGCTTCATTTCGCGCGTGCTGAGGTGTTCGTTGAGGTCCGCAGTGACCTGGCCGGCCATTTTCACCGGCAGCTGTTCCGCCCACCCGGCTTCGAGCGGCGCAATCCCGGATTTGCCCGCCACCAGCGCGGCCCAGGTTTCGGGGACCGATGAGCCGAGCGGGTTGATGGTGCCAACGCCGGTGACCAGTGCGCGTGGTGGTGTTGCGCTGGATTGAACTGCGTTCACGGTTCCTACTTTGCGGGGTTGTGCGTGCCGATGGGCACGAGCGTGAGGTCGGGGTGGTTCTTTTCGATGCGGCGCAGCGCCCAGACGTCGTTGAACAAGGCGAGGTACTCGCCGTCGGACCGCAACAGCACCTCGGCGCCCGGCACGTTGGCCAGCGCTGGCATGGCATCCGCCGTCGAAATCCTGGCCAGCGAGTAGGGCAGGCGTTCCAGCCTCATGGGCGCACTGAAGTCATGTGCCATCCGGTCCTCCACCACCTCGAACTGCATGGGGCCGACGGCGGCGAGCACCGGCGCCTGGTCGCCGCGGAGGTCGGAGCGGAGCAGCTGGATAACGCCTTCGTGTTCGAGCTGTTCGATGCCGCGGCGGAACTGCTTGAATTTGCTGGGGTCCTTGGAGCGTGCCACCTGGAAGTGCTCCGGGGCAAAGAGCGGGATGGCGGGGTATTCCACGGGTTCGTCAAGGAAGAGGCTGTCGCCCACGCGCAGGGATGATGCGTTGACCAGGCCCACCACGTCCCCGGGGTAGGCCTCGTCGATGACTTCGCGTTCGCGGCCGAACACCTGCTGGGCGTACTTGGTGGCGAAGGACTTGCCGGTGCGGGTCTGCGTGACCACCATGCCCCGTTCGAACACGCCGGAGCAGACGCGGATGAAGGCCACGTGGTCGCGGTGGGCCTTGTTCATGCCCGCCTGGACCTTAAAGACGAAGCCCGAGAACGGGGACTCAACCGGCCGCGGTTTTCCCTCGATGTCCGGCCGGGCAGCAGCCGGCGGAGCGAAGTCCACCAGCGCATCCAGCAGCTCCTTGACGCCGAAGTTGAGCGCGGCGGAGCTGAACAGGATAGGGGTGGCCTTGCCGGCGTGGAAGGCTTCGACGTCGAACTCAAGGTTGGATTCGATCACCAGGCCGGCCTCGTCCACGGCGTCGGACCAGTTGCTGCCCTGGGTTTCAGCTGCCTCTTCAGGGGTGAAGTATTCGGTGATGGCGATCTGGGCGCCGGCGTTGTTGCGCTGGAACCGGGCGAAGCGGTCGTTGCGGAGGTCCCACACACCACGGAAGTCGCCGGAGATGCCCACGGCCCAGGTCAGCGGCATGGGCTGCAAGCCGGTGCGCTCGGTGATTTCGTCCATCAGCGCCAGCGCGTCCAGGCCCGGGCGGTCCCATTTGTTGATGACGGTGATAATGGGCAAGTTGCGCTGCTTGCAGACCTCGAAGAGTTTCATGGTCTGGGTTTCCAGGCCTTTGGCGGCGTCCACCAGCATCACCGCACAGTCGACGGCGGCCAGAACGCGGTAGGTGTCTTCGGAAAAGTCGGCGTGGCCGGGGGTGTCCAGGAGGTTGATGACCGTGTCCCGGTAGGAGAACTGCAGCGCCGCCGAACTGATGGAGATGCCGCGGTCCTTCTCCATCTGCATCCAGTCGGAGACGGTTTCCTTACGGTTGGCCTTGCCGCTGGAGGCACCCGCGGTGCCGATCACCTTGGCGTGCAGTGCCAGCGCTTCGGTCAGCGTCGACTTGCCGGCGTCAGGGTGGGAAATGACAGCAAAGGTCCTGCGACGGCCCGCCTCTTTATGAATCTCCGAGATCCGGGCGGGGGTGAGGACATCTTGGGACACGGTGCTACTTTCGCTGCGGGTGGGACTGTCCAGGCGCCTTTGAAGGCACTGCGCGCCGGAGCGCTGCGGCCCGGGCCGGGAAACGGACTGGCGGAAAGCCAAGTTCCAGTTTATCGCAGCGCGGCAAATCAATGCCGGTCCGCTTAACGCCGCGGAAACCACTGGTTCAAAGCCTCGAAATGAGTGCCCGCTACCGTGACCGCATGATGAGTCTCAGCAACGCCTCCTGTGGAGCCTTCGTGTCACTCCGCACCGCCGTATCCGGCAGGGAAAGGAACTGATCAGTTATGCACGGCATTTCCTTCCCGGCCAACCTGTTTTTTGATCCCCTGGCCACAGGGCTGGTGGCGCCCGCCCCGGCTGCCCATCTTCGCGAGAGCGAATCGATGGACGCTCCGGCGGGTACACCCCGGCGGCGGCCTACGCAGACGGCCGCCGAGCAGAAAGCACTGCGCGCCGCATCCCTGGTGAAAGTCAGCAGGGAGCTGGAACGGATGGTGCGGGAGCGGGCGCGCTAACCGCCTCGCCGCGGTATTCTTGATCCCAGTGACACTTCATATTTCTCTGTGACCCAGAGCCTTAACAGCGGTTTCGGCCGGCTCCTCCTCGAAGGAGCCGTGATTGTGTGCGCCCGCCGGGGGAACTCCAGTTCCCCCCAAGACCGGCCACATCGAATCCCTACGCCTGGAAGATCACATGCTCAAGCCTTCATCGCCTTACCCCCAAGCTCCCTATAAGACGCCGTCTTCGCCCGCCCTTGACCGGCAAGCGCTCCGTCCTGACTGCGCCAACTGTTTTGCCCTTTGCTGTACAGCCTTCGGGTTCACCAGGTCCGCCGACTTTGCCGTCGATAAGGATGCAGGAACCCCGTGCACCAACCTCGCCGCAGACTTTTCCTGCACCATCCACCACAGCCTGCGTGCCCGCGGATTCAAAGGCTGTACGGTGTTTGACTGCTTTGGTGCGGGCCAGCGGGTGTCCCAGGATCTCTTCGGCGGAGAAAGCTGGCTGGAGCGGCCGGCCAGCAAGGAGAAAATGTTCTCGGCCTTCAAGGCTGCCAGGCAACTGCACGAGATGCTCTGGTACCTGGCGGAAGCACAGGTGCGTACCTTTGATCCTGAGGCCTCGCAACGCGCGGTAGTCCTTCGCAGCATTATCGAAAAGGCGGTCGGCGGCGATCCGGACGGGCTGTTGTCACTGGACGTCCAAGAGCTGCACGCCGAAGTCAGGTTGTTGCTGATGGCTGTCAGTGAAGAAGTCCGCGCGTCCTACTTCGCCACGGGGGATGACCACCTGGACCCAGATCTTAGGCCCCGGGCAGATCTTAGCGGCAAGGATTTGCGGTCCCGCCGGTTGTGCGGGGCGGACCTCAGAAGCAGCTACCTCATTGCAGCGGACCTTCGCGGCAGCGATCTGACGGCCGTGGACCTGCTGGGCGCGGACCTCAGGAACGCCAGGCTTGAGGGCGCCGACCTGTCCCGGGCCCTGTTCCTGACCCAACCGCAAATCAATGCGGCACAGGGGGATCTCCGGACGCTTTTGCCCGCTGACGTGGCTGCCCCTTCACACCGGGGCCCATAGAGGAACCGTCCGCGCAGGGGGCCGGGAGGCGTTTACGAATCCGCGAAATGCCCGCCCGGCCACCCGCCGTCGAACCCATTTTCCGCCTGTTGGCACTGCCCCCTAACGGGGCACTTTGGGGCTTGCCCGTGCGGAAGTTGCCGGTTCTTACCCCTATCATTGAGCTTGCGGGAGAATGAGCATTTTTTGATCCTGCCGGCGGAGCATCAAACCGGCATTCCTGCGGGCATCCGGCCCGCACCTTTGAAGGGACACACTTAAATGGCGCGGAGCCCCGAAGAATCTCTCAGGGCAACCCTGGCCAGAGTGGCACCCGGAACCCCGCTCCGCGACGGACTGGAACGGATCCTCCGCGGACGCACCGGCGCACTGATAGTCCTGGGCATGGACCGGACCATCGAATCCATCTGTTCGGGTGGTTTCGACATCGGCATCGACTTCTCCCCCACCCGGCTCCGTGAGCTCGCCAAGATGGATGGCGCCATCATCTGCGACAAAGACGCCGGCAACATCCTCCGCGCAGCCGTCCAACTGGTCCCCGATTCCAGCATCGAGACCCAGGAATCGGGCACCCGCCACCGCACGGCCGAACGCGTGGCCATCCAGACGGGCGTACCCGTTATCTCGGTCAGCCAGTCCATGCAGATCATCGCCCTGTACGTGAACGGTTTGCGGCACGTCCTGGAAGGATCCGAAAAGGTCCTGGCCCGCGCCAACCAGGCCCTCGCCACCCTTGAGCGCTACCGGTCCCGCCTGGACCAGGTCACCAGTTCGCTGTCCGCCCTGGAAATCGAAGCGATGGTCACGGTCCGGGATGTCGCCGTCACCCTCCAGCGCCAGGAAATGGTCCGCCGAATCTCAGAGGAAATCTCCCAATACGTGCTGGAACTTGGCGAGGACGGCCGGCTCCTGTCGCTCCAGCTCGATGAGCTCACGGTGGGCCGCGGCCCCGGCAGCGACGTGATCATCCGCGATTACGCCAGCCCCAACGCTTCAGCCGATGACATCGAAAAAGCCGTCAACGAACTGGTGAACCTGGGACCTACCGAACTGATTGATTTGGGCAAGATCTCAAACATCGTGGGGTTTGCCGGCGGCGAAGCGAACCTGGACGCCGTGGTGCAGCCTCGGGGCTACCGCCTGCTTTCGGGCCTCAAAGCGGTTCCGAAAGCCGTTGCAGACCGTCTGGTAGACCACTTTGGCGGCCTGCAGTTCCTTATGGCAGCCACCATCGATGACCTGATGACCGTGGACGGCATCGGCGACCAGCGCGCCCGGACCGTGCGCGAAGGCCTCAGCCGGATGGCGGAAGCAAGCCTGCTGGACCGTTTCCTCTAAAGCCAGTGGGTTACTGCCGCTTTTTTCGCGGCCAGAACGGCGGTTACGGAGCAGACGCTTGAAAGGAACCCGTTAGTTCAGCTGGAAAACAGCCTTAGGGCTGGCTTTCGAGCCGAGCTTCGCGGTGAAGATGTAGTACGCGCCGCCGCCTCCGGGCTTGGCTTCCACCGGCTGGCAGCCTTCGAGGGAACGGTTGCGCGACCACGGGAAGTTGGCGGTTTCACTGGCCCCCGGTGCAAGCATTTTCACCAGGTCCTCGCTCTTCGCCTGGCAGTCCCTGGACGAGAAAATCCGGTCGGCGCCGCTGGTCACCAGGAATTCCATCTGTGAGGTTCCGATATTCACCTCGCACGGCATGGTCCCGCCGTTGCTCACCTTCAGCGTCAGCATCGGGTTTTCCCCGGGGCCGTAGACGGCTTTGTCCGTCGACGCCGAGACGGTCACCAGGTTCTGGTTGCAGGTTGGGGTGGGTGACGGCGTGGGCGTGGGTGCCGGAGCAGAGGCCGACGCCGAGGCCTGGCCGGAGGGGTCAGCGGACGCGGTTGCGCCGGCGGCCGGGTCGGTTGATGACGCCTGTTCGGACCCGCCACTGAAGGCGCCGGCGAGGGAGAATCCGCCCACCACCAGTGCGATCACCAGCAGCAAGGCCGCACCCAGGAACAGCCGGCGCCGGCGGTACACGGCAGGGCTCGGCTTGCGGACCATGCTGGATCCGGATGCCGTTGTCCTGCCTCGTGATGAATTGCCTTGCCCGCCCATCCTCCTAGGCTAGAGAACGGCGGCCGATCTGCCCTGCCACCACGCCGCCGGCAGACCCATCGCTCTGGTCACATCCAGCCAGGCGGCAGGGCCCTATCCCGTTTAAGGCGCCGGACGGGGATCCATTACAGTGTTGGGATCGATACTGAAGCCCTAACCACCGCCGCGCCTGCCCGTTTGCCCTCGGAAACGGAACTGCAGGAGCTGCATCACCGGATCAACGCGTGGTTCGCCGGCATCGCCCGCGACCTGCCCTGGCGCGAGCCCGCCTGTTCTCCATGGGGGGTGCTGGTCAGTGAGATCATGCTGCAGCAGACCCCCGTGGTCCGGGTGCTGCCCGTCTGGCGTGAATGGCTGCAGCGTTGGCCCACCCCGGCCGGGCTGGCTGGCGAGCCGGCAGGAGAGGCAGTGCGTTCCTGGGGTCGCCTGGGCTATCCGCGCCGTGCACTGCGGCTGCACGCGGCAGCGGTTGCGATCGCCAAGGATCACGGCGGCAAGGTTCCGGACAACTACGCCGACCTACTGGCGTTGCCGGGAGTGGGGAGCTACACGGCCGCGGCGGTGGCGGCCTTCGCCTACGGGCGCCGCGAAACCGTAGTGGACACCAACATCCGGCGGGTACACGCCAGGCTGATCTCCGGGATGGCACTCCCCGCTCCGGCGCTGACCGCCGCGGAGATGCGCCTCGCGGCCGGGCTCCTTCCGGACGACGACGGCACATCAGTGCGCTGGAACGCTGCGGTGATGGAGCTGGGGGCTCTCGTCTGCACAGCCCGCGCACCCAAGTGCGGTGACTGCCCGGTCCGGGACTCCTGTGCCTGGCGCGCTGCAGGTGAGCCGCCGCCGTCGTACATCCCGAAGGGACAGGCGTGGCACGGCACCGACCGCCAGGTTCGCGGAGCCGTGATGGCCGTGCTGCGCGTGGCCGAGGCGCCGGTGCCGGCGGAGATGTTCCAGCGGGAGCCGGCGGACCTGGGGTTCGCGCCGGAGGGGATCGGGGTGCCCCTGGCAGCCCTGCACAGGCTGAACTCCGCCCCGGAGCAGCTGGAGCGGGCGCTGGCGGGGCTGCTTGCCGACGGCCTGGCCGAAGTGCAGCACGGCGGATACCGGCTCCCCGGTTAGAGCCTGCAGAGGGGGCCACCATAACGATGTTTGCATCACTTCACCCTGACCGCAGGCAGGCACAGCGCCCGGCTTTACGCTGAAGTATGGGCAAGCGCGGACTGCTTTTGGCGCTGATAACGACGGCGGGACTCGCCACTGCGTGCGGGCCGGGCCCCGGTGCGGTGCCCTGCCCGGCCATCGCCCAGGCCACAGCTGTATCGGTCACAGTCGCGGCGGACTACGCGCCGCAGGTGGAGAAGCTGCACCTCAAGGCCTGCCAGGACGGGCAGTGCGAGGAAGAAGACGTGGAGCTGCGCCCTGGCAGTGCATCGATCGACCAGGGCTGCACGCCGGAGGGGGTCTGCGCGGCCACCGCGTCCCCGGACGGGACAAAGATCGCCACACTGTTCCTGGAGAGCCTGACCGAATCCCCCATGTCGGTCACCGCAACGTCCACGGCACCGGACGGGTCACCCCTGCCCGTGCGGACCATCGATTTCCGCCCCCGCGGCGACTACCCGTTTGGCGAGCAGTGCGGCCGGTTCATATCTGCGTCCGTGCTCCTTGACGCCGCCGGGCTGCGGGAACAGCGCTGATCCTGGAACTAGAGCTGGAACAGGGCGGGCTGGCCAAAGTCCTCCCCGGATGAAGCTTCGGGTCCGGCTCCCGCCGCCCCTTCCGGCAGCCATTCGAAGCCAAGGTCGGCGAGGAGTTCCTCAACGGACATTTGCCCCTCGAGCACTTCGATATCGGGGGTGGTGTCTTCAAGGTCCGGCCGTTCCATGGCATCGAGCATATTCGCAGCGGTCCGCTCCGGCCCTGAGAACACACCGCCCGGCCATCATCCGGATTTGTGCAGTCGATCTCGGATGGGCTTACGGCTCGCCGAAGCCGGCCTGCACCAGCCCGCCAACGTAGTTCACGGCGCGTTCGGCGTCCGCACCCCAGGCTTGAACGTGCAGCACTGATCCCTTGCCGGCCGCCAGGGTCATCAGCGCTGTCATGGAGGTGGCATCCACGCCGTTGACCTGGACTTCCGCGTCCAGGGACGACAGGCCGCCGGCGATCTTGGCCGCTGGCCGCGCATGCATGCCTGCCTGGTTGATGAGCTCAAAGTCGCCGGTAAAATCGGGCCCGGAACCGGTGACGGAACCTTCCGCTACCTCCTGGACCGCAGGGCTTTCGGAGTGCCGGGCGGGGGCGCGGACGGCTTCCGCTGCCCGCTTGACCGCCTGCACATCGCCGCCGCCCTGGGCGGCGACGGCAGCGGCCACCAGCCCTTCCACCAGGGGCGCGTCCGCCAGCAATACATCTTCGGGGTTCTCCGCGAATTCCAGGGCTGACTCCGCGGTCATCACGGCGGATCCCAGATCAGTGAGGATCACGGCACCACCGCCGTTGGGCACCTGGTCCAGTGCGGCCATGACCTTCTCCAGGCTGGTGCCGATCCGGCCGTCAGTGGTGCCGCCTGCTGGCAGGATAACGACGTCCGGCGCCATTTGCGCGGCAAGTTCCGCGGCGCCGTCGGCAATCTTTCCACTATGGGACACCACCACGATGCTGACGGTCACGCAGCCGCCTTCGCCGCGGCGCGCATGATCAGGGCACTGGAAGCCGCGCCGGGATCGCGGTGGCCGGCGCTCCGCTCCCCCAGGTAACTGGCCCGCCCCTTCCGCGCCACCAGCGGGTCAGTAGCCACCGCTCCGGCCTCGGCCGCTTCTGCCGCGGCGACGAGGACGGTCAGCGGGTCAGTGCTGCCGTTTCCGGCTGCCTTGCCTGCCGCTTCAGCCGCCGGGGTCCAGGCGTCCACCATGGTTTTGTCCCCCGGCTCCGCCTTCCCGCGGGCCACAATCCCGTCCCGGGCAGCGGTGAGGGCACCGGCCCAGGCGGCAGGATCGATCTCGGCGGCGTCACCCAGGGACGTGGCGGCGCGCAGGAACGCAGTGCCGTACAGCGGACCGGCGGCCCCGCCCACTTTGGACATCAGCGTCATCGCCGTAAGCTTCAACGCCGCACCGGGGGTTTCCGGGGGCGACTCGGACAGTTTGTCCAGGACGGCCTGGAAACCCCGGTCCATGTTCTCGCCGTGATCTGAATCCCCGATGGCCCGGTCCAGCTCGATCAGCTCCACCCGGTGCTCCGCCATGGCCTGCGCGCACAGCGTCAACCACTTCACCGTCCAGTTCACATCGAGGACCACGGCTACACGCCCCAATGCAGCGCCGCGGTGTGTACCGGCGCGTCCCACAGTTCGGTGAGCTCACCGTCCAGCCTCAGTACTGAGATGGAGCAGCCCTGCATTTCCAGGGCGGTGATGTAGTTGCCCACCAGGGAGCGCTCGACGGCGGCGCCCCGGTCTGCGAGCACCTGCGCGGCCCGCCGGTACACGATGTACAGCTCGCTCAGTGGAGTGCCGCCCATGCCGTTGACGAAGAGCAGCACCTTGTCCCCGGAGGTGATGCCGAGATCGGACAGCACGGGCTCCAGCAGCCGGTCCGTGATGCCGTCCGCGTTTTCCATGGGGATGCGGTGCCGGCCGGGCTCGCCATGAATTCCGATGCCGATCTCGATTTCGTCCTCGGCCAGGTCGAAGCTGGGCTTGCCCGCGTGGGGAACGGTGCAGGCAGTGAGGGCCACACCCATGGTGCGGACGTTGCTGTTGACCCGTTCGCCGATTGCCGCCACCGCGTCGAGGTCATCGCCGCGTTCGGCGGCGGCCCCGGCAATCTTTTCCACCAGCACGGTTCCGCCCACCCCGCGGCGGCCCGCCGTGTACAGGGAGTCCTCGACTGCAACGTCGTCGTTGACCAGGACGGTGCGTACGTTCACGCCCTCGGCTTCGGAGAGTTCCGCTGCGGTTTCGAAGTTCAGGACGTCACCGGTGTAGTTCTTCACGATGTGGACGACGCCGGCACCCGAGTCGACGGCGAGCGTCGCGGGAAGGATCTGGTCCGGCGTGGGCGAGGTGAACACCGCCCCCGGCACAGCGGCGTCGAGCATTCCCCGGCCCACAAACCCGGCGTGAAGCGGCTCGTGGCCACTGCCGCCGCCGGACACCAGGCCCACTTTCCCGTTGATCGGCGCGTCCTTGCGCGTCACGAAAATGGGGTCTGGATTGACGGTCACGAGTTCTGGATGTGCCTGGCCAAATCCCTGCAGCGATTCTTCAACTACCGACCTTGGATCGTTGATGAGCTTTTTCATGGCGTTGCTCCTGGGCATGGTTCCTGGAGGATGACAGTCTGACCCTACTACCGGCCCATGGCGGGGCGGTAGGGTCCGGATTCGCGCAGACGCAGAAAAGGGACAGCCCCCAATGACCGTCCCTTTCCGTGGGCCCCCCAACCCGGCCGCAGTAAGTTTATCCATCAAATCGAGTAAAACCAAGCAGGTCAGACGGTTATCTTTGTATTTTTGGGCTGCAAAAGGGATGCTGGCGGGCCGGTCCCTGGACAGGCTTTCGGCGGCCTGTTCGGACCGGAGTTTTAGAACCGGAGCTCGGGCAGGGTTCGTCAGAGGAACTTGATCATCCGGGTGTTGCCCAGGGTGTTCGGCTTTACCCGCGCAAGATCGAGGAATTCCGCTACGCCTTCGTCATGGGACCGCAGCAGCTCCGAGTACACCATGGGGTCCACGGCCGATTGATCTGCCATGACTTCGAAACCGTGGCGCTTGAAGAAGTCCACCTCAAAGGTGAGGCAAAAGACGCGTGCCACACCCAAAGCACGGGCTTCCTCAAGCAGGCTCTCCACCAGCACGTGGCCAACGCCCTTACCGCGCCAGTCTTCGGACGCAGCCAGGGTCCTCACCTCGGCCAGGTCTTCCCACATCACGTGGAGCGCTCCGCAACCGATCACGTCGCCGCCGTCTGCCTCGGCGATGCGGAACTCCTGCAGGCTCTCGTAGTAGGCCACCGTCTCCTTGGCCATCAGAATCCGTTGCTCTGCCAGCGGCGCAACTAGTTTCTTGATCGCGGACACATCACTGGTGCGGGCAGGGCGGATATGGAAGGACTCGGTCACAGAGCAATCCTAGTTCCCGTGGCCGCCCCCAGGACTCAGCTCTCCGATTTCGTCATACGGCTGCTGAGATGAAGTTTTGCTTACCCTCAACTGTGCGAAGCGGGGCAGATAGCGAAGAGTTAGGAGCTCACATCCGGCAGCGTTTGCGGACGCGGACTGCGAACAACCAGTGTTGCGGATGTTACCCAAGTCACCCTAAAGGTGCAGCCGCACGACCCGGAGGAAAAATGGCCTTAGGCTCCCCCACGCTGACCGATGAACCATTGGTGCACGACGAACAACAGGGCCTTCGGCGGTCCATGGAGGCCCGCCACCTGGTGATGATTGCCATGGGAGGTGTTATTGGGTCCGGCTTGTTCCTCAGTTCGGGGTACACCATCGCGCAGGCGGGGCCCCTCGGAGCGATCATCGCCTACCTGCTCGGCGCCGTGGTGGTGTACATGGTGATGGCGTGCCTGGGCGAATTGGCTGTGGCGTACCCAGTGTCCGGTGCGTTCCACATCTACGCAGCCAGATCCATCGGTCCAGCTACCGGTTTCGCCACCGCCTGGCTTTACTGGCTCTGCTGGGCAGTTGCCCTGGGCTCGGAATTCACCGCAGCCGGCCTTCTGATGCAGCGCTGGTTCCCTGGGGTGGATGTCTGGATTTGGTGCCTCGTTTTTGCAGCCGTGCTGTTCACGCTGAACGCGATCTCTTCCCGGGTCTTTGGTGAATCGGAGTTCTGGTTCGCGCTGATAAAGGTCGCAGCCGTCATAGGGCTGATTGTCCTGGGCGGTGCAGCACTGCTCGGCTTTCATCCGCTGGCCGAAAATGGCTATCCGTTCCTCGGCGAAAACCTCAATACGCCCCAAGGCCGGTTCCCCAACGGAATTACCGGCGTCCTGATTACCACGCTTGCGGTCTTCTACGCATTCTCAGGGTCCGAACTCATTGGCGTTGCGGCTGGAGAAACGGCCAACCCGGCAGTCAATATTCCAAAGGCGATGCGAACCACCGTTATCCGCCTGATGATTTTCTTTGTTGGGGCCATCGCTGTTATCGCCGGTACGGTGCCCTACGCGGAAACCTCCCTGGAACAAAGTCCCTTTGTCACCGTCTTTGCACAGCTTGGCATTCCCTACGCCGCCGACATCATGAATTTCGTTATCATCACGGCCCTTTTGTCCGCCGGGAACTGCGGCCTGTTTTCGTGCGCCCGGATGCTCTTTTCCCTGGCCGATGAAGGCCACGCTCCGAAGGCCCTGCAGAAACTCACAAAGCGCGGCATTCCCTTGCTTGCCCTGTGTGTGAGCATGCTGGGCGGCCTGGCTTCGCTGATCAGCAGCGTGGTGGCACCAACCACGGTCTACCTGGTCCTGGTCTCTGTTGCCGGGTTCGCCACGGTGGGCGTCTGGATGTCCATCACGGCAGCGCACTTCTTCCACCGCCGGAACTTCCTCCGAGAGGGCGGGGACACGGCGTCGCTCCCCTACCGGGCGCCGCTGTTCCCGCTGCTGCCCATAGCCGCGTTTATCCTCTGCGTCATCTCCCTGATAGGCATAGGCTTCGACCCCACCCAGGCGACAGCCCTCTACTTCGGAATCCCCTTCGTAGCAGCCTGCTACGCCTACTTCCACTTCAAGCACGGCCGCGGAAAGAAAGAAACCCGCGAACCCAAGGTCCTGGTGAAAACGGAAGACGCCCCCTAACCCCCAAAAGTATGGCGCGGGCGGCCCCGCAGGTGAGAGATATCGCTCGAAGGCAGACCCCAGGCAGAAGGCGGCAAGGATGCGGCCCGTATCTGGCATCGCTTGCCCAGGTGACAGCCCGCAAGAGGCTCGGGGGCTGGGACATTTATGTAGCGTGCGTCAAAGCGAGGAACGAGCAGCACGCGGGAAATGTCCCAGCCTCCGAGCCGGAGGCGAGTAGGGCTACGGCCTAGGAGCCGCAGGCGACGAGAGCGTCAGAGCGCCAACCCGAGCCAGCCCGGGCTAGAGTCCCAGTTCGGAAGGCAAAGGCACATTCTGGTCCAGGACGTTCCGGGCCAAAAAGTGCTCTACGACCCCGTACCAAACCTTCGCGTGCTGTGGCTGCAGGACCCAGTGGTTTTCGTCGGGGAAGTACAGGAACCGGTGCGGGGTCCGGCCATCCTGGTCTGCTGCAAGCTGTGACTTGGACAGCAGCTCGTACCAGAGCCGCAGCCCTTCCCCGATGGGGACGCGGTAGTCCTTGTCTCCGTGGATCACCAGCATGGGGGTGCTGATTTTTTCGACGTGCAGATGTGGCGAATTTTCCATGGCCATCTCTTCGGTCATTTCCTTGAGCCAGTATTGGGAGGCGTCGGTGGTTGGGCCGAACTGGTCCAGTGCCCAGAGGCTCGCGTGGGTCACGATGGCCTTGAACCGGTCCGTCTGGCCTGCAACCCAGTTGGCCATGTAGCCGCCGAAGGAGCCGCCCATGGCCGCGGTGCGTTCCGGATCGATATCGGGTCTGCTGACAGCCGCATCAGTGGCCGCCATCAGGTCCGTGAACGGCGTCTTGCCCCACGCACCCCAGCCGCGCTGGATGTAATTCTGGCCGTAACCCGTTGAGAGGGCCGGGTCAGGCAGGAGCACCGCGTATCCCTTGGCGGTGAGCAGCCACGGGTTCCAGCGCCACGTCCAGGCATTCCACGATCCCAGCGGGCCGCCGTGGATCCACAGGAGCATCGGGGCCGGGGACTTCGCGGACGCTCCCTCGGGCAGCGCCAGGTAGGCCGGAACCCGGGAACCGTCAGCCGCTGTGGCCGCAATCCGTTCAAGCCGGCCGGACCGCGCGGGACGGTCTGCGGGGGCCGGGAGGCGGGTCGTTTCCCCGGTCTGCAGGTCGATGCGGACAGCCTCAGGGGGAAACTCATAGGAACTGCGGAGGGCATAGGCATGGCGTCCCTCGGGCGAGATGACGACGTCAGTGTACGCCGACGCGTCCTGCGTCACCCGGGTGACACTCACTTCAGCGGCAGCCGCCGGGACGCTGATCCGGAAAACCGGCGACGCGCCGTCGTCGTCCGCGGTGACCAGGAGGGCGGAACCGTCCGGCAGCCAGGCTGCGGGCTTGGCCCAGCGGTCCCAGTCATGCGCCAGGGGCGCCAGCCGGCCCGCTCCACGCTCCACCCCTTCCGAAACGTCCAGGAGGTGCAGTTTGACCTGCGGAGCCTGGTGCGGGGTGCTGTCACTCTCGCTGACAACCACCAGGGTTTTTCCGTCCGGGCTGACGGGGCCCGGGAAGTAGCTCATGCCCTCCTGGTCCAGGAGCACGTTGGTGGTTCCGGATGCCACGTCGACAGCCACGAGGATGGAGCGGCTGTCCGCCTTCGCCAGCGGCTTGGCATAGCTCGCGTAAATGGTCTGCCCATCGGGGCTGACGGCGGTTTCGGCCTCGCGCAGCCGGGGTCCCGCCTCCGGAGTGAGGTTCCTTAGTGCCAGCGGGGCGGCTGCGTCCACAGTGGCGGGCTTTCCGGGTTCCTGCTCTTTTCCAGGCTCGACGGCGAAAATCCGCGGCTGCCCCGGCCCCAGGTCCGCGTCCCAGTACCGAACCGGATATTCGCTGTGCAGGATGGCCGAGACTTTGTTGTCCTTGCGCGACTTGCGGCGTTCGGCGTCGTCCTCTTCGTCAGCCGAACCAGCGAGGACTTCCGCCACCACGAAGGTGGCGGAGGCCTTCCTGGCGGTCAGCACGGAGCCCACACCGCCCGGGCGGTTGAGTACCACGCGCGCCTCACCGCCGTCGGCCGGCAAAAGCCACAGGGCGTTGACGGGGTCTCCCTCGGGGCTCTCGGGATCGGGCCGCGCCGAGGTGAAGTAGACGTCGCCGTTGGCTGCGAACGCTGCCCCGGCCTCGCCCTTGGTGCTGCGGGTTATCCGGCGGGCCTGCTTCTGCCCGGCCGGATCAAGTTCCCACAGCGCGGTGGCAAACTCGGTGCCCTTGCCGTTGAGGGTGGCCACTGTAGTGACCAGCCTGCTTCCGTCCGGGCTCAAAGCCAGCCCGCTAACGCGCGGGATGGAGAGGTAATGGTCAAGATCGTGAAAAGGGGTCAAAGGTCGCTCATCCGGGATCACCGGTTCCAAGTTAGCCATGCCCCCGATTCAACCCGAGTTGTGCTTCCCGTCACAACCGCCACGCTCACTTGTCTTTGTCTCCGTGGCCAAGTCCGTTCCGGCACCGGGTGCCTTCCCGCGGCTGAGTCCGCTCCGGCCCCGGCGCCTGGCCTTGGTGCGTTTCCGTGGCTGGGTCCGGCGCCGGCCATCAGAGATTTCCCGCGCCTGCTCGTTCCTCGCTTTGACGCAAGCTACACAAATGACCCCGGCGCCCTCGCTTGTGCCTGAGAAACGATCCGAAGCAGGAGGCTTTCCGTAAGCGCGGCCCTGCCCCGCATGAACGGTGTTGGGCAGCAACGGTTCTGCGGGGAAGGGCCGCCCGTGCGAGCTCAACCGGCGGATTCCCCACAGCCGCCCCCCACGAGGTGCCGGGCATCAGGGATTTATGTAGGCGCCGTCAAAGCGAGGAACGAGCAGGCGCCGGGAAATCTCTGATGTCCGGCACCGAACCCCGCCGGGGAGCGAACCTGGCCACGGTGAGAGCGCCGGACTCAACCACGGATGGGAGCTTAACAAGCGAAAGCCCCGCCTGCTCCGGTGGGGAGCGGGCGGGGCTTTGGCTGTGGAGACTAGACGCTCGGGGCGATTTCCGGGATACGCGGCTTGGCGTTGCCGGCGAACGTGAACTTGGCGTCGTCGCCGTCGCCTTCCACGTCCACTACGACGATGTCGCCGGCGTGGATTTCGCCGAACAGGATCTTCTCGGAGAGCTGATCCTCGATCTCGCGCTGGATGGTGCGGCGCAGCGGCCGGGCACCCATGGCGGGATCGTAACCGCGGGTTGCCAGGAGCACCTTGGCGGCCTTGGTCAGCTCGATGCCCATGTCCTTGTCCTTGAGCCGCTTCTCCAGGCGGGTCACGAACATGTCCACGATCTCGATGATCTCGTCCTGGGTCAGCTGCGGGAACACCACAACGTCGTCAACACGGTTCAGGAACTCGGGGCGGAAGTGCTGCTTGAGCTCCTCGGTGACACGGGCACGCATGCGGTTGTAGCCGGTCTGCGTGTCGGTGCCGGACTGGAAGCCGGTGGCAACACTCTTGGAGATGTCCCGGGTGCCCAGGTTGGTGGTCATGATGATCACGGTGTTCTTGAAGTCCACCACGCGGCCCTGGGAGTCGGTCAGGCGGCCGTCTTCCAGGATCTGCAGCAGCGAGTTGAAGAGGTCCGCGTGGGCCTTTTCCACTTCGTCGAACAGCACTACGGAGAACGGACGGCGCCGGACCTTTTCGGTCAGCTGGCCGCCTTCCTCGTAGCCGACGTAGCCCGGAGGGGCACCGAAGAGCCGCGAGACTGTGTGCTTCTCGGAGTACTCGGACATGTCCAGGGTGATGAGGGCGTCCTCTTCACCGAACAGGAACTCCGCCAGTGCCTTGGCCAGCTCGGTCTTGCCGACGCCGGTGGGGCCGGCGAAGATGAACGAGCCGCCGGGACGCTTGGGGTCCTTGAGCCCTGCACGGGTGCGGCGGATGGCCTGGGACAGTGCCTTGATGGCCTCGTCCTGGCCCACCACGCGCTTGTGCAGTTCGTCTTCCATCTTCAGCAGGCGCGAGGATTCTTCCTCTGTCAGCTTGAAGACCGGGATGCCGGTGGAGTTGGCCAGCACCTCGGCGATGAGATCCTCATCCACCTCGGAGATGTCGTCCATGCCGCCGGACTTCCAGTGGCGTTCCTTCTCGGAACGCTCGGTGATCATCTTCTGCTCCTTGTCGCGGAGCGCAGCTGCACCTTCGAAGTCCTGCGCATCAATCGCGGACTCCTTCTCCATCTTCAGCTTGGCGATGCGCTCGTCCATGGCCTTGAGCTCCGGCGGAGCGGTCATGCGGCGGATGCGCAGCCGTGCGCCTGCCTCGTCGATCAGGTCGATCGCCTTGTCGGGCAGGAAGCGGTCCGAGATGTAGCGCTCGGCGAGGCTGGCCGCAGAGGCCAGGGCGCCGTCGGTGATGGTGACGCGGTGGTGCGCTTCGTAGCGGTCACGCAGGCCCTTGAGGATCTCGATGGCATGTGCCACAGAGGGTTCCTTGACCTGGATGGGCTGGAAGCGGCGCTCCAGCGCGGCATCCTTCTCGATGTGCTTGCGGTACTCGTCAAGCGTGGTGGCACCGATGGTCTGCAGCTCACCGCGGGCCAGCATGGGCTTCAGGATGGAGGCAGCGTCGATGGCACCTTCGGCGGCACCGGCACCCACGAGGGTGTGGATTTCGTCGATGAACAGGATGATGTCGCCACGGGTGCGGATTTCCTTGAGGACCTTCTTCAGGCGCTCTTCGAAGTCACCGCGGTAGCGGGAGCCTGCCACCAGGGACCCGAGGTCCAGGGTGTAGAGCTGCTTGTCGCGGATGGTCTCCGGGACGTCGCCCCGGACAATCGCCTGGGCGAGGCCTTCGACGACGGCGGTTTTACCGACGCCGGGCTCACCGATCAGCACCGGGTTGTTCTTGGTACGGCGGGAGAGGACCTGCATGACGCGTTCCATCTCCTGCTCGCGCCCGATGACCGGATCCAGCTTGTTTTCCCGGGCAGCCTGGGTCAGGTTGCGGCCGAACTGGTCCAGCACCACGGAACCTGCCGGAGCGCCTTCGGGCTGGCCCGAGCCAACGCCTGCGCCGGTGGTTTCCTTGCCCTGGTAGCCCGACAGGAGCTGAATGACCTGCTGGCGGACCCGGTTGAGGTCGGCGCCGAGCTTGACCAGCACCTGGGCAGCAACACCCTCACCCTCGCGGATGAGGCCCAGCAGGATGTGCTCCGTGCCGATGTAGTTGTGGCCCAGCTGGAGGGCTTCGCGCAGCGAGAGCTCCAGCACCTTCTTGGCACGGGGGGTGAAGGGGATGTGGCCGGACGGCGCCTGCTGGCCCTGCCCGATGATCTCCTGCACCTGCTCGCGAACGCCGTCGAGCGAAATGCTCAAGGACTCAAGAGCTTTGGCGGCAACGCCCTCACCCTCATGGATAAGACCCAAGAGGATGTGTTCGGTACCGATGTAATTGTGGTTCAGCATGCGTGCCTCTTCTTGGGCAAGCACAACTACGCGACGGGCACGGTCCGTAAATCGCTCAAACATTTCGCCACACTCCTAGCTACGACGTACTTTGATGCTACGTGGCCAGCCCATACTTGTGGAGCGTGTTCGCCACGGGGGAAACCGCAGTGTTCACGGAATATTTGGAACAGCCCCTTCGGGGCGCTTCCATCACGGCGATGAGGAGGCCAAGGAGCCTCTTTGTCGAGGGAACGGAAGAGCGCCTCACATCAGCCGCACCGTTAGTAACGGCCGGCGTCGCCGGGGTGCCACGGCGACTGCCATCAGGGTCCTGATCCTTGATGCAAGGCGCGGGCCTGAAAGGTTCCGGCACCTCCAAAACACCCCGATGGCGCCAGGAGCAGTTACCGGGCGGTGCCGCCCATTTGAGTCCCGCAACCGAAAAAGCCCTGCTCCCAATATAGGAAGCAGGGCTTATTACGTGAGCTGCCGGCGTAACTAGGAATTGGCCTTTTGGTAGGCTTCCTGGATTTCAGCCTGAATTCGGCCGCGGCTGTTAACCGTGTAGCCGTTTTCGCGGGCCCATTGACGAATCTGGGCCGAATCGTGGCTGCGGCCACCGGTGGGCGCTTTTGCCCGGGCAGTCCGGCCGCTGCCGCCGGAAGCCTTTCGTGCTGCGCCGATAAAACGCTCCAGTGAGGAGCGAAGTTCCGCGGCATTCGCTGCGGAAAGATCGATCTCGTAGTTGACCCCGTCAAGGCCAAACTTAACATTCTCGTCTGCGGATCCCCCATCCAGATCATCAACGAGGATGATGTTTACTTTCTGTGCCATTAAAAGACTTCCTCTTGGAAAGGTTCGGGTTTTCAGAAAAGCAGGATGTTTCCTAAAAAGTATGACTCTTTTTATGGCAACGCGTCAAAGTGCCTAATGGCCCCTGGGGATAAATGCGGAAAATCAGGGGGCTTTATCTTTTGATTCGGGGTCATTGCGGTCCGCGGGAGTTGCTGCCCGGGCTTCGGCTTCTGCCTGCGCACGAGCTTCCGCCTGGCGCTCGGACTTGTCCGCGTTAAAGATCGCTTTCATGGCGAACCAGAAAAGCAAACCCACCACAATGGAGGGCAGCAGGACAGCTACGTATTCCATGGTCAGTGGCCCTCGGGCTTGAGCAGCGGGAACAGGATGGTTTCGCGGATGCCGGCACCGGTGAACAGCATGACCAGCCGGTCAATCCCGAGGCCAATGCCACCCATGGGAGGAGCACCGTATTCGAGCGCCCGCAGGAAGTCTTCATCCAGCTGCATCGCCTCATCGTCGCCGGCCGCTGCGTGGCGGGACTGTTCGGTGAGCCGTTCGCGCTGGATGACGGGGTCGATCAGCTCCGAGAACGCGGTGCCGCGCTCCATGCCGCCGATGATAAGGTCCCAGGCCTCGATCAGCCGGCCGTCCTTGCGGTGCGGGCGGGCCAGCGGCTGCGCCGACGGCGGGTAGTCGTAAACGAAAGTGGGGTTCAGCAGCGTGGGCTCGACGATTTCGCCGAAGAGCTCAACCACCAGCTTTTCGGCGTCCCACTTCGGGTCCACCTTGACCTCGTGCTTCTCAGCAATCCCGCGGAGCACCTCCAGCGGAGTGTCCGGCGTGATGTCCTGCCCAACGGCGTCGGACAGTCCCGGGTACACGGACACCCAGGCCCAGTCGCCGTCGAGGTTGATCTCCCCTGCTTCGGTCTGCAGGACGCGGCCGGCACCCACGGCGTCGGCGGCGTCGAGGATGATCTCCTTGATGCGCTCGGCCATCACAAACTGGTCCGCCCACGCCTCGTAGCACTCAAGTGTGGTGAATTCCGGGCTATGGGTGGAGTCCACGCCTTCATTGCGGAAAACCCGGCCCATGTCGTAGACGCGGTCGATGCCGCCCACCACGGCGCGCTTGAGGTAAAGCTCGGTGGCGATGCGCAGGGTCATCTTCTGGTCGAAGGCATTCATGTGGGTCTCGAACGGCCGCGCCAGCGCGCCGCCGTGGACCAGGTTGAGGATGGGCGTTTCCACCTCAACATAGCTGTGCCGGAACAGCGTTTCGCGGATGGAGCGGGTGATGGCCGCGCGGGTGTAGACCATTTCACGCGCTTCGTCGCGGACCATCAGATCCACATAACGCTGGCGGACCCGGGTTTCCTCGTTCAGCTCGGCGTGCAGCACCGGCAGCGGGCGGAGCGCCTTGGACGCCATGGACCAGGAATCGGCCATGATGGACAGCTCTCCGCGGCGGGAGGAGATGACCTCACCCTTGACGAACACGTGGTCGCCGAGGTCAACAAGGGCCTTCCAGTCAGCGAGCGCCTCCTCGCCGATGTTGGCAAGGCTGAGCATGGCCTGCAGGCGGGTCCCCTTGCCGTCCGTGCCGCCCTCCTGGAGGGTTGCGAAGCACAGCTTTCCGGTGTTGCGGACGAACACCACGCGCCCGGTGACGCCCACGATGTCGCCTGTGGTGTCGTCGGCCTGGAGGTGGGCGTACTTTTCCCGGATCTCGGCGAGGGAATGCGTCCGCTCCACACCCACCGGGTACGCCTCAACGCCGCGCTCGATCAGTTTGGCGCGCTTCTCCATGCGGATCCGCATCTGCTCGCTGGCATCCAGCGGCTCCGGGGCGTTCTTGGGCGAGGGGGTGTTTTGGGAAGTCACAATCATCAAGTTTACCGGGCATCCGGCCGGCCCGGCTGCGCGGCCTCCCAACCGGGCCTGCCTAGGATGGGGTGGTGAAAGAACAGGTCCTTTCAACGCACGACGGCGGCCGGCTGGCTTTGTACAGTTACGGCACCGAAGACGCTCCCGGCGAACGCCGCGTGGTGCTGATCGGCGGCGCGTTCCTCACGGCCCTGATCTACCGCCCGTTTTCCACGGCGCTGGCGAAAGGCCTGGGCGAGGGCTGGGCCGTGGACGTATATGACAGGCGCGGCCGCGGCAGCTCCTCAGAGCAACCGGCAGGCTACTCGATGGCCACCGAGATAGCGGACGTCCGGACGGTCCTGGAGGCCACCGGCGCGAGGAACATCCTTGGCCACAGCCTGGGCGGCTCAGTGGCACTCAATGCCGTCCAGGAGTTCACCGGCACCGGGTACGTCCCGGACAAGCTCGCCGTGTACGACGCCGCCGTGAACATCGACGGCAGCATCGACACCGGATGGCTGGACGGTTTCGAAGATGCCGTGAACAACGGCAAAGTGGGCCGCGCCCTCGCCCACGTGAAGAAGGCAACCAAACCGGGCTCGGCCCTGGCGAGGATCCCGGAGCCTGTCCTTGCCGGGCTGATGGCCGTGCTCTCCGGCACCAAGGTGAACAGGATGTTCCAGGAGGTGATGCCCAGCGCTGTGGGCGAACTCCGGGCGGCCTACAACGAGGCCGACCACGCCAGGGACTTCAGCGTGCTCCCCGCCAACACCCACTTCATGGCGGGCGGCAAGAGCCCCAGTTATTACAAGGCAACAGCCGAGCGGCTGCACGCCGCAGTCCCCGGCAGCACCTACGAGCTCTCCCCCAAGTGCTTCCACGGCTCGATTCCGGCCGCCGTGGACGAACTGGTCACGGACATCTCAGAGTACTTCAAGGGCTAGGTTCCCCGGCTGAAGCCGGCCAAGGCAACCTTCCCCAGGTTCTGCCAGAGGCTCTTGGGCTGACCCAGGTGGTCCTTGGCCGCCAGCCAGTCGCCGTAGCGGGTGATGTCCTCCCCGCCCGCGGCGGCCACCGCGTCGCAGGCGAACCCCACGGCCGTGGAGCCGTCGGCCAGTTCGATGGATCCGAGCAGCATGGGTTCGGGGAGGTCGGCCAGGAACCGCCCCAGCCCCGCCTCGGACACCAGCCACCGTTCACCGGCCAGCTTCGCGCCGTCGTCGTCAGAACGGTAGACGCCCGGCTTGGGCGGCACGGTGTCCAGGGACACCATCCGGTACCGTGCCGCGGTCTGTACAGGTCCGTCCCAAATGGCGCCGAGCGCCTCGAGCTGCGGCGCCAGGGGCTGGCCCCTGCGGTGAGCACCCACAACTACCAGCGGCACGGCTTTTGCACCTGCTGCTACCGGCCAGGGAGCGGACGACGACGAGCCGTCACCACTGCAGGCTGCCGCCGGAGCCGCGCCCCCGGCGAAGAGGGCGGGAGCCGCCGGAGTTGCCTCCAGGCGGCGGGCAATGTCAGCGGCGACGGCGTCAGCGAACGTCCGGCCCACCACTGTCAGCCCGAACTGGGCCCCGTCCACCGCACCGGCAGGAACTGCCACAGCGCACAGGTCGAACAGGTTGCAAAAGTTGGTGTAAGTGCCCATTAAGGAGTTGACACCCCCCGGGTCCGCGGCCACCTCTGCAAGAGTGGGATGGAACGGGGCGGTGGGGATCAGCAGGGCGTCAAAGCCCTCAAGCTCCGCCATCGCCTTCTGTTTCAGCACCTCCAGCTTTGCCGTGTCGGCGACATACAGGTGGGCGGGCACCGTGCCCGCTGCCCGGATGATGCGTTCCACGGTGGGATCGATGCCCGCCTTGCTGTCCGGGCCGCCGTCGTGCTGTTCCAGGAAACCGCCCACGGCGGCGAAACGCTCCGCCACCAGCGCGCCGTCGTACAGCAGCCGGGCCGCCTCAAGGAAGGCATCGAACTCGATGGGTTGGGCGTCCACGCCCGATTCGCGGAGTTGGTCAACGTTGCGGTGGAATTCTGCTGCCCACGCCTCCGGGAGCGCGGGCAGGGTTGCCGGGTAGGCGACGCGGGGCTTTTCCGGAGCTGCGAGCCGGATATCCGCGGGCCACGCCCGGGCGTCTCCCGCCATCACCCCTATCGCAAGCTCGGCGGTGGAGAGGTGCCGGGCAAAGATGGTGACGGCGTCCCAGGACTTGCAGGCGGGCACCACACCGGCCGTGGACACAACATCCAAAGTCGGCTTGATTCCCACGATCCCCTGCAGCCCGGCGGGTACGCGGCCCGAGCCGGCCGTGTCCGTCCCGATCGCGATGTCCACCAGGCCCAAGGCGACGGCAACCGCGGAACCGGAGCTGGAGCCGCCTGAGATGAATTCCGGCCGGCGCGAATCCCGGACCGCGCCGTGCGGGCTGCGCGTGCCCACCAGGCCGGTGGCGAACTGGTCCATGTTGGTGGCGCCCAGCACCAGGGCTCCGGCGGACCGCAGCCGGGCCACCGCTTCGGCGTCTTTCTCCGGAACGTAGGCGAAGCCGGGGCACGCCGCCGTGGTCGGTATTCCTGCCACGTCAACGTTGTTTTTGACGGCGAGCAGGAGCCCGGCAAGGGGCAGGTCGGCGCCGCGGGCCACGGCCGCGTCGATGTCAGTGGCCTCGGCCAGCAGATCGGCCTCCCCGCGCAGGGTGATCCAGATTTCCGGACGGTCCACTGCTTCCAGCGCCGCGAGGGCTGCCTGCACACGCGCCGTGGCAGGGCCGGTGGTTGAGTTGGTCATACTGCTGCTTCTTCCAGTTCAGGGGCTTCGCCCGCCAGTTCTTCGCCCACCAGTCCAAAGTCCACGTCCGAGCCACCCAGGACCACCACCGCTTCGCCGGTAACCACCTGGGAGCCGGCAACCGGCAGCACCCGCAGCACCACGCCGTCGCACGGCGCCTCCAGCACGGTTTCCATCTTCATCGCTTCCAGGGACACCAGCGGCTGGCCCTTGACCACCCGGTCGCCCTCCGCCACGTCAAGCTTCCAGACACTCGCCGCGAACGGCGCGGCGACGAGGGAACCGCCGTCCGGAACCTCCACCTCGTCTGCCGGCGGAGCCACGACGGCGGCCAGCGCGTCGGCACGGTCAAACTCGCCGGCGTCGGCCCATGCCTGCCGTTCGACGGCGAAAGCCGCACCCTGCTTGTCGCGGAACACCGCGATGGATTCGCGGTTTTCCGCAAGGAACACCTCGTGCTCGGCCAGTGAGAAGGTGCCCTCCTCGATGTCCACGCCGCGGCCGCGGCCCGCGGCCATGTCAGCCCGCAGGTCCAGGAGTTCCTCGGGGCTGACGGGGTACCAGGAGATCCGGTCAAAGAAGCGCAGGAGCCACGGTGAGCCCGGCTCGAACGGGGCGGAATCCGCGTAGCGCGACCAGACCTGGGTGGTGCGGCCAACGAACTGGTAGCCGCCCGGTCCTTCCATGCCGTAAATGCACATGTAGGCGCCGCCGATGCCCACTGCGTTCTCCGGCGTCCAGGTGCGGGCCGGGTTGTACTTGGTGGTGACCAGGCGGTGGCGCGGATCCAGCGGGGTGGCCACCGGAGCGCCAAGGTAGACATCGCCCAGGCCCAGGACCAGGTATTCGGCGTTGAAGACGGTGTCGAACACGTCGTTCACGGAGTCCAGGCCGTTGATCCGGCGGATGAATTCGATGTTCCAGGGGCACCACGGGGCGTCGTCGCGGACACCGGCCATGTAGCGCTCGATCGCTTCACGGGTGGCGGGGTCGTCCCAGGACAGCGGCAGCCGGACGGTGCGGCTGGGAACCACCAGCTCGGAGCTGGCGGGCAGCGCCGCCTCGATCTCCTGAACCAGGCCGAGTAGCCGCTTGGTGGACAGCACCGACGGGTCCACCTTGATCTGCAGGGAACGGATACCCGGGGTAAGGTCCACGATTCCCGGAACCTGCAGCTGTTCGATGTGCTGGTGCAGGGCGTGAACCCGGGCGCGGAGCCCCAGGTCCAGGACCATCTCGCCGTATTCCACGAGAAGGTTGTCGTCGCCGGAGCGGCGGTAGGTGACCGCCGGGCGGCCGGCGCCTTCGGGCACCCGGCCCAGCACGCCGTCGTCGCCATCCCCGCGATGCGTCCTGGCAGCAGGTGTGCCGGCCGCGGCTGCTGCGGCGGTGACGGAGGAGATATCCCCGGACCACTCGGCGTCACCGGGCAGGACCAGCTGGCGGCCGGGTCCCAGGTCCCTGGCCGACGGCGCCTGGATGGCTTTGATCGGAACGAACCGGACTTTGTCCCCGGGGCGGAGCTGGCCGAGTTTCCAGCGGTCCGCGGTCACTACGGTAACCGGGCAGACGAACCCGCCCAGGCTGGGGCCGTCCGGGCCCAGCAGGATGGGGGTATCGCCGGTGAAGTCCAGCGCGCCCACGGAGTAGGCGGTGTCGTGGATGTTGGAGGGGTGCAGGCCGGCCTCGCCGCCGTCCGTGCGGGCCCAGCGCGGTTTGGGACCGATAAGCCGGACGCCGGTCCGGGCGGAGTTGAAGTGGACTTCGTACTCAGCGGCGTACAGTTCCTCGATATCTTCGCGCTGGAAGAACTCCGGGGCACCATGGGGGCCCTCCACCACGGAAAGTTCCCAGGCCGAGGTCAGCGCCGGGCGGCTGTCCAGCGGCACTGCGGCCGTGGGTGTGCCGTTTCCGGCACCGGCGGTCGTGGCAACTGTGGCCGGACGCACTGCCCGGAGCACGTCCCCGGCGCGCAGTACGCGCCCGGCGTGGCCGCCGAACTGGCCCAGGGTGAACGTGGAGGCGCTGCCCAGGTACTGCGGGATGTCCAGGCCGCCCTGGAAGAGGATGTAGCCGCGCAGGCCCTTGCTGCCGGCCGTGCCGACGTCGAGGGTACCTCCCGCGGGCACCGTCACCGGTGTCCACGCAGGCGCCTCCGTCCCGTCAACTGTCACTGATACTTCCGCGCCGGTGATGCAAACGGTGGTGGCGTGGGTGAAGGTCAGGCTGGGACCGGTCATGGTGAATTCCAGGCCGGGAGCACCTTCCGGGTTGCCCAGGGCGGTATTTCCGAGCCGGAAGGAGAGATCGTCCATGGGGCCGCTTGGGGGTACGCCAATCTGCCACAGGCCGGTGCGGCCGGGCCAGTCCTGCACGCTGGTCTGCAGGCCGGGGCGGCCCACGGTGATGCGCGGCTCGGGATCCCCCACGCTGTCCAGGGTGCTGGTGGAGTGCTGGACGGTGCGGACCGCGTCCAGCCCGGTGGCGGCGCGGAGCAGCCCGAGGTTGGTTTCGATCCCGTCGATCCGGGTGTCTTTGAGGGCTGCGTCCAGCCGGTTGAAGGCGTCGGTACGGCTCGGACCGGAGGTGATGATTTTGCCCAGGAGGGGGTCGTAATTGGTGGACACTTCCGTGCCGGTTTCGGCCCAGGCGTCAACGCGGACGTCCTCTGTTTGCGGGTAGGCGGCGTTGGTTACGGTGCCGGCGCTGGGCTGGAAACCGCGGGCCGGGTCCTCCGCGTAGACGCGTGCTTCCACGGCGTGGCCTGAAACCGGCAGGCTGTCCGGCACACCGGCAAGGACGGAAGTGGCTTCGCCTCCGCCCTGGGCAAGGCGGAGCATCCACTCCACCAGGTCCACGCCGGTGACGGCCTCGGTGACGGGATGCTCCACCTGGAGCCGGGCGTTGACCTCGAGGAAGGACGCCTCGCGGCGGGCGGAGTCGTAGACGAACTCGACGGTCCCGGCGGAACGGTAGTTAAGGGAGGCGCAGAGGGCACGGGAGCTGCGGTGGAGTTCTTCGCGCAGTTCCTCTGGCAGGTCCGGGGCGGGTGCCTCTTCGAGGACTTTCTGGTGGCGGCGCTGAAGGGAGCAGTCCCTGTCGCCGAGGCTGACTACCCTGCCTTCGCCGTCGCCGAACACCTGGACCTCGATGTGGCGGGCATTCTCCACGTACCGTTCCGCGAATACGCCGGCGGTGCCGAAGCTGGCACCGGCGAGGCGCGCGACGCGGGGAAAGCTGTCTACCAGTTCGGCCTCGTTGCGGCAGACCGTCATGCCAATGCCGCCGCCACCGCCGGTGGCCTTGAGCATCAGTGGGAACCCGATCGTTGCGGAGGCTGCGACGGCGGCGTCCACGTCCTCCAGCAGCCCGGAACCGGCGATCATCGGCACCCCGGCCGCCCGGGCGGCGTCGCGCGCTGTGTGCTTGGTGCCGAAGATGCGGAGCTGCTCGGCGGTGGGGCCTACAAAAACCAGCCCGGCTGCTTCCACGGCCTCGGCGAAGGCGGCGTCCTCGGACAGGAAGCCGTAGCCGGGGTGGATGGCGCCGGCCCCAGTGGATTTGGCGGCCTCAAGCAGGGCGTCCACGCGGAGGTAGGACTCCTTGGCCGGCGCCGGCCCCAGGAGGACTGCTTCATCGGCGATGCGGACGTGCTTGGCGCCCCGGTCGGCTTCGGAGAAGACGGCAATCGTGCGGAGGCCGAGCTTCCGGGCGGATTCGATGATGCGGCACGCAATTTCACCGCGGTTTGCGATCAGGAGGGTGTCGAAAGTGTTCACGTTCTTGTTGGTCACAGTGCAGCCTCCGGCCGGGTGACGATCATGCGGACAGGGGTGGGGTTGAAGCCGTTGCAGGGGTTGTTGATCTGCGGGCAGTTGGAGACGAGCACCAGGGTGTCCACCTCGGCCCGCAGCGCCACGCGCTTGCCCGGCGCGGACAGGCCGTCAACGATTCCCAGGGCGCCGTCCGGGTCAACGGGGACGTTCATGAACCAGTTGATGTTGGACACCAGGTCCCGCTTGCCCAGGCCCCAGCGCGAGCCCTCGATCAGGAAGTTCTCCACGCAGGCGTGCTGTTCACGCGTGTGCTGGCCGTAGCGGAGGGTGTTGGATTCCTGGGAGCAGGCGCCGCCGATGGTGTCGTGCACGCCCACCTCGTCCGCCACGACGGTCATTAGGGCCGCGCCGGTGTCCGCCCGCAGCACGGAGCCGGTGGTGAGGACAATCGACTGCTGCCGGGCGATGGTGACAGGCGCGGAGTAGCGGACCGAAGTGTCTGCCGCCGCGTACAGCAGGCAGTCCACGGCCTGGTTGCCTTCGAGGTCCACAATGGTCAGCACGTCGCCGGCCGCCACGACGGCGGACCAGGGGCCGCGGGCCTCGACGAATTCATCAAGGACCACATCGCCGGGGGTTAGCGTGATCTCGCGGGCGTCCGCGGTGGGCTGGGTGTAGGTGGCGGTGTTCATCGGGCATTCCTTGCGGTCAGGTCGTGTTCGGTGTTGTGCAGTGCCTGCAGGTGTTCGGGTGCCAAGCGTCCGGTGAGTGTGCCGGCCTCGAGGGCTGCCAGGTCCTGCGGTGCGTGCCAGGCAACGATGTCCACGGCGGTTCCGGTGAAATCCGCGCGGGGGTCCAGCGGGTGCGCGGTATTGGCAAGGACCAGCACGGCGTCCATCTGGAGCAGGAGTTCGACGGCGGCACCCGGCCCGGCGCTTCCGGTGAACGTGATGCTTCCGGCCGGGTCCACGGCGGTGCCTTTGAAGAGAGACAGGGACGGAGCGACGTCGCGCGGGCCCAGCCCGTTCTTCAATGCTCCGAGGGTGAGCAGTTCGCGGGCTGCCGGGGATGCGCTGTGCGCTGTTCCGGCTCCATACTTTGCGTTGTTGCCCTCGAGGGTGGTGGCGCCGGTCAGGGCATCGTGGCGGGAGGAGGTATCGGCGACGATCGTGGCCATCAGGCGGCCGGCGTCGGACAGCAGCGGGTGGCCGGTAGTGGGATACGCCTGCCACGGGACCTTGACGGTGTCAGCCACGTTGAGGCGCTCGTGCATTGTTCCGGTCCGGCAGAGGAGGGCGTGCACGCAGGCGTCTCCGGCGGTGTCCGTGAGCCTGATCCGGGTGCCGCGGGCGAGGGGCAGCGTGGTGTAGCGGCCGAAGGCGAGTGATTCGGCCCAGGTGGGGGACGCGCCGTCGGGCAGTCCGGCCAAAAGGTGTGCCGGGGCGGAGGCGGCGGGGACGTACCGCATGGTGTCCACGGTCCGGCCGTGCTGCTCCCTTGCGTGGGCACGGGCGCCTGCCGTGGTGGCAGTGCCTGCGGCTGCTGGACTTTCCGTTACTTGTGTCATGTCGATCCTGTGTTCTTAAGTCTTGGGTTCGGTGCGGCTTGCGTGCTGTGCGGCTTGCGTGCTGGAGGGCTGTTATTCGGCGGTGCGCAGGGTCCGGCGCCGGACCCAGACGCCCAGGAGCAGGACCACTGCCACCATGAGCGGCGCGGAGTAGAGCAGCACGGGGTTCTCCCCGGAGGGGTCATACACCTCGGGCCGCGGCCAGGCGAGGTTGACCACCATCACCGCGCCGTAGAGGACGGCGAGGATGTTGACGGGAAGGCCCCAGCGGCCCAGGGAAAAGAGTCCGGCCGGAAGGGTCTGTCCCACCTGGTTCCAGTCGCCCCGAAGCCTGTTGAAGAGCTGGGGCACGGTGACCAGGAGGTAGGCGAGGTAGACCATCACGATGCAGACGCTGCAGAGGGTGGTGAACAGCGCCGCGTTGCCCACGTTGATGGCCAGGACGCCCACGGCCAGGGCGCCGATGACGATCGAGGGCCACATGGGCGTGCCGCGGGTGGGGTGGACGGAGGACAGCAGCACCGAGGCAGGGAGTTTGCCGTCGCGGGCCATGGAGAACACCAGGCGTGAACCCGCGGTCTGGATGGCCAGGGTGCAGACGAAGATGGCGATGGCTACGTCCACCAGCAGGACCTTGCCCCAGAAGGTACCCAGGACGGCGGTGAGGACGTAGGGCAGGCCTTCGGTGGCGAGCCGGCCGTCGTCGAGGCTGGGGGCTGCCATCAGGGCGGTGATGATCATCAGCGCGCCGCCGATTCCGGAGATGAGCAGGGCGGAAAGGATGGTGCGGGGAGCGGTCCGGCGCGGGTCCTTGGTTTCTTCGGAGAGTTCACCGGCGGAGTTGAAGCCCACCATCACATAGGCGGCCATCAGCCCGGAAACCAGGAAGGCTCCCACGGCACCAAGATCAGAATTCTGGAGCACCGTGGTGTCCGCAACAACGTCCGGTCCGCGCTGGGCGGCGCTGATCAGGGCCAGGATGACGGCGGCGACGCCCACGATCTCGCAGGTTACGCCCACCGAGTTCACGTGGGCCATCAGCTTGACGCCCAGGGAGTTGATGATGGTGGTGGCCACCAAAAGCACGGCGCCCAGGATCACTGCGTTGGCGGCTCCCGTCACGGTGTTCAAGGCGGAATCACCTCCCACCAATTGGAACCCGTCCCACAGCTGGGGCAGCACCACCTGAAGGGCGATGGCGGCGGCAGCCGCGGTGACCACCTGGGCGATGGCCATAAACCAGCCGGCGAACCAGCCCACGCCCTCGCCGCCCACCCGCCGGGCCCACTGATATACGGCGCCTGAGAGAGGGTAGCGGGCTGCGAGTTCCGCGAAGTTCAGGGCCACCAGAAGCTGGCCCACCAGCACTACCGGCCATGTCCAGAAGAAGGCCGGCCCCGCGAACGAGTAGCCGAAGGCGAAGAGCTGGAAGATGGTGGTGAGGATGGAGACGAAGGAAAAGCCGGCGGCAAAGGAAGCGTAGCGGCCGAGTTTCCGGTGGAGGGTGGGCTCATAGCCAAGGGACGTCAAATCTGCATCGTCCGCGTGGACGGTGGGAAGAACTGTTGAGGTCATCGGATTCTCCGGGGGCTGGAAAGGCGAGGGGGCCGGCGGTAATGCAGCCCTCGGCCGATGGCTGCGGAATACCGGTCACTTGATAGTTTTCCAGCGCGATGTCCCCAAACAGTTTCACCTCTGTAAAAGGCGCATTGACATCTTGTTTCCGTTGTATTTCCGTCCCCTCACCGCCCGTTCGGGCGCTCAAAGGGCACCCGGCATGATGCAAGAATGAGGCAGTGACCTCAGCCGGACCGGGACGCCCCCGCAGCCAACAGCCCTCCAGGCCAGGCGCCACCGCCCGTGAGGAAATCCTGGATGCGGCGGCTGAACTCTTCACCACCCAGGGCTTCGCCAACACCTCCACCCGCTCCATCGCCGATGCCGTGGGAATCAGGCAGTCCTCGCTCTACCACCACTTCAAAACCAAGGACGACATCCTCGAGGACCTCCTGGAGGGCACGGTCTCCGGCGGGCTCAAGTTCGCCCGGGCAGTGGCGGCCCTGGCACCCGCTGAAGTGCCGGCTGGGAGCCGCCTTCACGCCGTCGCCCTTTACGACGGGACGCAACTGTGCAGCGCACGCTGGAATCTCGGCGTCCTGTACCACCTGCCCGAGGCGCGCAGCGGCCGCTTTCAGCGGTTCCTGGCAGCGCGGCAGGAGCTGCGCACGTTGTACGGGGAGCTCGGCGCGGCCCTGTCCCCCGCCGGAACCTCGGCCCTGGCCGGCGCCAATCCCGGCGACCTGGCCTTCCGCCTGGTCGAATCGCTGATCAACCTCCGGGCGGACGGCCTCGCCACCTCCGGCTCTCCCCGGCAGGCCGCGGATGCCGCGCTCATCCTGTGCGGGCTGGCTGCTGAATTGCCGGCGATCCGGGAGCAGAGCGCGGAACTCATCAAACGCCTCGACTGATGTCAGCGCCGAGAGCCGGTGCAGTGTCCATGGTGCCCGCGTTCAGGTTGCTCGGCTAGGCTCGGAACATGACGCGTGAGAACATCAGGACCCCCGACGGCGGCACTCTGGAGCTCTTTTCCACCGGCACGGAACTCACTTCGGCCGGTTCAGGCGTGGTGGTTGTCCCGCCGTCCCTGGTGACGGCTGCGGACTACACCAAGTTCGCCCAGAAACTCAGCGCTGCCCTGGGCCGGCCGGTCCACACGTTCAACCGCCGCGGCCGGGGCTCGTCATCGCCCCAGCCGGAGGATTACACCCTGGACGTGGACATCCGCGACCTCGATACAGTGATGAAGCACACCTCCAGCACGGACGTCTTCGGACACAGCTTTGGCGGTGCCGTTGCACTGCATGCCGCACGGACGCTGCCCGTGGAACGGCTCGCCGTCTACGATCCCGCCGTCTCCGTGAACCACAGCGTCAAGGCGGACTGGACCGCCGAGTACGAGCGGGCCGTCGCGGCCGGCGATGACGACCGCGCCCTCGCCGTCCTGCAGCGCGGCCTCGAAGCCGGTGGCGCCTTCTCGTCGCGCATGCCGCTCTCCATGCTGACCCTGGCCAACAAGCTCACGGCGGGAACGTCAGAGGGCAAGCAGCAGCGCGAGCTTATGCGAACGGGCGTCCGGGAGATCAAGGCGATCATCGCCGCGGACATGCCGGCCGAGCCGTTCCTGGAACTGCCGCTGGAAACGCTGATTGTGGTGGGCGAAAAGAGCCCGGCCTACTTCGGGGTGGCGTGCGGCCAGATCCACGACGTGCTCTCCGGCTCCAGCTACACCATCCTGCCCGGCTTCGGCCACGACGGCGTCATCAAGGCCCCGGACAAGCTGATCAAGGAACTGGCGGACTTCTACGCCGGCTAGACCCTCAAGCGCTGGTTGAGCGTGCCGAAACCAGAGATTTCGACACGCTCAACCACCGCACCTAGTGCCCGCCGTGGCCCGCCCCGGCACCTTCGGTCTTGCGCATCATGGCGGAGAGTACGACGGCGGCAAAGGCGATGACGGTTGCCGTCAGGAAGGCGGCACTCATCCCGGCGACGAGGCCCGACGCCGCCGAGACCACGGCGAAGATGGACACCAGCAGGGCAGTACCGGCGGCACCGGCCACCTGCTGCGTGGTGCTCATGATCGCGGACCCGTGCGAATAGAGGTGCGGCGGAAGCGGGTTCAGGCCTGTGGTGAAGGCCGGCGTGAACAACAGCGCAAGTCCGAAGCTCAGCCCCACGTGCAAGGTGACAATCCACCAGACGGGCGTGCCGGCGTCGAGCATTGAAAACTGCCACAGCGCCACCACCATCAGGACTGAGCCGGTGACCGTGAGCGGCAGCGGGCCTACCTTGTCGAAGAGCCGGCCGATGACCGGACCCAGCAGGCCCATGGCCAGGCCACCGGGCAGCAGCGCGAGGCCGGTCTCGAGGGAGCCCAGTCCGCGGACTTCCTGCAGGTACAGGGGCAGCAGGATGACGCCGCCGAACAGTGCCATCATGGCCACCACCATCAGCAGGACTGAAACGGTGAACATACGGAAGTTGAACGCGCGCAGGTCCAGCAGCGGGGCGTCGCCCTTCTGCAGGCGCAGCTGGCGGAGGACAAAGACGGCGAGGCTGGCGACACCGATAACCAGAGCGGCGATGGCTGCAACACCCGGGCCCGCCTGTCCGCCGTGGCCGCCGCCGATTTGGCTGAGGCCGTAGACCAGGCCACCAAAGGCGGGAACGGTGAGGATGACCGAAAGGGCATCGAGCTTGGCCTTTTCCGTCTCACCGACGTTGGTCAGGTACTTGGCGCCGATGGCAAGGGCAGCGAGGGCCACCGGGAGGACGAACACGAACATAAAGCGCCAGGTGAAGTGTTCAAGGATGAGCCCTGAAACGGTGGGCCCCATCGCGGGCGCGACGGAAATGGCGATGCTGACGTTGCCCATTACCGCGCCGCGCTTGGCCATGGGGACCAGTGTGAGGATGGTGGTCATCAGCAGGGGCAGCATGATTGCGGTACCGCCGGCCTGGACAATGCGGGCCAGCAGCAGGACCTCAAAGCCGGGAGCCACTGCGGCAAGTGCCGTGCCACCGGCAAAAAGCCCCATCGCGAGCATAAATACCGCGCGGGTGGACAGGGTCTGCAGGATGAACCCCGTGGTGGGAATGACCACGGCCATGGTGAGCATAAAACCGGTGGAGAGCCACTGGACAGTGGGGGCATCAACCTGGAGGTCCACCATGAGCCGCTGCAGGGCGACGTTCATGATGGTCTCGTTGAGGATCACCACAAACGTCGCCACCAGCAGCGTGCTGATGACTGTTACCGATTCGCGGGACATCTTCTCCGGCGCGGCGGGCGTGGTTCCTTCAGTTTGGACGGACTTGCCGCTGGCGTTCGGAGAGACTTCGGTAGACATGGGTGTTCCCTCAGGGAGTTGTTTGAAAGGTGCGCGATCAGCGTCGCTGCAGACTCCAACACTCTACCGGCTGGAGTAATTCCTCCGCACGGTATTTTTTCTTTAACCCTGAGGGAACAAACGGTGTCCTAGGCCGTCTGGCCTGCGTGCTGGCCTTCGGAAATCTCCTCGACCAGTTTGCTGTTAAACGCCGGGAGATCATCCGGATTGCGGCTGGTAACCAAGCCCTGATCCACCACCACTTCCTCGTCGGTCCAGTTCGCACCGGCATTCTTCAGGTCCGTCTCGAGCGTGTGATACGAGGTGACGTTGCGGCCCCTGATGACGCCGGCGTCGATGAGCAGCCAGGGCCCGTGGCAGATGGAGGCTACCGGCTTGTGCTGTTCGAAGAAGCTTCTGGTGAAAGCCTGGGCGTCCTTGTCCACGCGGAGGTGATCGGCGTTAACAACGCCGCCGGGCAGGACCAGGGCATCAAAGTCCGAGGCGTTCGCCTCTGCCACCGTGAGGTCGACGTCGAACGTGTCGCCCTTTTCCGTGCCCTCGAAGCCCTGGAGCTTTCCGCTCTTTGGCGCCACCAGGGTGGGTTGGCCACCGGCATCCTTGACCGCCTGCCAGGGGCTGGTCAACTCAATCTGCTCCACGCCGTCCGTCAGCAGGAATGCCACCTTCTTGCCTGTGATGCTGTGTTCTGCCATTTTTCCTCCTCATGTGAAGCGGCCTGACGCGCGTCTTTGAGGGCGCGGACTACCGCTTCGAGAGTTGTTTGCCTGACAGCTTCCAGCGTAGGAAAAGGAGAAGTGATAAGCAAGCTGACTATATTTGCGTTTGTTCCGCGTAGGGGCAGGGAGGACCATTACGACGGCGGCCGGGCGCCGGCGTGCGACGGCGGGCGTCGCTATTTCGTTACCAGAGGTGCCAAACCGGGGCATGGACGAAGAATGTCAGGGCCTCCACTGAGGATGTCTTTATGAGGAGATTCGATGCGGGCGAAGGCATTGACGGGACGGTCGGGCCTGCAATTTCCAACGCGCCGGCATGCGCTCTTCAGAATCCATGCGCCCATCGGAATGTCAGTGCCTCGATGGATGATTCTTGTATGGGAAACGGCGCGGGTACGGCGGCAACGATGGAGGGCATTTACGCCTCCGTTGCCCGGCTCGATGCACTGTTCCTCGAAGATCAGCGGCTGGAAGCCGATGCCGGCGCCGCTGCTTGTGGCGGAGCTGTTGTGGATGTGCTGCAGCGTCGCTATGAGATCCGGCTCGAGCGCTTGGCGGTAACGAAGCAGCTCGAAGCCCAAATCGCCGCGGTGAAGGCCCGGGACGCCGCCGAAGCTATTGAAATCCAGCATGCGATGATCCCGCCGGAAGCGCCCGTCCACGAACGGACCTACGCCGAGATGTCCGCCGTCGAGGAAATCGCCGGGGTCCTGACCATCAGCTCCCCCGCCGCCGGAACACTCATCACCCAATCCCGCCAACTCGCCTCCCTGCCGCCGGCCATGGACGCCCTCACCGCCGGGGCCATCTCCTGGCAGCACGCCAAAATCATCGCCGACGAAACCGACAGCCTCAGCCCCACCGGCGCGGCCGCCCTCGTCGAGCACGTCTTGAACCCCAACCCGGGCCCGTGGAGCCGCCGCCGGCGAACTCGTCCCGTCGCGGTTCCGGACCCGGGTCCGTAGCTGGCGCGAACGCCACCACCCCGAATCCCTGGAGAAACGCCACACCAAGTGCGCCGCGGACCGGCGGATGGAATACACCCCGGACCGTGACGGCATGGCCTGGGTTTCCCTCTACGTCCCCGCAGATCAGGGCTCCGCCATCTGGAACCGGACCACCGCCATCGCCCGCGGACTCCAAGGCCCCAACGAACCCCGCACCATCACCCAACTCCGCCCCGACATCGCCGCCAACCTGCTCCTCCGCGCCGGCCCAACCCTCACCCACACCACCGCACCCAACACCAACGGAACCAGCACAACACAAAGCACCACAGGCGAAGGAAACGAGGGACAAGGCAACCCGGGTGAGGGCAACCCGGTAACCATCGAAGCCGGCGACCAGGACACGATCGGGCTGGCGTCGCTCACGCCGGCCGACATCAACGACGCCGCCGCCGGCACCGCCGAGGACGAGTCCAACGGCGGCAACGGGTACGCGGACCTCGGCATCGTCCCGGTCCCCAAGGCGGACGTCCTGGTCACCGTCCCGGTACTAGCCCTCTTCAACATCACGGACGAACCGGCAAACCTGGACGGCTACGGTCCGATCCCCGCATCGATGGCCAGAAAACTCCTCGCCAACGGTGCCACCTCCTTCTACCGGGTCCTCGTCGACCCACGGGACGGGGCACCGCTGGAAATCGGCCGCACCAGCTACCGGCTCACCAAAGCCATGAAAAAAGCCCTGCAAATCCGGGACGGCAAATGCACCTTCCCCGGCTGCAACAACCCCTCCCTGGACAACGAGGCAGACCACCTTCAAGCCTGGCAACACGGCGGACATACCGGGATCAGCAACCTGGCCCAACTCTGCCCAAAACACCACCGCCTCAAACACAACAGTGGCTGGGAACCCACCCCAGCCACTGGAACCGAACCACCCGGCTGGAACTCACCCACCGGCCGCCACTACAAAGCCGAACAACCCGACCACGAACCACCCCAATGGCCACCCGGGATTCTGCCGCGCGCACCGGGTACAGCCGGGCAGCTGCCGGGTGCAACGGCAATACCCAAGGTCCGGCCGATCGAAAAGAGCCAATTTGAAGCTGCCCTCGTAGCCTTGCTATCGGGCTGAGGTCGAGGGCAGAGGTTGCTTTGGGCTGCATTCGAACACTCGATGAATCTGCACCTGGTTCCGGTTTCGACGGGCCAACCTTCGCGGTGAGGTTTCAACCGGGCCACCAGGGCCTCAGGTGCACCACCAACAAACCCCAAGGGCTCAACTGACCGAGCTTCAGCGTCCCCAGAGAACGAACCGTGAAGGCCCGGTCAAGCGGGCGTCAGGGGGCGCAGACAACGAACCCGGCTCGACCAACCGGGCTTCGGACGCGGCCAACGAACCCAGTCAACCGGACGTGTGGGGCAGCCAACGAGCCCTCCCGCCCAACCAACCGGTCTTTACCGGTGGTGCTCGATCAGCCAGCCTGCCATTTGTTGGGCGCGCTTGGCTGCCTGCATGTCGCCCTCGGTGGCGGAGATGATGGAGCCCTTCATCAGGATGTGCCAAGACCTCGCGAATTCGTCCGGACGCTCCAGCCCGGCTTCTGCAGCCAACGCCTGCACGTGTCCCCGGATCTTCGCGAGGTAGTCGATGCTGGCCTGGCCCAGCGGGTGCGCCGGGCCCATCTCCAGCAGGACGTTGATGAAGGAGCAGGCCTCGAAGTCCTCCCGCAGGAACCAGTCTCCGAAGACGTCGAAAATGGCTAACAGTTGCTCGGTGGGTGTGCTTCCGCGGCGCCGGGCTTCGGAGACAATCGCCTCCACGGTCCACTGCTTGTCCCGCTGTTCGAGGAATGCCAAGACCAGGGCGTCCTTCGACGGGAAATGGCGATAGAACGTGGCCTTTGCCACCCCGGACCGTTCAACCAGTTCATTCACGCCGACATCCCGGACGCCTCGCCGGGAGAAAAGCTCATAAGCCACCGTCATGATCCTGGCCACGGACTTGGCGGCAGCACTCTCCGGGGCGGGCGGTTCAGCAGGCGCATGAACGGCCGCCGCAGGCTCGGCTGACAATGCCTGGTCAAGCGCATTGACTGCTGGATACTCCGCTTCTGGATTCATGACAATTCCAGTTTACCGCCGTGAGGGGAAGACAGACCGGTCTTTCCCGCTGTACTGTTCCCTTACGCGCAGTGCTTACTACGCCGCAGGGGCCAGCCCACCGGCCGCTCGGATTGGTGCAAGGAGGCTCCTATGTCAGCAGAGCGGATGTTCCAAAGCGTGCCCTCGGATCCCGATCCGTGGATGAGTGGCGACACTCCGGCCGAGATCCGCCAGTTCGCCATCGAGTCACTTCGATGGCAGGCCCAAGAGATCATCGACGAGATCCTCTGCAGCCACGAGCCGGGCGAGGAGCTCGCCAGGGCCAGGCTCCGCCGCTGCGTCGCCCGGAACCCGGGCCGTCCAGAACAGGCGCTCCTCGAACAGCTCTTGACCAGCCGCGGCCGGCCTGGAATCTAGCGCCGCCCTGGAATCTAGCGCAGACAAACCTCAGCAGGTACTGCGGCAAGCCAGACTGCGGCCCGGGAAGCTTCCGCCTGCGCAACAGGTTCAGGAAAGTACAAGCGCCAGCAGCTCAAGCAGGGGAATCCACTGGCGCTAGGAGCTCAGCGGCATATTGTCGATCAGCCGCACCGGCCCCACCTTGGCAGCGATGAGGGCCAAAGCCTCACCCCGGAACGGCGTCTCCCGGCAGTTCTCCGCCAAGGGCTCAAGCGTGTCAGGATCCACCACATCGAAGTAGTCCAACGCCACCAGGGGCTGCGACTCCACCATCGCCTGCGCAGACTCCAGGTCCAGCGGCTCCCGCGCTTTTGCCCGCTCCTCAAGCAGCCGCAGCGCCCGCGACAGCACCAGCGCAGCCTCGCGCTCGTCGTCGGACAGGAACCGGTTGCGGCTGGAGAGTGCCAGCCCGTCGGCCGACCGGACCGTGGGCACCCCCACGATCTCCACCGGAAAATTCAGGTCCGCCGCCATCCGCCGGACCAGCGCCAGCTGCTGCGCGTCCTTTTGGCCGAAGTAGGCGCGGTAGGCCGGCAGGCCGCCCGCCGGCGCCCCCTCGCTATTTGCCCCCTTACCAGCCGACAGCCCCGCCCCGGGGGTTCCGTAATGCAGCAGCTTGGCCACAACGGTCAGTGCGCCGTCAAAGTGGCCGGGCCGGGAAGCACCCTCCCACTTCTCCCCAAGCCTTCCGGACGTGATGCGCACCAGCGGCTCGCCGCCGGGATACACCTCCTCCACGGACGGCGCAAAAGCCAGGTCCACGCCCTGTGCTTCCAGCAACGCGAGGTCGGCATCCAGCGTCCGCGGATAACGGTCCAGGTCCGTGGCATCACCGAACTGCAGCGGATTGACGAAGATGGTGGCCACCACAACGTCGTTCTGCTCAACGGCGGTCCGGGCCAACGCGGCATGCCCCTCGTGGAGTGCGCCCATCGTTGGAACCAGGCCCTGGGACGTTCCGTTTTTCACGGTGAGTAGCCGGGCGCTCTGGGCGTGCAGATCAGCAACAGTTGTGACGAGTTTGATGGGCATCTTCAGTCTTCCTCCGGTTCCAGGGCCTCGCGCAGTTCCCCCAGCTGGTCGGGTTTCAGCAGCCCGCGTCCCTCGGCGCGGAGGGCTGTGGCGCGCGCCATCGCAAGGTAGGCGGCCAGCACGTCGCCCTGCCGCCCGCCGTCGAACTCCCGCAGGGCCTCCGCGTGGGCTTTCACGGTTCCCACATCGCCCCGCGCCACCGGCCCGGTCAGGGCGGACTCCCCCGACGCCAGTGCGTTCTCCAGGGTGGCCCGCAACAACGGACCCAGCATCCGCTCCGGCAATTCGACGCCGACATCGCGAAGCAGCTCGGAAGCCTGCGCAACCAGGGTCACCAAGTGGTTTGATCCGTGCGCCAGGGCTGCGTGATAGAGGGTCCGGTCGGCCTCGGCAATGGCCACCGGTTCTGCGCCCATTTCCACCACCAGCGCCTGCGCAATGGGCAGCATGGCGGCATCGGCGGTGACCCCGAACGTGCAGTCCAGCAGCCGGGTCAGGTCCAGGCTCATCCCGGTGAAAGTCATGGCAGGATGGAGCGCCAGCGGGACGGCGCCGGCTGCACGCACCGGACGCAGCACCCCCACCCCGAACCGGCCGGACGTGTGCGCAACCAGCTGGCCGGGCTGCCAGGCACCTAGTTTCGCCAATCCGTCAACCAGCCCGGGCAGGGCGTCGTCCGGCACGGCCAGCAGCACCAGCTCAGCCCGCTCCACGATTTCCTGGATTTCCAGGACGGGAACTCCGGGCAACAGCGTCTCCGCGCGTTCACGGCTCGCGTCCGAAACAGCGGAGACTCCGACGACGGCGTGTTCGGCTGCGCGCAGGGCTGCGCCGAGTACTGCGCCCACCTTGCCCGCACCGATGATTCCGACGCCGAGGCGCCCGGGCTTAGCCATGATGCTGGCCTTTCTGGGTTGGGATCGGGGTTTCAGCAGGCCCCTCCGCCGGCTGATGCTCACTTGCCAGCTCGGGCCCGGCGGCGGGCTTACCCGGAAGCCCCGCATCACCGAGCGGGGTGCCAGGGGCCACCTGGGCCAGCCACTGTTCAGTAGTCTGCCGCTTCCGGGCCAGCCGCGCCCGGGCGGACTGGGCGTCAAAAAGCGCGAGTGCCTGCTCCTCACCTGCCTGCCGCAACCGCGGCGTAACCGGCCCAACGGTGGTGTGCAATACCAGATCAGCCACGCGGAACCGGCGCGCCAGCGGGCCCTGATGCAGTGCCAGGGACTGGGTCCGCTGGTGCGGCACCATCACAAGTTCACGCCACCAGCGGCCGGACCGGATCAGCAGTGCGGTGTCCGTGGCGGCAAAACCGTTCCGGCGCCAGCCCAGCGGCGCAAGCAGGCGGGCCCTGCGCGGCGTGGTGACGAACCCGCCCTCGGAATCCATGCCATGGAGCCCTGCGCCGAAGACGGCGGCAGGATCCGGCGTGCCTGGATCCGGAAGTACAAGCGCAAGGATCGCCATCACGTCCTCCAGCCGGCCCACCGGCAGGAGCGTAGTCCGGGCGGAGCCCTCGGCAGCGTTCTCGACGCCGCCGTACCCGGCCACGTTGACCTGGATCCGGTACCAGCCGAGCGCCCGCCACAACGGAGGCTGGCCGACTTTCAGCGTCTGGATCCGGCCCGGCGGAAGCGTCTGGGCCTGGGTGTCCAGCAGCCCGTAGCGGAGGCGGATGCCGTCCGGCGAGATGGCCGCTGTGAAGTTGTAGCCCTTGTTGAACAGGTTCCAGTAGCTTGCCGCCAGGCCCAGGGCCGCCGGAATCAGGTAAAAGTAGAAACCGCGGTTGTCAGTGACGGCGGAAAGAACAACGGACGCCACCCCGCCCAGCAGCACAAAGACGCTTTGCTCACTGAGCAGCAGGGAACCGATAAGGCGCGACGGCGGCACTGCCAGTACCGGATATTCCGGCGCCTCGGGTGCCGGCGCGTCGGGGCGGGAGGGGTCCACGGCCACACCCGCGGCGCGCGCCAGGATGGTGGCGCGGAGCTGGCGGGCTTCGTCCATGGTGAGGTAGGCAAGGCGTACGGCGGATTCCCCCGCGTCGGCCACCTCGAATTTGAGCTCGGCCAGGCCGAAGATCCGCGCCAGCAGGGGCTGCTCAATGTCGATGGCCTGCACCCGGTCCAGCCGTGCCTGGCGCTGCTGCCGGAAAATGAAGCCGGTATTCACCCGGACGTAGCCTCCGGACACCTGGTATTTGGTGAAGTACCAGGTGAGGATGAAACCCAGCACCGCGATGGCCAGCATGATGCCGCCGCCGGCCAGCAGCCAGGGCGCCCGGCCGGCGAACTCGTCCTCCAGGATCGGCCGTCCCTGGAGCGCCCGCTCAAAAACGTCCCGGCCGAAAAAGAAGCCGATGGCAGCCAGGGCCACCCAGCCACGCACAAAAGGCGACGCCGGGTGCACCCGCAGCCATTCGGCGTCGGCTGTGCTGGCTGGCGCACCTTGGGGTTCCGCGCCTACGGTGGCGGGGGCAACGCGGGGAGCAGCAGGGTCGGTATTGGCCGGGGCGGGGGCTGTACTGGGGGCGCCGGGCTCGGGACGCGGTCCCTCTGCCGTCACAGTCCAGCCAGCCTGGCTTCGCCCCGCGCCGCGAGCTGTTCACGGAGCCGTGCCCCTTCGGCCGCGGGCAGCCCGGGGATGTGTGCGCGGGTCCCCGGCGAGGCGGTGTGAAGTTTCAGGGTGCACAGGCCCAGCCCGCGCTCAACCGGCCCCACGCCGATGTCCACGTATTGCATGCGGCCGTAGGGGACGGCCATGGTGCGCTGGAAAAAGATCCCGGTCCTGATGAGGAGGTCGTCATCGCGTTCCGCGTAGCCGATGGCGCGGACCTGCCGCGGGATCAGCACAAGCCTCCACAGCGCAAGGACCAGCGCCACGGCGGGCACGGTGACGGCAAGCCACAGCGGCGGCCACGTCCACACACCAAGCAGCACAAACAGCAGGGGCAGGGACAGCAGGAGCACAGTGATGAGGTTCGCCAGCGCCCACTCCACCAGCCGGACGGTGACGTACTTTGGTGATACGCGCTGCCAGCTGATTCCCGGCGGGTCAATCGCCCCGGTATGCATATTCGCCTTCCCCTGTGGCTTCGCCGCGTACCGATCGGCCCGTCTTACCGTCTGTGCCGTTGGTATCGCCATCCTCCGGCGGAATCTTGCAGAACCGCTCCACAAGGAAGCCAACCACGATCATCACCAGTCCGCCGCCCGCCATCGCCAGCGCCAGCCAGGTAATGCCCTGGTTGCTGCGCAGGCTCCAGATCCGCAGCTGGTCAAGGAAGATTCCCACGTGCCAGCCCAGCAGGACCGTCCCCGCATAAGCGCAGGCCTGCGCGAGCACCAGCGTCCGGGCCGCGAGGAGCGGATCGAGCAGTGTCTTTTTCTTGGAGCTGTTGGGTTTGTTGCTGTTGCGCCACCGCAGGATCCGGATGCCAAGGATCAGGGTGATGGCCACAATCACGCCCATAGTGGCCAGCGCGGTGGCCGGCAGGACGGGAGTGGCCATGCCGTAGCGGCTGGTCACCACCGTGGCCGACCAGCCCGCCACCGCCAGGATGACGCAGATCAGCATCAGGCGCAGCGGATTGAGGGGTTTCATCGCTCCTCCACAGCTCCTGCCGTGGGCAGGCCGTCGAAGTCGCCGAAGCCGTCGAACAGGGCAAGGTCGCCGAAGTCATCAGCCCGGGCGGCAAGGACGCTGATGCGTTCACCGTTCAGCGTGGCTGCGGGCTCGATCAGGGACCAGGGGTACAGGACGAAGGCGCGGCTTGCCGCACGCGGATGCGGCAGGGTGAGGACAGGGTCATCGCTGCGCAGGTCGCCGTACGTAATGATGTCGACGTCGAGCGTCCGCGGCCCCCAGCGCACCTCCCGAACGCGGTGGTGTTTGTTTTCCACTGACTGGCAGTGTTCCAGCAGCTCCTCCGGGGTGAGGCTGGTTTCGACGGTGATGACCATGTTCAGGAAGTCCGGCTGGTTCGGCGGACCACCCACGGCTTTGGTCTGCACAATGGGCGAAACCGCGAGGAGGCGGACCTCGGGCGGATCCACCAGGTCCGCGACGGCTTCGGTCAGGGTCTCGTTGCGTTCACCAAGGTTGCTGCCCAGGGCTAGCACCGCCTTGGAATACCCGGAGTTCATGCGGCTTCCCCCTGCGCTGGTCTCTCCCGGTAGACGCTGACCGCCACGTCGCCGAAGGGAACCTCGATGGGTGCCTGCGGTTTATGCACGGTGATGTCCACGGCGGCAAGCCGGAATTCGCTGAGCAGGCTGTCCGCGATCCGCACGGCAAGCGCCTCGATCAGGTTCAGCGGTTCGCCGGAAATCCATTCAGTAATACGCTGCGCAACCTCGCCGTAGTGCGCGGTGTCCCGGACGTCGTCCGATTCCGCGGCCTTGGCGAAGTCCAGGTGGAGCACCGCGTCCACCACAAACGGCTGGCCTTCACGTCGTTCAAAATCAAAGACTCCGTGATGGCCGACGGCAGTGACACCGGTCAGCGTAATCCTGTCCATGGCTGGGCCTACTGGCTGGTTCTTGGGGCGGCCATGCGCGCGGCAACCTTCACGGCGTCCAGGCTGGGGCCGACGTCGTGCACGCGCACTGCCCAGGCACCCCGGTAGGCGCTGATGGCGGTGATAGCTGCGGTGGCGTCATCGCGTTCCTGCGGCGCGGCGGTCTTGCCGGCAACGGTCAGGAGCGTGCCGAGGAACCGCTTGCGGGACGCACCCACCAGGACCTTGTGGCCCAGGCTGTCCAACTGGTCCACGTTCTGCAGCAGTTCCCAGTTCTGGGCATCGTTCTTGGCGAACCCCAGGCCCGGATCGATGATGATCTGCTCCGGGCGGACGCCCGCGGCATAAAGCTTGTCCCGGACTCCTGCCAGTTCGGCCACCACTTCAGCGGCCACGTCCTTGTACTCCGCGAGGGAGTTCATGGTGCGGGCGTCGCCGCGGCGGTGCGTGAGGATGTACGGGGCCTTGGAGGATGCCGCGAGCTCAGCCATTTCGGGTTCCATGGTGAGCCCGGAGACGTCATTGATGATGGCAGCTCCGGCGTTGAGTGCGGCGGCGGCAGTGGAGGCGTGGATGGTGTCGATGCTGACCAGGGCGCCGGCCTTGACCAGAGCCTCGATCACGGGAATCACGCGCCGCTGTTCTTCCTCGGGGCTGACGTCTTCCGCGCCGGGGCGTGTGGATTCGCCGCCGACGTCGATGATGTCCGCTCCCGCGTAGAACATGCGCAGTCCGGCGGCGATGGCGGAATCGGCCGTGCCGTGCTGGCCGCCGTCGCTGAAGGAGTCCGGCGTAACGTTCACAATGCCCATGACGAGCGTGCGGTCTGTGGGCAGGTCTTCGAAGCGGGCTGCCGGGCGCGGTTTGCGCAGGACGGGCAAGGGTGAGGTTGCGGGGCCGGTTCCCGGCGCTGCAGCGAGTGAATCCATGGTGTGTTGATTACCTTCCGAGGATGAGGCTCATGGCTTCGGCGCGGGTGGCCGGGTCATGAAGCTGCCCGCGGACCGCACTGGTGACGGTCTTTGCTCCGGGCTTGCGGATACCGCGCATGGACATGCACATGTGTTCGCATTCAACAACGACGATGGCGCCACGCGGCTTGAGGTGGCGGACCATCGCTTCAACGATCTCCGTGGTGAGGCGCTCCTGCACCTGGGGACGGCGGGCGTAGATATCCACGAGCCGGGCCAGCTTGCTCAGCCCGGTGACCTTGCCCTCATGCGAGGGGATGTAGCCCACGTGGGCCACACCGTGGAACGGCACCAGGTGGTGCTCGCAGGTGGAGTAGAACGGGATGTCCTTGACCAGCACCAGTTCTTCATGGTCCAGGTCGAAGGTGGTGGACAGGACGTCGGCGGGGTCGTGGTGCAGCCCGGCAAACACCTCGGCATAAGCCTTGGCCACCCGCTTCGGGGTGTCCACGAGGCCGCCGCGGTCCGGGTCTTCCCCGATAGCAAGGAGAATCTCGCGGACGGCAGCCTCAATGCGCGGCCGGTCCACCTTCTGGTGCTTTGAATGGTGGGCGCCGCCCTCCGCCGGATAGCCGGCGGAGGCGGGAACGTCGTCGTCGTCGAAGTGGGTCACGTAAGAAAGCTTAGCCGCGAAGGGCGTCAGGCCCCGAGTCGGGGATGCCTCCCTGGAACGGGGCGTCTTCCGGAACACCCTGCGGATGCGGCGGCTGGGCGTCCAGCGGCTCGTCCAGGCGGGCCTGCTTGGCTTCCTCCTGGGCTTCGCGCTCAGCCTGCTCCCGGCGGGACTCCACCGGACCGGCCTTCTGTACCGGACGGGTCTCCTTGGACAGCCACACCTCGCGGAAGTCGCGCTTGCGGATGTCACGGAAGATGTCGGCGATTTCAGCCTGGTTCAGCGTTTCGCGTTCCAGCAGCTCGAGGGCCAGGCGGTCCAGGACGTCCCGGTTCTCGGTGAGGATGGCGTAGGCCTCGTCATGGGCCTGGTCGATCAGCCGGCGCACTTCCTCATCCACCACGTAGGCGATCTGGTCCGAGTAGTTGCGCTCGTGGCCGGCGTCGCGGCCCAGGAACGGCTCGCCGCCGCCCTGGCCCAGCCGGACGGCGCCGACGCGTTCGCTCATGCCGTACTCGGTGACCATCTTCCGGGCGGTGCCGGTGGCTTTCTCGATGTCGTTCGAGGCGCCGGTGGAGGGATCGTGAAAGACGATTTCCTCCGCCACGCGGCCACCCATGGCGTAGGCCATCTGGTCCAGGAGCTCGTTGCGGGTCACGGAGTACTTGTCGTTGTCCGGGACCACCATGGTGTAGCCGAGGGCACGGCCGCGGGGAAGGATGGTGATCTTGGTGACCGGGGCAGAGTTCCGCAGCGCTGCCGCCACCAGGGCGTGGCCGCCCTCGTGGTAGGCGGTGATCTTGCGCTCGTGCTCCTTCATGACGCGGCTGCGCTTCTGCGGGCCGGCCATCACACGGTCGATGGCCTCGTCCAGGGCGCGGTCATCGATCAGGTTTGCATTGGAGCGGGCAGTCAGCAGTGCCGCCTCGTTCAGGACGTTGGCGAGGTCCGCACCGGTGTAGCCAGGCGTTTTCTTGGCAACGGCCTTGAGGTCCACAGCGGGCGCCATAGGCTTGCCCTTTGCGTGCACCTGGAGGATCTGGTCGCGGCCGATCATGTCCGGTGCTTCCACGCCGATCTGGCGGTCGAAACGGCCCGGCCGCAGCAGCGCGGGGTCCAGGACGTCCGGGCGGTTGGTCGCGGCGATGAGGATGACGTTGGTCTTGACGTCGAAGCCGTCCATCTCCACCAGCAACTGGTTGAGGGTCTGCTCGCGTTCGTCGTTGCCGCCGCCAATGCCGGCACCGCGGTGGCGTCCGACAGCGTCGATCTCGTCCACGAAGATGATGGCGGGCGAGTTGGCCTTGGCCTGTTCGAAGAGGTCGCGGACGCGGGAGGCACCCACGCCAACGAACATTTCCACGAAGTCCGAGCCGGAGATGGAGAAGAAGGGGACGCCGGCCTCACCGGCGACGGCGCGGGCCAGGAGGGTCTTACCTGTACCCGGAGGGCCGTACAGCAGCACGCCCTTGGGGATCTTGGCGCCAACAGCCTGGAATTTCGCGGGTTCCTGCAGGAACTCCTTGATTTCCTGCAGTTCCTCCACAGCTTCGTCGGAGCCGGCCACGTCAGCGAACGTCACCTGCGGCATGTCCTTGCTGACCATCTTGGCCTTGGACTTGCCGAACTGCATGATCTTGGACCCGCCGCCCTGCATCCGGGTCATCAGGAACCAGAACAGGGCACCAAGCAGGATGACCGGGATCAGCAGCGAGAGCAGGCCCGAGAACCAGTTGCTTTCGATCGGCTGGTCCGTGAAGCCCTCGGCCGGCTTTGCATCAGTGACTGCTTTAACCACGTCCTGGGCGCGCGCATCCACAAAGAAGAACTGGACGCTCTTGCCCTTGTCCTGCCCCTCCAGCTGGAGGTTATCCTTCAGCACCAGGTCAACACGGTTTTCGCCGTCGAAGATCTTTGCCTGCTCCACCTTGTCGCCGGAGAGCAGTTCCAGGCCCTTATCTGTGTCGATCCGGGCTGCACCGCCGGGAGCGAGCGTTGCAAAGGCCACCAGGAGCATCCCGATCACAACGACGATCCAGATGCCCGGGCCCTTGAAGAAGTTCTTAGCTTTCATCTGTTCGGGGCCTGGCCCCGTCCCTCCTGGTAGTGCTGCACGGCGAGTACTCTGCGCGCGTGATGGTGCTGCGTCAGCTTCTAGCTATACACCGTCCGGAGTAGATCACGCATGGTGTGGGGCAAAAGTTCCCTGTGGGCGTACTGGCGCCACGAGGCCTCCGGACAGGAGCATAGGGCCTAAATCCGGGGCGCGGCCACGGAGCCGCGGGCCACCAGGGGGCAGTTGAGGAGCACCGGTTCGGGGACGGCAGCCCCGAACTGCGGCGCCCCCTCCACCGTGTCGATCAACCGTTCCGCGGCCCACGCACCCATTTCGTAGTGCGGCAGCGCGACGGTGGTAAGCCCGGGGTGCAGGTTGGCGGCGATCAGTTCCTGGTCGTCAAAGCCCACCACGGACAGGTCCGCGGGGATGGACAGGCCCAGCTCGGCGGCTGCCCGGTAGGCTCCCATAGCCATCCGGTCGTTGTAGCAGAACAAGGCCGACGGCGGGTTGCCACCTTGGAGGATCCGGCGGGCTGCGTCGTAGCCGCCCTGTGCATCGGAGGAGGCTGACTGCACGGGTGCGGCGCCGCCGTCGAGCCCGGCCCGGTTCAGGGTTTCGCGGAAGCCGCGGAGCCGCCCGCGGGTAGAGGGCACGTCCTCGGTGTTGTTGATGAAGCCGACGCGGACGTGCCCTGCGGCGAGCAGTGTTTCGACGGCGGTACCAGCCCCGCCGTATTCGTCCGGGACTACGGAGGTGAATGGCTCGCCGGTGCTGACTGCATCAACGAGGACCGCCGGCACCTTGCCCAGGTTGGGCGGAGCGTCCACGGTCCGGTGGTACATCGTGGCGTAGAGGATGCCGTCCACCTGCCGCTCAAGGAGCGCCTCCACGTCCGCTTCCCGGGATGCCGGGCCGGCGGAGCCAGAGGTGTTGATGACCATCAGGGTGTACCCGCGGGCGCGGGCAGCATCATCGGCCCCCAGCAGGATGCGGCCGGCGTGCGGAGTGGTGGCGATGTCCTCGCTGACCAGGCCCAGCATTCCGGTCCGTTTACTCCGCAGTGCCTGCGCCAGGCGGTTCGGCCCGTAGCCCAGCTGCGTGGCTGCGGACCGGACCTTGTCCCGCGTTTCGGCGCTGACCCGGGCGTAGGCAACATCGTTCAGGACATGGGAGACCGTGGTGACAGACACTCCCGCGGCCAGCGCCACGTCCTTGATGCCGATGTTTTTACGCAAGGCCCGGGCGGCTCAGCCTACTCGTAAACGTGCGGGGCGAGGGTTCCCACGAAGTCCAGGTTGCGGTACTTCTCGGCGTAGTCCAGGCCGTAGCCCACCACGAATTCGTTCGGGATGTCGTACCCGACGTACTTGACGTCGATCTCCACCTTGGCAGCGGTGGGCTTGCGGAAAGCGGTGCAGATTTCCACTGAAGCGGTGCCGCGGGATTCCAGGTTGGTCTTCAGCCAGGAGAGCGTGAGGCCGGAGTCGATGATGTCCTCGACGATCAGCACGTCCTTGCCCATCAGGTCCGTGTCCAGGTCCTTCAGGATGCGGACGACTCCTGAGGACTGGGTGCCGGAGCCGTAGGAGGAGACAGCCATCCAGTCCATGGAGATGTGGCTGTGGAGTGCGCGTGCCAAGTCAGCCATTACCATCACGGCACCCTTGAGGACGCCCACCAGGAGGATCTCGCGGCCCTCGTAGTCCTTGTCGATCTGCGCAGCGAGCTCGGTGATCCGCTGCTGGATCTGCTCCTTGGTGTAGAGAACGTGCTTGAGGTCTGCCTGGACGTCGTTTGAATCCACCAATGGCTCCTGTGTAGATGCGGGGGTGCGACTATTTTGCGGGCGGTTTTTGAGGCCGGAATACTAGCTTCCCACAGCGTGCGCCTCCGCGGGGAACGGAGCCGGGGCTGCCCTGGGCCGCCGGAACGCCGGCATCCTTCGATCCCTCCCGCTGCGCCAGCGACAACCTGTAGACGCTCACGCCGCCGGGCAGCTCCACCGGGCCGGCCGAACCCTGCCGCCGCAGCAGCGCTTCCGCGGCCAAAAGGCGCTGGTAGCTGGGCTGCTGCCCGCCGACGTCGGCCGCTGCCTTGGCGATGACGCGGAACCTGATGGCGGGAGCCAGGCCGCGCAAGGCGTCCTCCGGAAGACTGAGTTCGAGGCCGTTCCGCTCCACGAGCGAGGCGAAGGTGCTTTCCGCCACATCCTCCAGGTAGTCGGCGTCCAGCTGCAGGATGGAGGCCGTCCGGGCCAGGGATTCAGCGACGCCGGGCCCCAGCTTTTCCTCAAGGTGAGGGAGCACTTCCACACGGGTTCGCGAACGGGCGAAGGCCGGATCCGAGTTGCTGGGATCGTGCCAGGGGTCCAGTTCCTCGACCGCGCAGATTTCCTCCGTGTCCGCCCGGCGGAGTCCCAGGAAGGGCCGCAGCAGCTTGCCGCGGACAGGCCTCATCCCGGCCAGCGACCGGGTGCCCGAACCCCGGGCCAGGCCCAGGAGCACCTGTTCGGCCTGGTCGTCCAGCGTGTGTCCCAGCAGGATGGCATCCGCACCTTGGTCCTGGGCGGCTGCTTCGAGCGCAGCGTGCCGGGCTTCGCGTGCGGCGGCTTCCGGGCCGAGTCCCGTCCCGTCCACGGTCACGGTCCGAATGTCCACGGGGGCAAGGCCCAGTTCCTGCAGGACGCGGGCTGTTTCGGCCGCCACGTGGGCGGAGCCTTCCTGCAACTGGTGGTCCACCACCACGGCACCCACCGTGACAGAGTGGCCGCCGACGTGGCCGCGGCGGGCGAAGTAAGCGGCCACTGCTGCCAGGGCGAGGGAGTCCGGTCCCCCGCTGCAGGCCACCAGGAGGTGCCGGGGGTAGCCGGCCTGGGCCAGGGCGTCCTGGAGCATCTTGCGTGCGGTGCCGACGACGGGCGCGAGCCGGCCGGGCCGTCGTCGCCCTGTTGGCTGAGGTGGTTCGCTGCGCTGGGCTGGATCGCTGGACTGGGCTGGATGGCTGGACTGAGCTGGCTGGCCGGGGTGGGGAACGGTGTTAATCAGAGTCCCATCCGCTCAAGCCACAGCTTGGCATCGTGGATTTCGGGCTCGGTGGGCAGGTGGTCGGCCGACTCCCACACCCGGTTGAAGCCTTCCATTCCGGCGACGTCCACCACTGCGCGGACGAACCGGGCGCCGTCGGAGTACTGGCGCATCTTGGCGTCCAGGCCCAGCAGGCTGCGGATGAACTTTTCGATCACGCCGCGGTCCTTGCCGCGGTCGTTGAACCGCTGCCGGATGGTCTTCACCGACGGGACAATGCTGGCGTCCACGGCGTCCATCACCACGTTCGCGTGGCCTTCGAGCAGGCTCATCACCGCGGTGAGGTGCGAGATGGCGGCCTTCTCCTCGGGATCCTGCAGCAGGTCCAGGATGGCGCCGCGGCCGGGAGTGTTTCCGTCGGCGGTACGGTCCTTCAAGGAGCGGGCGGCGGCGGTGGCGCGCTCCATCAGCGAATCGACGTTGCCCAGTAGGTGGCCGCTGAGTTCGTCAATCTGCTCCAGCATGTGGTGCCGCAGCCACGGCGCGGCCGCGAACTGGACCCGGTGGGTCTGCTCATGCAGGCAGACCCAGAGGCGGAAATCCTCCGGGGTGACGTTCAGTTCCCGCTCCACAGCAACGATGTTGGGGGCCACCAGGAGCAGGCGTCCACCTGACGGCGCGCTGGAACCCTCGGCGAGCGCCGCGAACGGATCGTACTGGCCCAGGACCTTGCTGGACAGGAACGCCAGGACAGCACCGAGCTGACTGCCGGTGATGGCGCCGCTGACACTCGCGGCGGCCGGGCTCAGGGAACCGCGCCTGCTTTCGAGCATCTTTTCCATTGCCGGCTTCAGCATCACGGCGAAGCTTTGGGTGTTGGCCTTGGCCCAGGAAGCACGGTCCACCACCAGCACCGTGGAATCCCGCAGGTTCCGTGCCGCTTCCAGCCCCGTGATCTCGTGGACATGCTCCACCGAAGCGTCGGCGAGCCGGCGGAGGCTGTCCACGGCGTCACCGATGGCGGCCTGGTTCAGGACCGGGCCGGCCGGAGCCAGCCGCGCCGCGGTGGAGGCGGCAAGGTCCCAGTTGATCAGGGACGAGGCCTGGCTGGACAACGTTTGTGCTGACGACTCACCTGTAGTGGACTCCATAAGTCCCATCAGAACACAGCACCCTGTGGATAGTCCTTAAGTTCGCTCACCGGCGAACCAAAGCAGCGCCCTTTCCTGCACGGACGGCCCGGCCCCGCAAAAGCGGCGCCGGCCAGCAACGGTTGAGCGGGGAAGGGCCGCTCCTGCAGATGGGCGGGGTGCTATCTGCAGCCGCAGTCCGCGAGCGCCGTGGCAGCCCGGTCCAGCGCCACCTTGTTGGCGGCGGCGCCGGGCGTGAGCCCGTTGCCGATAAAGGAGAAGACCAGGAGGCGGCCGTCGGCGTCCACCACGTAGCCGCTGAGCGCCAGCACCGTGTTCAGTGTCCCGGTCTTGGCGCGGACCAGCCCTGCGCCGCGGGCGGTTGAGTCTTCGCCGTAGCGGGTGTCCAGCGTACCGGTGAGACCTGCCACGGGGAAGCCGTCCAGCGCCGCGCGCAGGCGGCCGTCCGTGCCGGCGGCGATAGCCCGTACCACCTCGGTGAACTGGCGTGCTGACACCTGATTGCCCATAGCGAGCCCGCACACATCCACGAGCCTGATGCCGTCAACGTCGATTCCGGCGCCGGTGAGCTGTGCCCGGACGGCAGCCGTGGCGCCGTCGTTGCTGCCCGGTCCCCCTGCGGCTACCGAAGCCATCCGGCCCAAGACTTCGGCAAGGTAGTTGTCCGAGGCCTGCAGCATCAGGTCCACCTGCTCGGCCACCGTGGCTGACTGCGCCTCCGCGAGGACCCCCGACTCCCCTACTTCCCCTCCTGTTGGTGCTGGCCGGGGCGAGCGTTCGACGGCGGCTGCCACAGTCAGTCCCGCGGCCGCGCCTGCCGCCCGCAGCCGGGCCGCGAATTCCTCCGCAACTGTGATGGCCGGGTCCTGTGGACGCGGGCCGGTGGTGACAGAGGGGTCGTAGCGGGCCGAGTTCAGCGCCAGCGGGTACACCGGTGCCACCTCCCCGGCAGCAACATCACCGCTTTCCCAGGCCGGATTCAGTGCCGGACCGGTGAACAGGGAATCGTCCACCAGCACTTTGATCTCACCCGTGGTGCCTGCGGCTTTCAGCGCTTCCACAGTTTCCGTGGCGACGGTGGCGAGGCCGGCGTGACCCATCGCCTGGTCCGCGTTCGACTCGCCAGCTCCGAGGAGGACGTCGCCGCCACCCACCAGCACCACCTGTCCGGAAGCCGGACCTTGGACAACGGACGTGGTGAAGCGGTGTTCCGGGCCAAGGGAACGGAGGGCGGCCACAGCGGTCAGCAGCTTCAGGTTGGAGGCCGGCACCCTGCCCTCGGACCCGCCGCGGTCATAGAGGACCTGCCCGGTGAGTGCATCCTGCACCAGTCCCGTAAAGCTCCCGCCGCCGTCGGCCTTCAACAGCGGCTCCACCTGTGCGGTGACGCTGGACGCGGCGGGAATGCTGGCTGACGCATCCAGCGGGGCAAGTCCACGTGCGGCAGACAGTGTGGCAGGGGCCTGCTGCCATTCCGGCGGCGAAGGGGCGGGGGCAGGCGCCGTCGGGCCCACGAACCCCGGCGCTACGAGCAGTGCTGCGGGGACCATCAGGACCACGAGGAGGGCTGTCAGCGCAACCCAGTGCCAGGACCGCTTCAGGGCCGTGACTGTGCCCCGGAAACTGCGGCGGACACGGTCAAGCCACGGTTCCGCGGCAGTTGGTTTGGTCATGCTGGTGCTGGTCCTCAAGTCCTGAAATTTCCCCACAAGTTCCTGATTCCAGGGCCTCTCGCTATATCCTCAATAATAGTCGGCGGCACGGACACTCCCCTTGGTGAGCAGTCAAGTGTGCCGCGAACCCCCTGCAATTGCCGAGGAGCATTCCATGAAGCATGACGTGACCATCGAGATCCCCAAGGGATCACGCGTCAAGTACGAAGTTGACCACGAGACCGGCCGCGTCCGCCTGGACCGCGTCCTCTTCACCTCCATGCAGTACCCCACGCACTACGGATACTTCGAAAACACCCTCGGCGAAGACGGCGATCCCCTGGACGCACTGGTGCTCCTGCAGGACTTCGACCTGCACCCCGGCGTCATCGTTGAGTCCCGCCCCATCGGCGTCTTCAACATGACCGACGACGGCGGCGGAGACGCCAAGATCCTCTGCGTTCCGGTGGATGCCCGCTTCGACCACATCCAGGAAGTCAGCGACGTCAACGAGTTCCTGATCAAGGAAATCGAGCACTTCTTCACCCGCTACAAGGACCTGGAGCCGGGCAAGTGGGTCAAGGCCGAGGGCTGGGGCGACCGCGCCGCCGCCGAAGCCGAGCTGGAAGCCTCCATCAAGCGTTACGTGCCCACCGGCCACTGATCCCCCGCATAAAGCAACGTGGGCCCACGCCCGCAGGGTTCCTTGGCCGAGCTTGCGAGGCTAGGGGGCGGGCGGGGAGGGTCACATCTCGCCCAATTCACCACCGAAATTGGGCCGGAAGTGACCCCGCGTTGTGGTTTAAGAGTTGTGCTTTAGGGTAGGTCGGTGAGCTCATCACCCATCTTTACCCCGCCCTGCGGTCCCGTTACCGGCCGGCGCGACGGGGACGTCCTTCGGGCCACCGGCATCCCCTACGCCCGGGCCGCGCGTTTCCAGACTCCCGTTCCTGTGCCGGACTGGACCGAACCGTATGCGGCCACCTCCCCCGCCCCAGCCTGCCCGCAGGGACCGGTTCCGTTCCTCGACGACGTCCTGGGCACCCGCTACGGGGAACTTCCGGGCAGCGAGGACTGCCAGAACCTCTCCATCACCATGCCTGCGGATCTGGCCGTGGGCGAGCGGCTGCCGGTGATGGTGTGGATCCACGGCGGTTCCTACACCACCGGTTCGGGGGACCTGGCCATCTTTGACCCCGCAGTTCTGGTGGCCGAGAACCGCGTGGTGGTGGTTTCGGTGACCTACCGGCTGGGGCTGTTCGGATTCCTGGCCACGCGGTCGGGGCGTCCCGGAAACTTGGGCCTGCTGGACCAGTTGGAGGCCTTTCGCTGGGTGCAGCGGAACATTGGCGCGTTCGGCGGTGATCCGGGGCGCGTGACGGCATTCGGGCAGTCCGCCGGTGGCGACGCCATCGCGCACCTCATGGCCACCCCTGAGGCGCCGCAGCTGTTCCAGCGGGCCATCATCCAAAGCGCCCCGCTGGGCATCTCCCGGGGCAGGGCAAAGATGAACCATGCGATGGGCATCGCCGCCGAGGCAGTTGACGGCGACACCCCGGCCATGGATGTGGTGGAGCGGGAGGACCACGTGGCGCAGGTGGCCCGGAAGTTCGGAATGCTCGCCGCCATGCCGTTCGGGACTCAGTACGGGCACGCGCCCCTGCCGGAGGAACCGGACATCGAGGCTGCGTGGAACCGTTCCGCGCCCGGGATACAGGTGCTGATCGGGCATACGTCTGAAGAGGCGCGGCTGTTCCTGCCGCGCAGCCCGTACCTGAGCCGGCTGGCCCGCGTTCCGGTTGCTGGAACCGCCGCCGTCCGGGCCATTGACTGGGTGGTCACCGAGACCGTGTACGGCAGGGCCGCCCGGAGATTCGCCCGCCGCCATGCCAGGGCAGGCGGGAAAGCCCACCGCTACGTGCTTCACTGGCATGCGCCGGGCAACATTTTCGGCGCGGCCCACACCATCGACCTTCCCCTTCTCTTTGGCAACCGGAGCACCTGGGACGGCGTGGGGCTGATCGCCGGCGCGGCCTGGAAGGACGTGGACGACGTCGGGCGGCAAGTGCGGAGCCTCTGGGCGGCTTTCGCACGGGGAGACTCTCTCGGCGAAAAGGGCGGGGTCCCGGGCGCGCTGACGTACCAGGCGGCCTGACTAAGGACTTCGTGTCAGGCGGCAACCAAGTTGCGGATGGCTTCCACCAGGATGTCCTGGCGCTGGAAGTAGGCGTTGTGTCCGGCGTCCTCGACCACCAGGAGGCTGGCACCCGGAACGGTGGCGGCCACGTGCTCCGCACCGCGGCGGATGAGCGGCCTTTCCTGGTCTCCGATCAGCACCAGCAGCGGGCTGGTGATGGATTCCAGTCCTTGCTGGAACCAGTCCACATCCGCCGGATCGGCGCTGAGGAACTCGCCCTGGCTTTGCTCGAGGCTGCGCGGGTAGCGGGCGGCTTCGATGGCGGCAGCTGTGGAGCGGACGCGGATATAACGGGCATAGTCCTTGGGGTTCTCGGCGATCCACCACTCCGTGAAGGAATTCCCCACCCCCAGCCAGATCCGCTCGTCCGCATCAAGCGAGCTGAACACCTCGAATTTCTCTGCCTGGCCGGGCTGCCCGGGCGGCGGCACCACCAGCGGCCACCCCATCCCGCAGACCACCAGTGCTGAAGCGCCGCCGGGGTTCCGGACCGCCCAGCGGAGGGCCGTCATGCCGCCCATGGATTGGCCCACAATCACCGGATCCTTAAGGCCGAGTGAAGCGATGAACTGATCCAGCTCTGCGGCCCGGTCCACCAGTGGTCCCTGGCGGGGCGAGTTCGACGACCAGCCGTGATCGTAGGTGTCGTAGGTCAACACCCGGAAATCCTGCTCGAGTTCGGCCGTGATCGGCTCCCAGCAGGCTGCCGCGGAGGCATGGCCGTGCAGCAGCACAATTGGCTGGCCCCGGCCGGAGTCCGTGTAGTGGATGTCGTTGCCGAGCACGTCGAGCCAGGGCATGCGGTTGATCCTTTCGGGCATTGTTGGCAGGCGGCCCACATGCACCAGAGTTCCAGATCAAAGGGTCCGGAGTCACCAGGTGTCCAGAACGGGCCAAGCCATCCTGAACCGGGCCAGGCCGTCACAAATGCAGCCGGAGGTAGAGTCTGGTTCCGTGAGAACGCTCGGAGTGGACCTTGCCGCGGCCACCAAAAAGACGGCGGTGGCGGTCATCGAATGGGGCCAGGGCTCCGCGCGGCTGGCGCACCTCGCACTCGATGTGTCTGACCAGGAGATCGTGGAGCTGTTCGGAGCCACAGACATGACGGGCATTGATTGCCCCGTCGGCTGGCCGCAGGCGTTGATCCCGTTCCTTACCGGGCATCTGGAGTTCGACGGCGGCCCCGTCCTGGCATACGACGGCATTGAGGGCCGGCGCCTCCTCGCCTACCGGGACACGGACCGCTTCGTCACCGCAAGGACCGGCCTGATCCCGCTCAGTGTCTCGGCGGACCGGCTCGCGCACCCGGCCATGCGGTGCGCCGTCATCCAGGCAAAGATCGCAACCCTGCACGGCCCACAGCCAAGGGACGGCTCCGGCAAGCTGGCCGAGGTCTATCCTGCTGCCTCGCTCAAGCTCTGGGGCCTGGCAGCCCGCGGCTACAAAGGACGCGGCACCACGGAGGCCGAACGCCTCTCCGTGCTGCTCGAAAGCCTGCGCGGGCACGCACCCTGGCTGGACTTAGCCGGGCACGAGGAACGGCTGGCCGGCTCGGACGACCTGTTTGACGCCGTCGTCGCTTCCCTTACCGCCCGCGCGGCCGCCGTCGGATTCACCGCGCAGCCTGATGACGCACATTCCGCAGCCGCCATCAAGGAAGGCTGGATCCACCTGCCCACGGGCGGCCTCGACGGGCTGGTGGGCCCGGGCGGCTAAGAGGCGGGGGTCAGCCGAGTTTCCAGTTCCGGATCTCTTCCGGATCCTCGCCGTGTGTACGCGTGTGCTCGCGGGCCCGGATCCGGCGGTCCTGGAGCTCCTGCCGCAGCATGGAGTGCTTCTCCGCCAGGCCAGGCACGCGGTCGATGGCGTCGATGGCCAGCTGGAACCGGTCGATGCCGTTCAGCATGGCCATGTCGAAGGGTGTGGTGGTGGTCCCTTCTTCCTTATAGCCGCGCACGTGCAGGCCCTCCTGGTTGGAGCGGCGGTAGGCCAGCCGGTGGATCAGCGACGGATAGCCGTGGTACGCGAAGATGACGGGCTTGTCCGCGGTGAAGATCCCGTCAAAGTCCCGCGCCGGCAGCCCGTGCGGGTGTTCGCTCTCGTCCTGCAGCCGCATCAGGTCAACAACATTGACTACGCGGACCTTCAGCCCTGGCGCCCCCAGCCGGAGCAGCTCCGCCGCCGCCACCGTCTCCACCGTAGGCACGTCGCCAGCGCAGGCCAGGACGACGTCGGGCTCCTCCCCCGGCACCTCCGAGCCCGCAAACTCCCAAATCCCCAGCCCGCGCTGGCAGTGGGTGGCGGCGTCGTCCGGCCCCAGCCAGGTGGGTGAGGGCTGCTTGCCGCTGACCACGATGTTCACGTAATCGGTGGACGCCAGGCAGTGTTCCATCACCGACAGCAGCGTGTTCGCATCCGGCGGCAGGTACACCCTGATGACTTCGGCCTTTTTGTTCACCGCGTGGTCGATGAACCCGGGGTCCTGGTGCGAAAACCCGTTGTGGTCCTGCTGCCAGACGTGTGAGGACAGCAGGTAGTTCAGCGACGCGACCGGTTGGCGCCACGGCAGTTTCCGGTGCACCTTCAGCCACTTGGCATGCTGGTTAAACATCGAATCAACGATGTGGATGAACGCCTCATAGCAATTGAAGACCCCGTGCCGGCCGGTCAGCAGATAACCCTCCAGCCAGCCCTGGCACAGGTGCTCGCTCAGCACCTCCATCACCCTGCCGGAGCGCGCAAGGTGCTCATCGACGTCGTCAATCCGGTACTGCCACACCTTGTCCGTGACCTCGTAGACGTTCTGGAGCCGGTTGGACGCCGTCTCGTCCGGGCCGAACAGCCGGAACGTTTCCATGTTCAGGGCCACCACGTCCCGCATCCAGGAACCCAAAGTGATCATGGGACTGACGCGCTCGGTCCCGGCCTTGGCAACCTCGACGGCGTGGTCACGGTAGGCGGGCAGCTTCAGCGCGCGGCGGAGCAGGCCGCCGTTGGCGTGCGGTGTGGCGCTCATCCGGAAGTCGCCGGTGGGCGCACCCTCGGCGACGTCGGGCCGGAGCCGCCCGTCGCCGTCGAACAGTTCCTCCGGGCGGTAGGACTGCAGCCACTCCTCCAGCAGCCGCAGGTGGTCGCCGTTGGTGCGGACCTCGGACAGCGGTACCTGGTGGCTCCGCCACGTTCCCTCAACCTGCAAACCGTCCACCTCGCGCGGCCCGGTCCAGCCCTTCGGCGAGCGAAGCACAATCATGGGCCAATGCGGCGCCTCAGCAGCATCCCCGCCTGCCTGCCCGCCGCTCTCCGGCGTCCGCCGGGCGTCCTGGATGGCACGGATATCCGTCATGCAGCTTTCCAGCGCCGCCGCGAAGTCTCGGTGGGCCTGCTCCGTGTTGTCCGGATCCTTCACCGTCACGAAATAGGGCTCGTGGCCGTAACCGCGCAGGAGCTGCTCGAGCTGCGCTTCAGGCATGCGCGCCAGGACCGTGGGGTTGGCAATCTTGTAGCCGTTCAGGTGCAGGATGGGCAGGACCGCGCCGTCCGCTGCCGGGTCGAGGAAGTTATGGGAGTGCCAGCTCGCGGCCAGCGGCCCGGTCTCCGCCTCGCCGTCGCCAATCACGACGGCGGCCACCAGCTGGGGATTGTCGAGGACCGCACCGTAGGCGTGGGCGAGGGAGTAGCCGAGTTCGCCGCCCTCGTTGATGGAGCCGGGAGTCTCCGGGGCGGCATGGCTGGGGATGCCGCCGGGGTAGGAAAACTGCCGGAAGAGTTCCGCCAGGCCATCCTCGTCGTTGCCCACGTGGCCATAAATTTCAGAGTAGGTGCCTTCCAGCCAGGCGTTCGCGACGACGGCTGGACCGCCATGGCCGGGTCCTGCAACAAAGAGCATCTCGGCTGAGTCGCGGCGGATGACGCGGTTCAGGTGGGCGTAGATGAAGTTCAGCCCGGGCGTGGTGCCCCAGTGCCCCAGCAGCCGGGACTTGGTGTGCCCGGCCTTCAGCGGTTCGCGCAGCAGCGGGTTGGAGCGGAGGTAGATCTGGCCTACCGAAAGGTAGTTGGCAGCCCGCCACCAGCGGTCCACCAGTTCGAGTTCGTCCTGCCCCATGCTGCTGGTCATACCCATCCTCACGTCGCGGTCACCGCCCAAAGGCGGCCGTTGCTCCATCGCACCAGATGGGCCCGGACGAGGCAACCCCGCTTGCCCCGCGGAGGCTACCTGCGGGTAGGCTGTGCTTTCAGATGTTCACGCTGACAATCAACCAGACCGATAGCCGGCGCGATGGTGACCGGGTGCCGCAGCTGCTCAAGGACCTGCGGCACATTCCCGCGCGCCTGGACTTCGACCGGTCCGTGGAAGACGAAGTCCAGGGCATCGTGGAGTGTCCGCACCAGGCTGTGGAAGCGGCACTGATCGCGCTGCGGGCCGGTGCGTGGTACGTGGGGATCGGCGTCGGGCCGGTGAATGAACCCCTGCCCAACCAGATCAAGGACGCATCCGGCCATGGGCTGGTGTATGCCCGGCGGGCGGTGGACCGGCTCCGGAACAGCAATTACAGGGTTCCGTTGGCAGTGGAGGGTCCGCTGGCCGAGGTTGCCCATGACGCCGAGGCCGTGCTGCGGCTGCTCGGGCATATTGTCCGTGACCGCTCCGATGCCGAGTGGCGGGTCCTGGACCTGCTGACTCCGGGAGTCCGAGGGCAGCAGAAAGCCGTGGCCCAGGAACTCGGGATCACCACGCAGGCTGTCAGCAAGGCGGTGGCCCGGGCACAGTGGAACGAGGAGCACGCGGCCCGGCCGGCCGCAGCACGGTTGCTGGCCCTGATCCTCGAGGCGCGCTGAGCAGGGTCAGCCCTGGCTGGCCGCCATCACCGGCTCGCCGTTGAAGTATTCGAGCTGCCAGCCGTCGATCGCGTGGTGATGAGCCAAGTTGAGCACCGCGTTGTCGATGCTTTTCAGCGTGCTGCCCACAGCGCGGCTGAGGCTCACGCGCAGGAGCGTCCCGTGCGCGACGACGAGAAGGCGCCGTCCGCGATATTCCGCGGCCAGTGCCTCCAGGGCGGCCAGGCCCCGGTCGGCTGCTTCGTCTTCGCTTTCGGCGCCGCGGAAGCCGCCAGGGATGCGGAGCGCGTCCAGTTCGGGGCCAGCCTGCATCCCCTCGGCCGGCCCAAAGCTCCGCTCCGTGAGTTCGGGCATGCGGCGGACCTCGCTGAGCCCCAGCCCGGCGGCGATCACATCAGCTGTCTCCGCCGCGCGGCTCAGTGGCGAGGACACGATGGCGTCCCATTCGTACGCGGACAAAACGGCGACGGCGTTACGCGCCTGTGCCCGGCCGACGTCGTTCAGCGGGATATCCGTGGAGCCCTGCAGGCGGCGCTCCGCATTCCAGTCAGTCTGGCCGTGGCGGATGAGGGCAAACGTCGTAAGGGTCATGCCTTCCATTCTGCCCGACGGCGGGACCTGGCCAGGAATTGCCGGCCGCCCCGGTAACCGCCCAGGTCCTCCCGGCTAAAGGAGGCTGCGCAGCACGTAGGCGGCGCCGTCGTCGTACACCGAGTGGGTGACCTCGTCAGCTGCCTCGATCACTTCCGCCGGAGCCTGGCCCATGGCAACTCCCCGCCCGGCCCAGGTCAGCATCTCGATATCGTTCCGGCCGTCGCCGACTGCCACTGTGAGGTGGGGTTCGATGCCGAGCCGGCCGCGCAGGTTTTCCAGGGCGCTGGCCTTGGTAACCCCCGCCGCAGCGATGTCCAGCCACGCCGTCCAGCCCACCGAGTAGGTGACACCGGCGAGGCCTACGTGCTCAATGGCCTCATTGAACTCTTCGGGTGTGTTTTCGGTGCTGAAGACCACCACGCGCACGGCGGTTGCTTCGAGCATGGTGTGAAAATCGACCCCCACCGCCTCCACACCAAAACTGGGGTCCTGGAAGCGTTCGGTGGACAGGAAGTTGCCGTCCTCGTCCTCCAGCGCGTATTTGGCGGATGGAAGCCGTTCGCGGAGAGCGCGGAGGGCGGGAGCCGGATCGAACGTGGCCTTGTGGATGACCTCGTAGCCGTTGTCCAGATCGGGGTGCAGCCGCAGGGTCACGCCGCCGTTGCAGCACACGGCGTAACCGCGGTCAATGCCGATGTTTTCAATGATGGGCAGCATGGCGTTGAGCGAGCGGCCGGTGGCGATCATGACCTCGTGGCCGGCGGCTACTACTGCCTGCGCCGCTTCACGAACAGCCGGGGACATGTGCCCGTCGTGGTCCACCAGGGTGCCATCCACGTCCAGGGCGACCATCAGCTTTTGGTCTACGTTGTTGTTTTCGTTGTCTCGCCGGTCATCGTTGCCGGCGACTGAGGTTTCAGTCAGCGTTGTCATCCATCAAGTAGAGCAGAAACCCCCAAAAAACCGCTAGGACGCGCGCCACAGAGTTATTGAACAGTTGGTTAATGGGAGTTGGCGTCCCGCGGGTCCTGCGCTCCTAAGACCGAATGGCACCCGCCAACGGACAGCGCACCCCCGCATGCGCCGGTGTAAAGTCCGTTCCCGGGTGTGCTGAGCCGTTTCCGATTGTTGTCCACATACGCCGGCAGTCGCTTCAGTGCCAACCACCGTTGCAGCAACAGTAATGGACATGCAATTGATTGATGCCGCAGCGTTCCACCGCAGTACCGGAGACTTCCGTTCACTCAGCAGGCGCTATGCCCGCGGGGAGTTGGTCCGCGTCCGGAAAGGCGTCTACGCCGCCAAGGATGAGTGGATCTCCCTGACGCCTTGGGAAAGGTACCGGCAAACAGTCCTGGCGGTGAAGCTTGAACTTCCTCAGTCCAAGTTTTGCCTCAACACCGCAGCGTCGTTATGGGATCTGGAATTGCTCGAGGTTCCGAGCCATGTCCACCTTTCCCGAGCCTCAAGGGGGCACAGGGGTGAGACGCATCCCACGACGTCTGCAGCCGTACTGCCTTCGGGACTAACCGGAATCGAAGGGATCACCGCCTACGGCATCGCACGCCACGGTCCACAGGAACCAACCGTCCGCCACCAGGAGCTGTTGCTGACGCCCCTGCGGGAGACTGTGGCGGCAGTTATCGCAAGGGACAGCTTTGCAGCCGGGGTAGTACTGGCCGACCATGCGATCGGCACCCGGCGCACCTCCGGGCCTCGTGTCAGCCGGGAAGAGTTGCTGGAGCTGGCCGCACGTCTCGATTCAGGGGCGCGCCGACGATGGGTAACCCGGGTGCTCGACTTCGCCGTTGCTAATTCAGGGTCAGCCGGCGAATCGCTGAGCAGAGCACAGATGCACGTTCTGGGTTTCCCCGCGCCCCTGCTCCAGGCAAATTTCCACATAGGAGGGCACTTCATCGCCCGAACCGACTTCTTCTGGCCGAAGTTCAAACTCATCGGGGAGTTCGACGGCGACGCGAAGTACCTGCGCGACGAGTACCTCGGCGGCCAGACCGCACGCCAGGCCGTGTTGGCCGAGAAGAAACGCGAGGACAAACTCCGCGCAGCCGGGTTCAAAGTGGTGCGCTGGGACTGGGCGACCGCTTCGGATGCAGCCCGGCTCGGTGCGCTGCTACGAAATGCGGGGCTGCCTGGCAGCGGGAACAGGAACAAGAACACCCTCTAACGGACTTTGCACCCGTGAACGCGCAGGTGCAGAGTCCGTTAGAGGGTGCGAAACCCAAGCTAGGGACGAGGGCCGAAACCTACAGGACCGGGAGGACCTCGAGCCCGCCCAGGTACTTCTGCAGCGCCTTGGGCACGTTGACCGAGCCGTCGGCGTTCTGGTGGTGCTCCAGGAGCGCCACGATCCAGCGGGTGGTGGCAAGTGTTCCGTTCAGCGTGGCCACAGCCCGGGTGCCCTTGGTGACACCTTCGGAGTTCACGGCCCGTTCGCGGATGTTCAGGCGGCGCGCCTGGAAGGTGGTGCAGTTGGAGGTCGAGGTCAGCTCACGGTACGCACCCTGGGTGGGAACCCAGGCTTCGCAGTCGTACTTGCGGGCTGCGGACGTGCCGAGGTCGCCGGCAGCGGTATCAATTACCCGGTACGGCAGCTCGCACTTGGCCAGCATCTCCTCTTCCCACGCCAGGAGCCGCTGGTGCTCGGCGGCGGCCTCTTCAACCGTGGTGTAGATAAACATTTCCACCTTGTTGAACTGGTGGACACGGATGATGCCGCGGGTGTCCTTGCCGTGCGAACCGGCCTCACGCCGGTAGCACGAGCTCTGGCCGGCGTAGCGGATGGGCCCGGCAGAGAAGTCCAGGATCTCGTCCGCGTGGTATCCGGCCAGCGCCACCTCGGAGGTGCCCACCAGGTAAAGGTCGTCTTCGGCGAGACGGTAGATCTCGGCGTCGTGCTTGACGTCAAAGCCCGTACCCTGCATGGTCTCTGGACGCACCAAAGTGGGGGTGATCATGGGGATGAAACCGGCTTGGATAGCCTGGTCCATGGCCATCTGCAGCAGCGCCATCTCCAGCCGGGCACCCACGCCACGGAGGAAGTAGAAACGTGCACCGGACACCTTGGCGCCGCGCTCCATGTCGATGGCACCGATCAGCTCGCCGATCTCCAGGTGGTCCTTGGGCTCAAAGTCGGGGAATTCGCGGGGCGTGCCCACGGTCTTGACCACCACGTAGTCGTCCTCGCCGCCTTCGGGCACACCGTTCTCGATGAGGTTGGGGATGGTGCGCAGGAGTTCCTCCTGCTTGGTCTGCGCGGCATCGGCTTCGGCGGAGGCTGCCTTCACCGAGTTGGCGAGCTCCTTGACCTCGGCCAGGAGGGCCTTCTTCTCGTCCCCCTTGGCCTGGGCCACCTTCTTGCCGAAGGCGTTCTGCTCCGCCCGGAGGTTCTCGAAGCGGATCAGCGCCGCGCGGCGTGCGGAGTCGGCGGAAATGATCGCGTCCACCACCGATTCGTCCGCGCCGCGGGCGCGCTGGCTGGCTCGGAACTTCTCCGGGTTTTCGCTGAGGTCTTTTACGTCGATCACCACATAAGGGTATCCAATCCGGCGGAGTACGACGGCGGCCGGCCACTATGCCCGAAAGCCCGCCTCCCGCCGGGATACTGTTGAGGAACCATGAGCGACCTGATTCTCTACCTGTTGATAGCGGTGGCGCTTGCCTTCGCCATCTCCAGCTGGTGGGGAGTCCGCAGGCTCAAGGCCCTGCACGTGCGCAGCGCGGTTGCCGGCGAAGCACACGAGGCAGGCCTCAGCCAGCAGCGCGTGGCGGTGATACTGAACCCCATCAAGGCACGCTCCCCCGAAGCGAAAGCCGCCATCCACCGCGCCTGCCTTACGGCCGGGTGGGACGAGCCCGTCTTTTACGAGACGACGGCGGAGGATCCGGGCTTCTCGCAGGTGCGGGCAGCGTTGGCGGACAAGCCCGACGTCGTCCTGGTGGGCGGCGGCGACGGTACCGTGCGGGTGGTGGCTGAGTCCCTCGCAGGCACGGGAGTTGCCATGGGCCTGATCCCGCTGGGTACCGGGAACCTGCTGGCGCGGAATGTGGACCTGGACGTCTACGACCTCCACGGCAACGTCCAGACTGCCCTCTTCGGCCGCCAGCGCTACATCGATACCGCCCGGATGGGCATTGAGAACTCCCGGACCGGGCATTCGTCCGAACACGTATTCCTGGTGATCGCGGGACTCGGCATGGATGCTGAGGTGCTGGCCGATACCAATGCAGGCCTGAAGAAGACCTTCGGGTGGCTGGCCTATACGGAGGCCGGAATGCGCCACCTGCCCGGCCGTCGGAAGAAAATCTCCATTTCCCTGGACGGCAGTCCGGACCAGATCCGCAATGTCCGCAGCATCCTCTTTGCCAACTGCGGCCTGGTTCCGGGCGGCATCGATTTCATCCCGCAGGCCATGATCGACGACGGCATGCTGGACGTGGTGGTGATGAGTCCCCGCAGTGCCATTGGCTGGCTGCTGATGTACGTCAAGATCATGTTCAAGCACAGCGGGAAGCTGCCCATCATGACCGTCTACCGGTCCGGCAGGATCATCATCAAGTGCCCGGAACCGATGCCCACCCAGCTCGACGGGGACACGGCAGGCGAGGCCACCAAGGTCACGGTCCAGGTGGAACCGCGCTCGTTGTTGATCAGGGTTAAGGGTCAGGCGTCACTGGGCTGAACCAGCGGCTGAAGCAGCGGCTGGACCAGCGGGTCAGGCGTGGGCTTCCTTGTTCGCCTCTGCTGCGGCTTTAGCGGCGGCGCGGGCCTCGGACTGCTCACGGATCATGGCCTGTTCCTCTTCGAAGCGCAGGCGGTCAGCACGGTCAGCGTCGTCGCCGTCCCAGTCCTGGTTGTCGGCAGTGGGACGGGGATTGACGATCATTCCCTGGCCATCATTGTCAGTGCTGTTGCTAGTCATGACCCGCTCCCTTCGTTAGGGGCCATCCCCATTGTGGATCAAGCAAGCATACGCATTGTCCACAGCCCGCGGAAGTGGTAGGGAAGGCAATTGCCTACGCTGTGGGCGAAGCGGCGGAACCGTTTTCCGTGCGCGCAGGTCCCGGCTGCAGCCCTGCCACCCATGCCCGGGCCGCCCGGAACGCCGCGTCCGAGGTGTGCGGTTCCACCACTGTCTCCTGCTGGTCCGCCCCCGGGTACGAGCCCAGGAAACGGGTGGCCGGGCTGATGCGGTGGAGCCCCGCCAGGGCATCAGCCAGCCGCGCGTCAGCAAGGTGGCCATCGGCGTCGATGCTGAAGAAGTAGTGGCCCAGGTACTGGCCGGTGGGCCTGGACTCGATCCGGCTGAGGTTCACGCCACGACTCGCGAACTGGTCCAGGATCTCCATCAGGGCGCCCGGCCGGTCTTCGGGCAGCGGCACCACAACTGTGGTCTTGTCCGCGCCGGTGCGCTGGGGGAGGATGCCCGGACGGCTGACCAGGATGAACCGTGTTACCGCATCCGGATTGTCACCAATGTCCCGTGCGAGCGCGGAGAGTCCTGGCTGTTCGTCGGCAACGAGCGGGGCGCAGATCGCGGCGTCATAGGAGCAGTCGTCGGCGAGTAGCCCCAAGGCAGCCGCAGCGGTGGAGGATCCTGGAACGTATTCCGCGTCCGGAAGGTGGGCGTCCATCCACAGCCGGCACTGCGCCCAGGCATGGCCATGTGTGGACACCCGCCGGATATCCTGCAGCCGCACACCCGGCCGGGTCACCAGGACAAAGCTGACAGGCACCAGGACCTCGCGGACGATCCGCAGTTCCTGCCCGCTGGCAATGGCGTCAAGGGTGGCGGTGACACCGCCCTCCACGGAGTTTTCGATCGGCACCATGGCGGCGTCGGCGGAACCCTCGCGGACTTTGTCCAGTGCTGCGTTCACGTTCGACGCCGGCACGCGCCTCGCCTGCGCAGCGCCCGGCACCTGCAGCAGCGCGGCCTCCGTGAACGTGCCTTCGGGCCCAAGAAAGGCATAGGTGACGCGGGACGCAGGCATAGGTATTCCTTTTGAAGCATATGAGCGCCCTGGACAGGCGGCGGAAGGGCGGGGACGCGCGCGGAGGCTAGAGCACCATGGGCTTCAACCCGTTATCCGAGACCAGGGGCTTTCCGGCTTCCAACCACTGGTCCATGCCTCCGGAGACATTGATGGCGGTGTAGCCCTGGCCGGTCAGCCACTGTGCGGCGCGGAAGGACCGGCCGCCGGTCCGGCAAATGACGTAGAGATCCTGGTCCGGATCGAGTTCATCGAGCCGGGCAGGCAACTGGTCCAAGGGAATGTGGAGGGCGCCGTCGGCATGGCCGGCCACCCATTCGTAGTCCTCACGGACATCAAGGATCGCGGCGTCGTCGGGGATGTCATTGACGGGGACGGTATCGAAATCGCTCATGGGGAGTCCTGTCTGGCAGATCGTGGGTCAGCTTTAAGCCTAGTACCCTGCCCTAAGCCATCGGCCGGCACGTCACCGTCCCCGGGACCAGCACCGTCGCCGAACCCAGCGCTGTCCCCCGCATCAGTCCCACTTGCGGCGGCCCGCACCCTTGCCTTTGCGGAAGGGCCGCGGGTTAGGCTTTTTAGGACCATCTTGCAGCAAGAAGCCTGGGAGGATCCTTGCCGGTAGACCACCCCGCCGCCTCCAGCGGCGCGGCCCCGGAGTCCCTGGAGCTGTGCGGAGAGTCTTGGGACCCGGGGCACTTTGGCTGAGCTCCACGAACTTTCCGCCGTTGCGCTCCGGGAGAGCCTGCGCACGGGAGAGGTTTCCTCAGCGGAGGCCACAGCCCACTTCCTGGCGCGGATTGAAGAGCAGAATCCCCTGCTGGGCGCGTTTGTCACGGTGACGGCCGAGCAGGCGATGAAGAGTGCCCGCGCCGCCGACTCGCTCTTTGCCCGAAACCTCCCGGAAGAGCTCCCGCTCCTGCACGGTATGCCCCTGGCTTTCAAGGACCTCACCGACGTAGCCGGCATAGTGACCACCCACGGCAGCGCGGCCCTGGACCACAAACCCGCTGTCACCGACAGCCCCCTGGTGGCGCTGCTCAAGGAAACGGGCGTGGTCTCGCTGGGCAAAACCCAAGTGCCGGAATTCGGACTGACGGCTTACAGCGAAAACCGGGTGGCGCCGCCGTCGCGCAATCCCTACGCCCTGAGCAGGAGCTCGGGTGGATCCTCCGGCGGCAGCGCGGCGGCTGTGGCCGCCGGACTGCTTCCCTTCGCTCCCGGCACGGACGGCGGCGGTTCCATCCGGATCCCTGCCGCGGCGTGCGGCCTCGTGGGGCTTAAACCCGGCCGCGGGCTGGTGCCCGCTGGGGAAAGCCTGGGCGACCCCGGCAGGTTGGTGGTGGCCGGTCCCCTGGCGCGGAGCGCCGCTGATGCGGCATTGATGATGGATGCGCTGGTCCCGGCCGGGTCCGCGGAAGGCAGCTACCTTGCGTCGGTGGAACAGGAGCCGCCTCGGCTGCGGATCGGCGTCACGCTGGACAGCCCCTGGCAGGGGACCTTCCCGTTCACCCCGGACCAGGAGGCCATGGACGCACTCCGTGCGGGGGAGAAACTCCTGGAAGGCGCCGGCCATTCGCTCAGCGAGGCAGCGGTCCGATACGACAACCGGTATCCGGATGCGTTCACTACGGCCTGGACGGCGGCAGTGGGTGCGGCGCGGATCAGTCCCCACCGTGAAGCGTTGCTGGCGCCGCTCACCCGGACTTTCCGCCGCAGGGCCCAGCAGCGAAGTTCTGCCAAGCTGAACGAGGCTCTGGCCTTCCTGCGGCAGTTTGAGCGGGACACGGTGACGCAGTACGCACAGTGGGACCTGCTGCTGATGCCGGCACTCGCCCAAACGCCACGCCCCGTGGGCTGGTTCACGGGAGCGTCGCACGGCAACTCGCCTTGGCCGTCGGCACAGTGGGCCGGTGATGCCGACGGCGACTACCGGAAACAGTGCGAATTCGCCCCGTGGTCCTCGATGGTTAACGTGTGCGGCCTGCCAGCGATCAGTATTCCCGTCCACTGGACCGGTGGCCCACCCGGCGAAGGGCTGCCGATGGGGGTTCAACTGGTGGGCCCCTTGGGCTCTGAGACGCTCCTGCTGCAGGTGGCCCGGCAACTGGGCTTCTAACACTTCCCCGTTCCAAACCTTGGGGTTGTTGACCTGGATCTAACGCCGGCTTCATCCGCCTGTAACCCCGGGGAAGCAGACTGGGCAGGACCAGACAGTTTCCCGTTCCGGGATGTGCCATCACTCGAAGGGGAGTTGCCGCAATGAATGCAGAATCCTCCACCGCAACAAGCAGCGGCACATCGCAGCCGGCAGGTGACAGGCCGGACCTCAGCAACGCCAATGTGAGGGAGGACCTGGCCACCACGGGACGGTGCGCCCTGGTGCACCTGCCCACCGGCTGGACCTGCCTGCTGCCGCTCCGCCACCCGGGGCCTTGCCAGTTCCATCAGCCGCAGGAGGCCGAGGACGTACTGTCCGGTGGCCATTGACCAGGCGTCCAGGCCTTCCCGTCCGCTGCCTGTTTCCACCCTGGCGGTTCACAGCTCATGGACAAGGCAGCACTGTCCACACCTCGACTCCGGGGGCTAACAGGAGGACGATTAAAGGGCAGTCACTATGAGGAGGCCTGTGATGTGCTATTCATCCAGCAAGGACTTCGGGTGGGGCATCAGGAAAGAAACTGAACGCCAGCCCGAGGCGAAGCAGGAAACCCCGGCGGAAACTCCGGAGAAGCCGGTCAAGGCGCAGGACTTCACGTTCTGGGCATTCCCCAACTGGCGCAGGACGCCAGCTCCGCGCACTCCCTCGGCTGAAAAGAGCAAAGAGAGGGTCTGACGCCTTGACGGTGCGTTAACACGGGAGGGACTCCGCCGGAGCCCCTTCCGCTTTGTTTGCGAGGGTTGTGTTCGCGAGGGTTGTGTTTGCGAGGGTTGTGTTTGCGAACTTTGGTTTGTGGTGGCGTAGGTTGCAACGGTTGCCTGCGGAGGGTGTGTTTTATGGAGCATGCCGGGCTGCGGCAGCACGAATCATGTTTTGGCGGAAAGGATCAGCGCGGTGAACGGACTGTATGTGCATGCGGCCACCCTGTTGATGGAAGGCGCCGCCGATCCTGCTGCTCCCGGTGCCGCCATCACTACCGCCTTATGCGGGAACTGGGAACACCCGCCGCCGTGCCCGCTGGCCGCGCACCATACCGGCTGGTCCCGCGAGGGGGACAGCGTTTCGCTGCGGATCGTCTTCGCCACCGCGCCCGCATCCGAGCCCGAGGTGCGGCGGCTCATCGGCAGCGCCCTGGCAGCCGGCGCGTTCGACACGCCTGACGGCACCACTTCCCGGTGGAAACTCCTCACAAGCGGCCTGGCAGAACTGAGCATCGAGGAACTGCAGCACGCTGAACGGATCTCCGGAACGTAGCAGCGATTTCGGGAACCAGGATTGCCGGAACCTGAGCTGCCAAAAGCCGGCCAAGGCATTGTGGGATGCTTGCGTTGGCGGTAGCGGTAGGACTCACCGGGCAGGCCCAGGAGGGACTTCGGCGACCGGACCTGCAGTGCCGGATACCGCTGAATCTCCATCCCGTTGTACTGTTCCGCCGACTCCCATTAGGGTAGGACCATAAGCATGCTTAGTATCAGTCCATAGGAGTCCTGGGAAGGGAACCAGCATGAGCACCGGAAACTACCCGCCAGCCGGACAGCCGGAATCCGCGGGACGTTACGTCGAACCCAACCCGCCTGGCGAAACACCCGCACACGTCGACGCCAACACCGGTCACGGCACGGCCCCGGACACCGCTGGCGTCCAGGCACCGAATTCGACGCCGTCAACCACCCCACCGCCCGCCCGCCCTGCCACCAACCATGCGCCGGTGACCCGCGCCGGCGTAGTGTGGGCCGCCGTCGTGGCAGCGCTGGTACTCCTGATTTTGCTGATCATCTTCATCCTGCAGAACCAGGACCTGGTGCTCGTCCGGTACTTCGGGTTTGAGGGTACGGTCCCGCTGGGGATGGCCCTGTTTATTGCCAGCGTGTCAGGGGCAGTAGTGGTTGCCGTCGCCGGCGGCGCCCGGATTCTTCAGCTCCGCAGGAACGCCCACCGCGCCCGCGCCGCCCAGCGCAGGTAGCCTCCCCCAGTAACAAACGCCTGCAATAAGCAACCTTAACAAGCGTGGCGGCATGCGCCGGTGGCGCAGTCGAGGCAGCCATGGTGGGGTTCAGTGCCGCCAGCGGGCGCGGCACAAGAAGCACTGCCCCACCGGAGTCACCCGTCGCCCAGGCTCCGGTACTTCGCAGAGCGGGCCGCCACCAGCTCCGGCACGGGACTGCTCGCAACGGATGCCAGCTCGTATTCGATAGCGAGCGCCATCCGCCGGCAAAACTCCTGGGGTTCCAGCGAGGCGTCGTCGCGCTCATCCACGATGTGGTCCACCAGGCCGTTCGCGTAGAGTGACGCAACATTCACGCCCTGGGCCTGCGCCATGGCCGGAGCATGTGCAGTGGTCCGGTGGACGATGGCACTGGCCCCTTCGGGCGGCAACGGTGAGAGCCAGCTGTGCTGCGCTGCGATGGTCCGGTCCGCCGGCAGCAGTGCCAGGGCTCCTCCCCCGGCGCCCTGGCCCAGCAGCACCGAAACGGACGGCGCTTCCAGCCCGATGAGCTCGTGCAGCGAGCGCGCGATCTCGCCCGCCAGCCCGCCTTCTTCCGCTTCCTGCGAGAGTGCCGCGCCGGCGGTGTCGATGACAGTGAGCAGCGGCAGCCGCAGTTCCTCGGCCAGCTTCATGCCGCGCCGGGCCTCACGCAGCGAGCCGGGACCCATCCCGGCCGCGTCCCTGCGCAGTGGGCGGGCGTGCCCCAGGACGATGCAGGACTGTCCGCCAAACCGCGCAAGGGCCAAGAGGAGCCCGGGGTCCTTCTCCCCCTGCCCCGTTCCGTTCAGGGGCAGGGCATCGGAAGCGCCGTGTTTCAGGAGCTGCCGCAGGTCCGGCCGGCGGGGCCGCCGGGAAATGCCAATGGAGGTCCATGCGTCCACCGGAGCCGGCGGGACGGCAAGCGAGGGCGGCGGCGCCGGCAGCGGACCACGGCGGGCGCAGAGGATATCCAGCGCCCTGGCCACCAGGCAGGCAAGGTCAGCAGGCTCCACCACGCCGTCGATAAGGCCCTTGTTGAACAGGTTTTCCGCCACCTGGACGTTCTCCGGGAACGCTTCGCCGTGCAGGGCTTCGTAAACCCGCGGGCCCAGGAAGCCCAGGAGGGAACCCGGTTCGGCCACGTTGATGTGGCCCAGGGATCCCCAGGAGGCCATGACGCCGCCGGTGGTCGGGTGGCGCAGGTAGACCAGGTAAGGCAGGCCGGCCTGGCGGTGGGCGCGCACCGCACCGGTGATCTTCACCATGGACAGGAAGGCCAGCGTTCCCTCCTGCATCCGGGTGCCGCCGGACGCAGGCCCGGCCAGCAGCGGCAGTCCCTCCGCAGTGGCCCGTTCGATGGCGGCCACGATCCTTTGAGCTGCAGCATGGCCGATCGATCCCGCCAGGAAGGAAAACTCACTGACGATCACCGCCACCCGTCGTCCACGAATGAGCCCGGCACCGGTGATGACGGATTCGTCAGTCCCGCTGCGTTCACGGGCTTTGGCGAGGTCGCGGAAGTATTCCTCGGACAGTGCGGGCTCCTGCGCAGGTGAATCCCAGGAGACAAACGAGCCGTCGTCCACTACGGCGGCCAGCAGTTCGGCGGCATTGAGGTGCCGCACCTTCTCAACGGTGGGCATGTCAGGACACTCCCGCTGCAACAGCCGCCAGGCCCAGCCATTCACGGATGGCAGGGCCGTCCTCATCCAGCAGCGGCGGCGCGTCGTGCTCGGTGACGGTGGTTTCCGCAGTGTCACCGGGGGCAAAGAACCTCAGCGGCGGCCCGGGCAGGCTGACCTTGCCGAGTACCGGATGGTCCACATCCACCACGAGGCCCTGGGACGCCACCTGCTCCCACGCGTACACCTCATCAAGCGAGCGCACCTTCCCGGCCGGGATCCCGGCGTCGTTCAGTTTCTGCAGCAACTCTGCTGCTCCGTAGTCCGCGAAAGCGCGTTCGACGGCGGCAATCACCGCGGCGCGGTTCCGCACCCTCTCGGCGTTGCTGGCAAAGCCCGGCGCTGCCGGGTCCAGGCCGAAGGCGGCGGCGAAGGAGGCCCAGAGCTTTTCGCTGCCGACGCTGATCTGCACGCTGCCGTCCTTGCAGTTGAACAGGCCGTAGGGGGCGATGGAGGGATGGTGGTTCCCTTGCGCTTCGGGGACTTCCCCCGCCACCGTGGTCCGGGTGCCCTGGAAGGCGTGGACCCCGATCAGGGATGCCAGCAGCGAGGTGCGCACCACCTGGCCGCTGCCGGTCCGCTCCCGCTCAACCAGCGCCGCCAGGACACCGAACGCACCGTTCATGCCCGCAAGCAGGTCTGCAATGGGGACACCGACGCGCTGGGGGTCGTTCGGGCCGGACCCCGTGAGCGACATCAGTCCCGCCTCGCCCTGGAGGATCTGGTCGTAGCCGCTGCGCTGGGATTCCGGCCCGTCATGGCCGAAACCAGTGATCGAGAGAATCACCAGCCGGGGGTTCAGCCCGTGCATGGCCGCGGGCGGGAAGCCCAGCCGGTCCATCACCCCGGGGCGGAAGTTTTCGATCACCACGTCGGCTCGTTCCAGCAGCCCGCGCAGCACTTCCTGGCCGTCAGCGCTTTTCAGGTCCAGGCTGATGGATTCCTTGTTGCGGTTGCAGGACATGAAGTAGGTGGACTGGAGGTCATCGGCGGGCCCGACAAAGGGTGGGCCCCAGCCCCGGGTATCGTCCCCGGTTCCCGGGTTCTCCACCTTGATGACGCGGGCACCGAGGTCCGCCAGCATCATGCCGGCGTGCGGACCTGCCAAAGCGCGGCTCAGGTCAACTACAAGGTGGCCGGACAGGGGGCCCCGTGCGTTATCGGTTCTGCTCATGTGCGGGTTCCTTTTCTCGAACAGGCGGGGAAGTTTGCGCGCGGCCGGCCAGCTACAGCCATCCGGGCACCACCAGTGCCAGCCACGCCAGGATGGGCCCGGCGACGATCACGATGCCGCTGTAGCCAAGGATCTTTTTGTAGAACCGGTCCTTGTCCACGCCTTCGGGGGCGTTGGCGAGCACCAGCGCGCCGTTGGTGGAAAACGGGGAAACGTCCACGATGGTGGCGGAAACGGCGAGCGCGCAGATGACGCCGACCGCCCCGATTTCACCGGTGGAGAGGAACGGCACGGCGAGCGGGATCAGGGCCGCCAGGATGGCGGTGGACGAAGCGAAGGCGGACACTACGGCGCCGATGAAGCAGATGAGCAGGGCCGCCAGCAGCGGCATGCCCATGCCGGCCACGCCGTTGGAGACGAACTCGATGGTTCCGGCTTCCTCCAGTACGCCAACGAAGGTGAGCATGCCGCAGATCAGCAGCACGGTAGACCAGCTGATCTTGTTGATGGCACCTTTCTGGGCTGCCGGCGAGACAAGCGCCAGCACGATGGCGATGGTGATGGACACGAACCCGACGTCCACCTTGAACCCGAGGGCGATGACGGCCAGTGCCACCAGGCCGGCGATGGTGACCAGCTGCGGGATCCGCTCGGAGCGCTCTTTGGTGGCTGCGACGCCGTCGCCTGCGGGATCCCGGGGGCCATACATGCCGGAGCCGAAGCCCTTGAACGGCACATCGGAGCCGGCCTTGGCTCCGACGCTGACGGCCATCCGCGCCTCGGCGGCCTGCTCCACGAAGTGCCCCACCTTGGAAGACAACAGTCCGCGACCGCCCAGGACAACAAAGAGGACCAGCGCGATGAGGAAGTTGAAGACGAAGCTGGAAAGGAACAGTGCGGTGGGGCTGAAGGCCAGGTCGGTCTTTGCAAGAATGCCGTTGACCGTGACGCCGTAAACGGCGATGGGCGAGAAGCCGCCGGCCTGGGCGCCGTGGATCACCATCATGCCCATCAGCAGCGGGCTGATCTTGTACTTCCCGGCGAAGCTGAGCGCGATGGGGGCAATGATGGCGACGGCGGCGGGAGACAGTGCGCCCACGGCCGTGATGACTGCGGTGATGGCGAACATGACCCAGGGGATGAGGGCCACCCGGCTTCCCACCAGCCGGACGGCACCGCGCACGAGAAGGTCGATGGTGCCGTTGTTCTGGGCAATGGCGAACAGGTAAGTGACGCCAACGATGGTCAGGAAGAGGCCGCCGGGGAAGTTGGCCAGGATCTCGTTGGTGGACATGCCCAGCACCACGGCGCCGAGCAGGAACGCGCCGACGAAGGCGAGGGCACCCATGTTAAGGGGCAGGACGGTGGCAAGCAGGAACATCGCCGCCAGGATGATGATCGACAAGACAGGAGCGGACATCGTTGGTCCTCCGTTGGGGAAAGAAGAATGTGACGTGAGTAACTGGCTCACTGGACTAGCCTCTTAGACAGTGAGTCTATCTGTCAATAGGAAGTGGCATGTATTCTGGGAGGACCTACGACGTAGACGAGGCTTTGTGGAGAAGACAGCACGGCTTGGACTGGAGCGGGTGACCCGCCCCCGGCTGTACGAACAGCTGGTGGAGCAGATCCTCGCCTATATCGAATCGGCCCAGCTGGGACCAGGTGATCTCCTGCCCGCGGAACGTGACCTGGCCGAGCGGCTTGGCGTTTCCCGTGCCACCCTGGCCCAGGCCCTGGTGGCCCTTGAGGTGCTCGGAGTCATCGATGTCCAGCACGGAACCGGTGCCGTGCTGGCGCGGCGGCCCAGTGTTGCATCCGTGATCAAGGGGTTGCGCGAACACCGCAGCCGGCTCCCGGAGATCGTGGAGGCCCGCAGCACGCTGGAGGTGAAACTCGCGGCCCTCGCCGCCGCCCGGCGCACGGAGGATGACCTCGCGGCAATAGGCCACGCCCTGGACGTGATGTCCAAGGAGATCGACGACGGCGACCGCGGCACCCACGGCGACGAGCTGTTCCACCAGGCCGTCACTGGCGCCGCTCATTCCAGCGTGCTGGCGCAGCTCATGGCGTTCATCGCCGAGATGATCCTTGAGACAAGGATGGAGTCGCTCGGCCAGCCCGGCCGCCCCGAACAGTCCCTGGCTTCACACCGCAAAATCGCCGATGCCATCCGCGCGCAGGATCCGGAAGGGGCGGCCGAAGCCATGCTGGCGCACATCGAGCTCGTCTCGGATGTGGAGCTGCTCCGCTGACCGCGTCCCGGCAGCGACACGCCGAAACCTGCCTCCCCTGTCTCCTATCCCGGACAAAGCCGCGCTGATTCCGGTTCTCATTGGCCGCCTGACCCGGTGTGATTGAACGAACGTTTATCACAAGGAGTTGGCCATGGCCGCAGCAAGCAGTGCCGTAGAGGCACGATCAATTGAAATGATTCCGCCGGGCGAGCGCCACGGCCATCCGCGGGGGCAGTTCACGCTCTGGTTCGGCGCCAACGCCCAAATCACTGCAATCGTCGACGGTGCGCTGGCGGTGGTTTTCGGCGCCGACGCCTTCTGGGCCATTGTGGGCCTGCTGGTGGGCAACGTGGTGGGCGGGGCTGTTATGGCCCTGCACTCGGCTCAGGGACCAAAGCTGGGACTGCCGCAGATGATCTCCAGCCGGGCGCAGTTCGGGGTTTACGGGGCCGTGATCCCGCTTGCCCTGGTGATCCTGATGTACGTGGGGTTCGCCTCCACCGGAACCGTGCTCTCCGGACAGGCCATCAACCTGATGCTCGGCGTGGACGTTCCCGCCGTCGGCATCCTCATCTTCGGCGCCGCGACGGCACTTCTCGCGATCCTTGGCTACAAGTACATCCATGCCCTCGGACGCATCGCCACGGTGATGGGGCTCGCCGGCTTCCTCTACCTGACCGTCGCCGTCCTCACCAAGTTCGACGTCACCCAGGTGATGATGGTCAAGGGGTTCGAATGGCCCACGTTCCTGACCGCGATCGCCCTCGGCGCCGGCTGGCAGCTGACCTTTGGTCCGTACGTGGCCGACTACTCCCGCTACCTTCCCGCCGACACCTCCGAGCGCAAGACCTTCTGGTACACATTCGCGGGATCCGTGGGCGGTGCGCAGTGGGCCATGACCCTGGGCGCCCTCGCCGGCGGGCTCTCTGCCGCAAAACTGGGCGGGGACTTCCTGAAGAACCAGGTGGGGTACATGGGCGACCTCGCCGGCGGCGGGCTGATCGCCGTCTTTATCTACCTGGTGATCGTCACGGGCAAACTCACCGTCAACTGCCTGAACGCCTACGGCGCGTTTATGTGCGGGGTCACCATCAGCACCGCGGTCAACCGGAAGGACACGGTATCGAAGACGTTGCGGATCGTCTTTATCATCGCCGTTATCGGGGCCAGCGTCCTGATCGCGCTGTTTGCGAGCAAGGACTTCCTGAACCTGTTCAAGAACTTCGTCCTGCTGCTTTTGATGGTGTTCACGCCCTGGTCAGTGATCAACCTGGTGGACTACTACAAGATCTCCCGCGACCGGCTGGACATCCCGGCCCTCTACAATCCGGACGGCCGGTATGGGCGCTGGAACACGGCCGCGCTGGTGTCCTACGGGGTGGGCGTACTGGTCCAGATCCCGTTCCTCGCGCAGGCACTCTACACGGGACCGGTCACCAAATGGCTGGGCGGAGCGGACATCTCATGGCTGGTGGGGATCGCCGTCACCCTCGCCGTCTACTACCCCTGGGCAAAGGCCACCAACCGGGCGCCGGCCGAATCCATTTATCCGGACAGTGCGTACCAGGACAGCTCTGCGGAGGACACCGTTCCGCTTGCAGCCGGCGGTAAAGCCTGAAGAACTAAAAATGCCCCATCACTTTTGGTCCCTAAAACCGCATCTTGGGGACCAAAAGTGATGGGGCATCTGCAGGTTTAGAAGGTGTAGGAGGAACTGCTGGTGGAACTGGCGATGGCCAGGCCGATGATGGCCAGCAGCCAGAACGCGCCATAGCCCAAAAGACACAGGTATCCGAGCACCAGGCCGGTGATGGACATGCCCTTGCCGGACGGCTCCCGCTTAAGCGCCAGGTGGCCGGTGACGATTGCGGCGATCTGCGGCAGCAGGATGAAGCCCATGATCACCGAGGCAATGCCGCATACCATGCTGGTGATGCTGAGCGTCTTCGGTTCGGCCGGCATGCCGTAGTAGCCGGGCTGGGCGTAGGGGCCCTGCTGGCCGTACGGGCTGGGCTGGCCGTAAGGGCTGGGCTGGCCGTACGGGCTGGGCGGCTGGTTGTAAGCGGCGTACTGACCCTGTCCTTCGTAGGGGTTCTGGCCGTAGCCGCCCTCGCCATAGTTGCCCTGCCTGTACCGATCCTGTCCGTACTGATCCTGCCCGTACTGATCCTGCCCGTACTGGGACTGGGACGTGGCCTCCGGACCAAACGGCGGGGCGAACCGCGGTTCAAAGCCCGATGGCGGGTTGCCGTCAGGGTGCTGGGATTCAGGCCGGTGGGCGGGCTGGTCAGTCAAAGTTGTCCCCCTGGAAGTTTTGCTTCCAGACTACCGCCGCGAACAGGTCAACGTCCCAGGTAGGGCAGCACGTACACGGCAAAGATGACGAAGGCAGCGAGGAGGGCCAGCCGCCCGCCCCCAGTTGTGCCGCGCTTGCGGCCCTTGGCTTTGCGGGCGCCCGCACGCGCATTCGGGGGATACCCCCGGACTGCGGAGCTTCCTGACCCGGCGCGCCGTGACACTGTTCGCGCGGGCACGGGGCGCGGTTCGGCCGTCCCCGGACCGCCTGTAACTGACGGGGCGGGCCGTGGGTCCGCCGGCCTTACCACCGTTCCGGGCCGCACGCTCCGGAAGGCGGTGATGCCAGGCTCCTGCTCGTGCGTGAGTTGCTGTCCGAGGTGTGCGTAGAGCCCCACCACCGTTTGCTGGTCCAGGACCGGGGGCAAGGCTTCGATGGCGCCCACCACCCGCTGGGCGCCCACCACGGCAACATCCGAGTTGGTCACGCCGAAGAGGTCCGGCTGGGCCGCCATACAAATCAGGGGGCGCACGGTCCGGCGGTGCGGCGGCGCCAGAACGGAGGCGACGGCGGCGCATTGGGCCAGTGCCCCTTCCACCGCCTGCGTGCGTGCGTACCGGCCCTGCCACAGCACGCCGGAAGCGACCCTGACTTCGCCGGTCCAGTTCTTGGCGTCCACCACCACCACGCCGCCGGGCCCTACGAGGACATGGTCAAGGTTCGCTTTCGGCCGGCCGGGCCAGTGCACGTCATGCAGCACGTACCAGCCGCGAGGGACCAATTCGCTGAGCTTCTCCGCCACAACGCGCTCACCGACGGCGCCTGCGTCCCAGGCTTTGGTGGTGCGTTCGGCTTGGTCGAGCTGCCGTTTCAACCTGGCAACCCGTTCGGCCGCCAGCCTGGACTGCTCCGCTGCCCCGTCCCCTGCCCCCATGGCCGTCCCTGCTTCCCTGCCGCACATATGACGGCGGAAAGCCGCCGTCGTCCTTTAGCTCCCGGACATTCCGCCCGATTTTTTCGAAAGTAACAGGGCGCGAAGGCGGCGGTATATAAGTACTTTGCGGGGCCTGTACTCAGGTTGGCTACTTGTTTTGATGACGCTGCGCCGTCACAGGGCCGGACACATGGGCCGGATTTGGGCCTGGTCGTTTTGACTGTGGCTCCCTTCTGGCATGCTGGTCCCATGGCTAGCCGCGCGGGTACAGTTGCCCAACCCCAGGACCTTGTTGACATCACTGCGCTTCTTGACGCGTATTACGACATCTCGCCGGATCTGGGTGATCCCGGCCAGCGCGTGGTGTTTGGCACGTCCGGGCACCGCGGTTCGAGCCTCAAGGCGTCGTTCAACGAGAAGCACATTCTCGCCATCACCCAGGCGATTGTGGAATACCGGGTGGCGCAGGGCGTCACGGGGCCGCTGTTCCTGGCCAAGGACACCCACGCCCTGAGCGAGCCGGCACAGAACTCGGCCCTTGAGGTGCTCGCCGCCAATGGTGTGCAGGTCCTCATTGACGCGCGCCACGGCTACACCCCCACCCCCGCACTGAGCCACGCCATCCTCACCTACAACCGGAATGCCGGTGCCGGGGCACCCCAGGCTGACGGCATCGTGGTCACCCCCAGCCACAACCCGCCGGGCGACGGCGGCTTCAAGTACAACCCCCCGCACGGCGGACCCGCCGATTCGGACGCCACCGGCTGGATCGCCAACCGCGCCAACGAACTGCTCGAAAACGGCCTCCGCGGCGTCAAGCGCGTAGCAGTGGCCGATGCACTGGCCGCCGACACTACCGGCAAGTTCGACTTCCTCAGCAGCTACGTGGACGATCTCCCCTCGGTCCTGGACCTGGATGCCATCCGCGAAGCCGGGGTCCGGATCGGCGCCGACCCCATGGGCGGAGCGTCCGTGGACTACTGGGGAGAGATCGCCGAGCGCCACCAGCTGAACCTCACCGTGGTTAATCCCACCGTGGACCCGCAGTGGGCCTTTATGACCCTGGACTGGGACGAGAAGATCCGGATGGACTGCTCCTCCCCGGCGGCAATGGCCTCGCTGATCAAGCGCATGTCCGACGGCGGTGCTGACGCCGCTTTCGATGTTGCCACCGGCAACGACGCAGACGCAGACAGGCACGGCATCGTGACCCCCGACGGCGGGCTGATGAATCCGAACCACTACCTCGCCGTCGCCATCGACTACCTGTACCGGAACCGCAGCGGCTGGAACCCCGGGTCCGTGGTGGGCAAGACCCTGGTGTCTTCCTCCATTATCGACCGCGTCGCCGAGAGCCTGGGACGCAAGCTCGTGGAGGTCCCGGTGGGCTTCAAATGGTTTGTGCCCGGCCTGCTCTCCGGCGAGGGCGCGTTCGGCGGCGAGGAATCCGCCGGTGCTTCCTTCAACAAAAAGGACGGCAGCGTCTGGACCACGGACAAGGACGGCATCCTGCTGGCCTTGCTCGCCTCGGAAATCACGGCAGTCACCGGCAAGTCCCCGTCGCAGCTCTACAAGGGCCTGACGGACCAGTTCGGTGCCCCCGTTTATGCCCGTATCGACGCCGCCGCAACGCGCGAGCAGAAGTCGGCACTGGGCAAGCTCTCGCCGACGGACGTTACGGCCACGGAACTGGCGGGCGAGGCCATTACCGCCAAGCTCACCGAAGCACCCGGCAACGGTGCCTCCATCGGCGGCCTGAAGGTGGTCACGGAGAACGCCTGGTTCGCCGCCCGCCCGTCCGGCACCGAGGATGTCTACAAGATCTACGCCGAGTCCTTCAAAGGCGAGGACCACCTCAAGCAGGTCCAGGCCGAAGCCAAGGCGTTGGTGGACAGCGTCATCGCCTAGGGTTCTTCGCCCCGGCTGTTTCGTCCCGGCCCCAGAGCCGGAGGACACGCCGGACGGTACGGTCACCGTCCGGCGCCATGTCCACCAGCGCGATCCGGTCAAGAACGACGACGTCTCCCGGGTATAGCCGTTTGTCACCGTGGTGTGACACGTGGGGCCGGTAGCCGGACAGGGTGTGGGCGGGGGTGAGGACTTTCCCGTCCAGGCTGCCGACCGCCGCGACCAACTGCTCGTGCAGGGTTTGCAGGTCCGGTTGCGGCTGGATAAGGCTGACGGGAACGGAGCCGTTCCGGCCGAACCCCGCGTCGTTCCCCACCGTGAGCCGGGCCCCCAGGGCGGCCCCGGCCGGCGCTTGGGCAAGTGCTGCGATGCCTTCTGCAGGGTCGGCACCGTCTGTGGCGCCGACGTCGAACCTCACCAGGGTGATGTGCAGCGGCCAGTCGGAGCGCGGGAACACCAGCCCCTCCGTCACGGGCTCGACAAAGGCAACCAGGATGAGGTTCCGCATCCGGCCATTGTCCCACCCCCGCCCGGACGCTCTCTCCCTTAACGCCGGTTAAACGCCAACGCTCTTTCACGAATGAGAGAGCATTGGCGGAAAAGGCGCATTAAGTGAGAGAGCGTTCCGGCAGGCTCGACCACCCGCCGGGGGAGGTTAGACGGTGCGGACGACCTCGTCGTAGGAGAACTTGGGCTTGGCTTCGCCCCAGGCGTCCTCGGCGGGCTGGCCGATGTTGACCACCAGGAAGCTCTTCTGGTCGCCGGCCGGGAAGAAGGCGGCGTCGATGGCGGCGAAATCGGCACCGGTCATGGGGCCGGCAGCAAAACCGAGCGACCGGACGGCAAGGATGAAGTACCCGGCCTGCAGGTGGGCGTTGTTGTTGCCCGTGGCGGCAGCCAGTTCCGGGTTGGCGTCGTACATGGCCTTCGGGGCGTTGTAACCGGGGAGGAAGTTGTCCCACTGGCCTGCCCAGTCGGTGTCGTAGCTGAGGATCGCCACGAGCGGGGCGGATGCCGTCTTGGCCTTGTTCCCGTTGGCGAGGGCATCTACGAGGGTGGCGCGGGCTTCGGCGGAGCGGACGTACGTCACGCGCAGCGGCTGCGAGTTGAAGGCAGTGGGGCCGTACTTGGTGAGTTCGTAGATGGCTTGCGCCTGCTCGTCGGTCACCTCTCCGGTGAAGGAGTTGGCGGTGCGGGCCTGGGCGAAAATGGCATCAACGGCGGCCGAATCGATAACCGCTTCTTCGTGGGCAATAGTCATTTGCGTACCTTTCGCTGCGCCGCCCCGCGTGCCGGGGTGGCCTGTTCGCTTTCCATAGTTGCAACTTCAACTACCCGTGTCCTCTTCCCGTGACGGCGCGTGACGTTAGCCACAGCAGCATCCGGCAGCAGCCTGGCCGGCAGCGGCGGAAAGCTTGGCGGTATTCTGGAGCCAGTTGTTCTTCGCCCCTGCGGCAACCCCCTTGAAAGGCCTCCGCCCATGAGCATGCTCGGAATCAAATGGAAGCTGCACGGCACCGGCAAGTCCATCAAGCCGGGCCACGTGGTGGCCCCCGATGAGCGGCTTGCCTGGCCGCTGACCATTGGCGTGGGCATGCAGCACGTGGTGGCCATGTTCGGTGCCACCTTCCTGGTGCCCATCATCACGGGTATGCCGCCCGCCACCACCTTGTTCTTCTCCGGCATCGGCACACTGCTGTTCCTGGTAATCACCAAGGGCCGTGTGCCCAGCTACCTGGGCTCAAGCTTTGCGTTCATCGCCCCCATCATGGCGTCGCAGCAGCAGTTCGGCGTCCCCGGAGCGCTGGGCGGCGTGGTGCTGGCCGGCGCCGTCCTGGCCCTGGTGGGCGCCATCGTGCAGAAGTTCGGTGCGGGCTGGATCAACCGGCTCATGCCGCCCATCGTCACCGGCGCGATCGTGGCGCTCATTGGCCTTAACCTCGCCCCCGCGGCCAAAAACAATTTCGACGCCGCCCCGGTCACCGCGGTGATCACGCTGGCCACCATCATCCTGGTCAGCGTCCTGTTCCGCGGAATCCTGGGCCGCCTCAGCATCCTGGTGGGCGTGGTGATGGGCTACCTCGTGGCCATGCTCCGCGGGGAGGTCAGCTACGACAAGATGGACGCCGCCGCCTGGGTGGGCCTGCCCCAGTTCCAGGCCCCCGAATTCCACCTCGGCATCCTGGGCCTGTTCGTTCCAGTAGTGCTGGTGCTCGTGGCCGAGAACATCGGCCATGTAAAGTCGGTGGCTGCCATGACTGGCCAGAACCTCGACGGCGTCTCCGGCCGCGCCCTGATGGCCGACGGTGCCGCCACCGTCCTGGCCGGCTTCGGCGGCGGATCCGGCACCACCACCTACGCGGAGAACATCGGCGTCATGGCCGCCACCAAGGTCTATTCGACGGCGGCCTATTGGGTGGCGGGCATCTTCGCCATCCTGCTCAGCTTCTCCCCTAAATTCGGTGAGCTGATCGCCACCGTCCCGCCGGGTGTGCTGGGCGGTGCGGCCACCATGCTCTACGGCATGATCGGCATCCTGGGCGTGAAGATCTGGGTGCAGAACAAAGTGAACTTCTCCAACCCCGTGAACCTGACCACCGCCGCCGTCGCCCTGATCATCGGCATCGCGGACTACACCTGGACCATCGGCGAGCTCAAGTTCACGGGGATCGCCTTGGGTTCGGCCGCCGCGCTGGTGATTTATCACGGCATGAAGGCCATCGCGAAGGCCCGTGGAACAGTGGCGGAACCCGAAACCGAGCAGGCCGGGTTGCCTCCTGCCGCCAAGGCCGCCATCAACGCTGCGGCCAAGAAGCGGGCACCGAAGAAGCGCTAGCGCTGGCTAGGCGGCGTCGTGTGAACCGGCATCGCCGTGGCCCACACCGAAGACCGGCCCCGGCAGAGGACGCTTCGGCGCCAGCGCCTCACCGCCGTGGGGCAGCAGCCTCTGCAGGACCCACGGAAAGAAGTACCGCCTCGCCCAGATCAGGTCCTCCGCCCTGGCTTGGGTCCAGCCATGGGCCGGGACCGGCCGCGGCTGCAGGGGCTTGAGGGAATGCGGCACAGCGAGCGCGTCGAGGGCGGCAACGGCAACAATGTGATGGCCCAACGGCGATAGGTGGAGCCGGTCCCTGTCCCACATCCGGGCGTCCCTAAGCGCGGGAAGGCACCAGAGGTCCACCATCAAGGCCTGATGGTGGATGCCGATCGTGTGCAGGTGCTCGTTGTAGATAGCCAGCCGGCCCCGGACCTGCCCCAGGACAGGGGTGCCGCCCCAGTCCGGCGCCGCGAACAACATGACTGTGGCCCCGGTTTCCGTCAGTTCACCAACGGCCTGATCCATCTTCCCGGCCAGTTTGTCCGGGTCCCCGCGCCGGAACACGATGTCGTTGCCTCCGCCGGACATCGCCACGAGGTCCGGCTTGAGCGCCATGGCAGCCTCGAGCTGCGTGTCGATGATCTCCTGGAGCACCATCCCCCGCACCGCGAGGTTGGCGTAGGCGAAGTCATGCTGCCCGATGGCGAGTTCCTCGGCCGCCCTGTCAGCCCAGCCCCGGTACCCGCCGATGCTGCGCGGTTCGGGGTCACCGATTCCTTCCGTGTAGGAGTCGCCGAGGGCGACGAAGCGGTGCCAGGGGGTGCCGCTGGCCGGGGGTATTTCCGCTCCAGGTTTCCTGCTGGTCGATGGTCATGCCCGCCGTCCTTTCGCCGTTGTGGAAGGGGCCTTGTTCCGGCCAGCTCCTGCATCGGGCGGTTGGCCCAACTCGGCCGGAGCCAGCAGTCGGAAGTCCTCAACGTCGTCGGCCATCTCCCGCCGCGGCCCCGAAACGTCCCTTACGGGCCCTGGCACCACAACATTCAAGGCCGCACCATGAAGGTCCAATTCGTGGTGCGAAGCCTCGCGCTGCAGGAAGCGCAGGGCACCCTCCCGGCTGAGCCCGTACTCGTCCATCAGGCTTCGCACCGCCAGGTCAACCAGAACCAGTGAGCTCTGTGCCACGGCAATTCCCGCCGCTGCCTCCGCGCGCTCTGCCACCCGGACCACCACGCGCAGGGCACGCGCAAGCTGCCGCGCGTAGATTTGGGTGCGGAGGAGATCATCACTGGCGAAGGTATGGGGCGAGGAGGCGTAAAGGTTAATGGCGGCGCTGGTCAGGCCCTCGGAGACGATGGGCACTGACAAAAGCGACTGCACGCCATGCCCGGCCGCAGCATTTGCATACCCGGGCCACCGCCGGTCCCGGCCCAGATCGGACAACAGCACGAACTCGCCGCTCCGCAGGGCCTCGATGACGGGTCCGTCGGCGAAGGAACACTGTTCCCGGTCTGCCTCGCGTGCCTGCTCGCTGCTCGCGGCGAGGGTGCGTGCCTTCCCCAGGCGGAAAAGGGTGGCGGCCCAGCCGATGCCGCGGCGCTCACCCTTGATGTCCCTCATAAACTCCTGGGTGACTTCCTGGAGGTAGGTTTCCACGTCCTTGCTGTCGAAAACCGGCTCCGGGGGAAGTGGGAGCGATCCCCAGCCAATCTGTCCGGCGGGTTCAGCGGCCATGTTGCACGCCTTGCTTGTAGCGCTGCGGCCCACTGCAAAACCTCGTGATTACAGAATACGACGCATCGCACCGTTGGCGGGAGGGGGCAGCCCAGTTCCTGGCTAGTCGACGGCGGTGGCTTAGTCGACGGCGCCGCTGTTGCCTGCGTACGCTGCCACAGTTTCGGCCAGGACGACGTCGTAGGCTTCCACCCGCCGGTCCGTCACCGTAGTGGGGGACTCAAGGTGGACGGCCCCCGAGGGCAGGATGCCGGCGGCCCCGTACCTCTCCATCACCTGCCACTGGGCAACCACGTCCTCCCCTGCATGATCCGCAGGCAGGCTCGGCCAGAAACTGAAGCCGCCGGCATCGCAAAGTGCATCGCGCCGGTAGAGCACGCACCCGCCGAGCCACGCCACCCGGTACGGCAGCCACTCCCCCGGCCCCAGGGAAAGATCCGCACTGAGGTGGCTGAGGTTTGCGGCACTGTGCAGCGGCCAGCGCTCAAAGCCGGGGGTGCCGGGACGAATACGTTCCGGCGTCACGGGTCCTTCCCAGACTTCAAAGCCCTCCGTTTGCTCCGGCCGCCTGTCGTCAAGGTAGGACAGGCCCTGCGGCGCCATGCCCACAAAGCCGCAGTCCAGCTCGTCAAGTGCCCGGTTCATCCGCTCCAAGGCACCAGGTTCCAGCCACACATCGTCGTCAAGGAAGAGGCACTTCGCCGCGTTTGACTGGTCGAGCAGGAACTGGCGGTGCTCAGCGAGCCCGCGCCGCGGCAAGTGCCGCAGCAGTGTGACCGGCCGGCCCTGGGCTTCGAGGACCCGAACCATGGCAGCAGCCGCAGGATGCTCCCAGGCGGGCGCATCGCCGGACTGGTCGCTGACCACTACCCGGAAGGAAGGATCAGCCTGCCCGGCCAGGCCCGACAGTGTTACTGCCAGCTCTGCAGGGCGGTTGCACGTGGGTACCAGTACGTCCACGTCCACCCGTTCCGGCACCCCACCACGGCCTGCCCATTGTCCTGATGATCTCCTGCTCACAGCCCACCTCCGGGCGCCTGCATCGGCATAGATAGCGAATGGGTTTCGTCGTGTCCTGTACCCACATCCCCGGGATGTATGCGGCCACGGCAAAGGCCCCCGGCCGCTGCCACAGTGGACAGCAGCCGGAGGCCTTCAGCGGTTCGTGCGGCTGGGCTCAAGCAGCCGCGGCGGCCCGGTCAGCCGGCGTCGAAGCTTTCCCCGCCGTCGTCGTTCGGTGATTTCTCCCGGGGCAAATCATTGCCGGTTCCGTCCGGGATGCCCGCTGCTTCCTGCCCGGACTCAGAGGACACGGGAGCGGACCCCTTTGAATCGTCGTTGTTCTCGTCGATTTCAGCCGCACTCGAAGGAAGGTCCACGTCGCGGGGCAGGGGGTCGCTGCCGGTGCCGGACTGCGGCTCGTTGGTGTCCACGCTTCCTGCCCCGCCGTCACCGGTGGTGGCCGAGCCGTTGGCTGCGCCCTGGGTACCTCCCAGTTCCTGCTCTGCGGTGGGAGTGCCGTATCCGCCCGGATCGGTCTCCGGCTGGGCCTGCTGGTTTTCCTGCGTCATTATTCCTCCTGCTTGTGCGTTGGATGGATGGTGGCTTGGACCTTGAATGGGACCCGGGCTGCTCAGAGCCCCTTTCCGCCGGTCACCGGCAGCACGGCCCCGGAAATATAGGACCCGTCCTCCGAGGCCAGCAGGACATAGGCTGCGGCGAGCTCGGCGGGCTGGCCGGCCCGTTCCAGCGGTGTGTCCTGTCCGAACTTCGGAAGCTTGTCCGGCCACTCGGTGGCCGGGATCAACGGGGTCCAGATGGGTCCCGGAGCCACAGCGTTCACCCGGATCCCCTTGGGCCCCAGTTCCTGCGCCAGCGCCTTGGTGAAAGCCACCTGCGCGGCCTTGGTCATGGCGTAGTCGATGAGGCCCGGCGACGGGTTGAAGGCCTGGATCGAGGCCGTGGTGATGATCGAAGCGCCCGGCTTGAGGTGGGGCACGGCGGCCCTGGCCGTCCACAGCAGCGAGTAGAGATTGGTCTTAAAGACCCGGTCGAATTCCTCCGTGGGCAGCGATTCAAGGCTTTCGCGGTTCTTCTGGTACGCGGCGTTCAGCACCACTACGTCCAGGCGGCCGAACTCTGCCGCCGTTTCGTCAGCAATCCGGGTACTGAATTCTTCCTCGCGGCCGTCGCCGGCAAAAAGCAGGACCCGTTGGCCCGCCTTCCGGATCCAGTCCGCGGTGTCCTGGGCGTCCTCCTCCTCTTCAGGGAGGTAGGAGATGGCTACGTCGGCCCCTTCGCGGGCGAACGCGATGGCCGCCGCCTTGCCGATGCCCGAATCTCCACCGGTGATGAGGGCGGCCTTGCCCTGAAGCTTCCCGTGCCCCTCGTAACTGAGTTCGCCGTGGTCCGGTTTGGGATCCATGGGTGCCGTCAGGCCGGGCTGCTTCTGTTCCTGCTCCGGAAAAGGCCCTGCGTGGTAGCCGCCCCGGGGATCCTTCGGCTGGTCCGCCTGCTTGTCCGTCCCGCTCATAGTCCGCCTCCTCACTGTGTCCGTTTCCACCGTGTCGTTTTCCACTGTGTCGGTCGGTTTCAACTGTGTCGGTTTCGAAGGGCGTGTGCACCGGCCCTTCGAAGCTATCCCGGCCGGAGGAGTAAAGTCCACCGTTCCGGGCGAATAATCAGTAAACTTATCAAATGGCAGGCGCGGTGCAACATTGCCCCCGCTTGTGGGTAGGCAGGGAGTAGAAGGATACCCAGGCACTGGTGGGGGCTGGAGGGAGAGGCAATGTCCGACGTGGAGGACTACACAGGCCGGACCGGCCGCAACGAAACCCGCGAAGAGCAGATGGACCGCAACTGGGCGGAACTGCTGCAGGAGCTGCGGGTGCTGCAGACCGGCGTGCAGATCCTTGCCGGATTCCTGCTGACCCTGCCTTTCCAGTCGCGCTTTGAAGAGCTTGACGACTTCCAGGTGGCCCTGTACCTGGTCAACGTGGTCATCGCAGCCCTGACCACAGCGTTCATCCTCCTGCCGGTCAGCGTGCACCGGAGGCTGTTCCGGAAGCGGCTGAAGGAGACCCTGGTGTCGAGCGCCGATTTCATCACGAAGATTGCGCTTGCCGGGATAGGGCTCCTGAGCGCCGGAACCGCCGCACTGGTGTTCGACGTGACGGCCGGCCGGTCAGCCGGCCTCACCGCCGGAGGCGTACTCCTTGCCGTCCTGGTGGTCCTCCTGGTCTATGTCCCGCTGCACCTGAACAGGCGCGCCACGGCAGGACGCTAGCCTGCCTGAAGCCGGCTTCAAACCCCTTGTTTGACCCATTGACCGTTACCCCTGAACCCGACAGGAGAACTTCATGCGAACATTTTTTCGGACAGCCCTGATGGCCCTGCTGCTCATTGCCGCACCGGCGCTTTCGGCCGGAGCCGCCCAGGCGGCGCCAAGCCCGTTCGTGCAGCACATCACGGCATCCCCCGGAGAGGCGTGGGCGCAGTCGGCCGCGTCTCCCACACCATCCCCCGGGGATACCGCCTCAACCGGCCCTGCTAATCCGGGCACCGGCGAATCGGCGCAAAACGAGTCCACCAGGCTCGATTACACGCCGTGGGTGATCGGCGCGGCGGTCCTGGTGGTCCTGATCCTGATCCTGATTTGGCGCCGCCGCCGCAACACCACCATCGTTTAGACGCGCGGCCTTTAGCCAGCCGCTGCCGGGCTAGGCGCCCTCGAGTACCTGGCTTGTTGCCCAGGCCAGGTACTTTGCGGCGTTGGCCACAGCGTCGTCGGGACTTGAAGCCACGTCCAGCAACTGCGCTGCGGCAACCACACCATGCCCGGCAAGGTCTTCCGGGGTCACCAGGATGCGGCCGGCCACCACGATCACCGGAATGCCACGTTCCCGCGCAGCGTCCGCGAGCGCAATCGGAGCCTTTCCGGTCAGCGACTGGCCGTCCATGGACCCTTCCCCGGTGATCACCAGGTCAGCCTCGGCGAGCTGGTCCGCCAGGCCGGTCAGTCCAGCCACCAGCGCGAAGCCGCCTTCGAGAGCGGCGTCAGTGAAGGCAAGGAACGACGCCGGGAAGCCGCCGGCGGCGCCCGCTCCCTCAACGTTGACGTCCCGGCCCGTCGCCTCCCGCAGGAGGGATGCCCAGTTGCGCAGCCCGGCGTCGAGCAGTTCCACGGCTTCCTCGTCGGCGCCCTTCTGCGGGGAGAAGACGTGGGCAGCTCCCAGCGTTCCGTACAGCGGGTTGCGCACGTCGACGGCGATGCGGAAGCTGGCAGCGGCCAGCCGGGGGTCAAGCGCAGTGGTGTCCAGTGCCACAACGTCTGCGAGCGAACCGCCACCGAGCGGCACCACATTCCCGGCTGCGTCGAGCGGCTTCAGGCCCAGGGCGCGCAGGGCGCCGCTGCCGCCGTCGGTCATGGCGGATCCGCCGAGCCCCAGGACGATTTCCGTGGCTCCCGCGTCCAGGGCGGCCGCGATCAGCTGGCCGCAGCCGTAGCTGTGGGCACGCATGGCATTGGCCGGGGTTGGCTCCATCTCGGCAAGGCCGGACGCCTGGGCGGTTTCAATCACAGCGGTGACCTTGCCGCCGTCGGCCTTCCTGATGGCCCAGGCTGCGCCAACCGGGGCAAGGATGGGGCCAACCACGGCGTTGATCCGCTCTTCGTAGCCGGCTGCCACCGCGGCTTCGAGGGTGCCCTCGCCGCCGTCGGCAATGGGGAACTGCGTGGCGACGGCGTCCGGGTAGACGCGCAGGGCGCCCTCGGCGATGGCGGCGGCCGCTTCAGCAGCCGTAAGGGAACCCTTGAACTTGTCCGGAGCAATAAGAATGCGCATAGGCTCCATCATGCCAGCAGCCGCTGGGAAAGCGCTTGCCCTCGCCGTAATACGGGCGTGCGCTACTTATGGAGTCCCGGCCGTAAAGCTCAGCCAAGCGAAGCTCTAACCTGCTGACTGTTCAACGGCGTTCAGCCGACGGCGGCTACCCCTGCCGCCATTCATGGCTGGTGATGTGGGACCCGCCCTGCGGACCCATCTGCAGCATGCCGCCGTCCACGGCCCAGGAGGCGCCGGTGACGTAGCTCGAGGCGGGGGAAGCCAGGAACGCGATCACCGCGGCGATTTCCCTCGCGTCGCCCGGCCGGCCCAGCGGAACGCCGGGCCTGTCCTTGGTGGTGGGATCTTCGTTCTCCTGCCCCGTCATGGGGGTGGCTATCTCGCCGGGGGCCACGCTGTTGGCGGTGATGCCGTGCTCGGCAAGTTCCAGGGCCAGCGTTTTCATGAGCCCGCCCAGTCCATGCTTGGAGGCGTCATAGGCGGAGGATCCCACCCGCGGCTGGAATTCATGGACGCTGGTGACTGCCACCAGGCGCCCGCCCTTTCCGGCGTGGACCATGCGCCGGGCTGCGGCCTGCAGGCAGACGAACGCGCCATTGAGGTTCGTGTCCAGTGTCTGCATCCACGTGTCGACATCCAGGTCCAGGAACTTTGTCCCGTCACCGGTCCCGGCGTTGTTCACAAAGACGTCCACGCCGCCGAGCTCTTCCGCCAGTTCATCGATGACGGCGCCGGCGCCCTGGAGATCAGTGGTGTCCAGCTGCCGCACCACCGCCTTGCGGCCCAGGCTGCGGACTTCTTCCGCCGTTGCCTCAGCCCCGGCCTTGTCAGAATGCCAGGTGACACCGATATCCATCCCCGCTTGGGCCAACGCCACGGCGGTGGCCTTGCCGATTCCGGAATCTGAGGCGGTGACAATGGCGGTGGCGGGGCTGAAACCTGTGGTGTCCTGCATGGTGGCTCCTCTTGGCAATCAGGTTGGCAATCAGGTTGGCAATCAGGCGGGGCGGCTTTGGCGATCAGGCTGGGCGGCGCAGTTCCGGCGGTGGCGGATACTCGCCGTCGTCCGTTTCCGGCAGCCTGTCCGGGACCGCCATGAGCGGGACAGCAAAGGTCACCACCGGCCGGGGGTGGGCCTCATCGGCGGATCTGACGGTCAGGCTCCGGGTTCCGGGCGGCACCGAGGGGGTGAAGACCTGCAGGTTCCGCGAGCCGATGTTCGCGGACCTGAGCAGCGAGTATTCGGTGCCGAAGTGGTCCTGGAGGATGATGACCGGTTCCGGTTCGTTGTCGGAGGCCAGCTGGATGTTGACCACCAGGCCCGTGGACCAGATTTCCACTGACAGCACGGTGAAGGCGGTGGAATCCGTGACATGCCGGCCGTAGGTGGGTGGCAGCAGCATCCCGCGGAGGGAACCGGTTGGGATTAGTTCGCGCATTGTTGTTCCTGTAGGTTATGCGCCTGCCGTCGACGGGACAGCGCCGGAGGTTCTCCGGTGCAGGTCTTGTGGGGGTACGGCAGGACGGATGCGGCTTAGGCGTCTTCCCGGCCGGGATTTTCCAGCCGGAAGAAATTTGATTGTTGGCCGTCGCTGCGCTGTTCCTGGTAAATGAAACTCAGTCCCCGGGAGTCGAAGGTTTCAAACCATTCCTCCCAGCTGATGTGGCGAAGCTTGTCGTTTTCACCGCCGAAATCGATCCGCAGCACACCGAGATGGTCACCATGTTCAGTGCCTTCGACAGTGGCGGGAACGCCGTCGCGTTCCTCCGCCCACTGCCTGATGACTTCGTGGTGCGTGGTGACCAGGCTGCGGCCCTCGCGCTCCGGCTCGTCCTCCGGTGAGGTGACCTCCTGCGAGTACTTCAGGGATTTTGATGACTCCGGGCCAGTGCGGACCTTTCCGCCATCCGGTCCTGCTCCCAGATCTTCTTCGTCCCGGTCCGCGTCAGCTTCGCGCGTGTTGTTGCCTTTGTCCTGTGCCATGACGGCCATCCTTTCCCCTGGAGGTAACTAGTAAGTCTACTTACTATGGAGCCTCCGGACCAGCCTCCATGTCAAGGGCAGGGCTCGTGGCCGCTGGGGATCCTGAGGCCCGGAACGGCTGGCGGCGCGGGCGCAGCACGGCGTAGTAGCCGGGAATCCGGCTCTGGGCGGGCACGCCGGTCACTGGATTCGTTTCGATGGCGACATCGCCGTCCTCCAGGAGCTCCCAGGCCTCCCCTGGCAGGATGCTGGATCGCTCTTCAGGGCCAAAATGGCCCGGCATCGGCAGTTCGCGGATGGCCCGTTCGAGGGGTGCCGGGATGTCTTTGGCTGTTGCGCCCAGATGCGAGACGTAGTCCAGGGGGTTGCCCTGGAAGTTCGTTTCGGCAAGGAAGACCGTGCCGCCGCTGCCTGCCAGGACCCGAAGGTTCTTCACCAGCGCTGCCTGGTCGGCAGGATTCAGGACGTGGAGCACACCGCGGATGAACACGTTGGCGCCGCGTTCACCGGCGAGCCCGCGGGCGGCACCGGGCGCTGTCATATCCCGGGCTTCGAAATGGATGCGCCCGGCCAGGCCTGCCTGCGCTTCCGACTCCGCGCGTGCACGCGCCACCGCATGGGCGGACACGTCCACACCAACCACCTCGCGGAAGGTCCCTGCCAGCGCGCGGGTAAAACTGCCGTGTCCGCAGCCCACATCAACCAGGGGAAGTTCCGGATCCACATGGCGCAGCAGCACGTCACGGTAACCGAGGAACTCGTGGTCACGGCCCGAATCCCACAAAACCTCGCCGCCCGGGCCGGTGGCCCTGATGCCTGCCCAGTATTTGTCCCACGCCAGGCGCCGGTCCTTGGGCGCAGAACGGGACAGCCGGGCAAGCTTGGGGATCATCAGGTACTTCCGCCAGGAGGAGCGCACCGATTTCGCTGGAGAGGACACAGCCCAAATATATGTTGCGCATGGTCCACGCAGCAGTTTGAGGCCTGGCGGCGGTGCGTCGGCGTCCGCGGAGGGGGCCTCCTTCCGTCACGCTGGGGCGATGTGCAGCTTCCAAGGGAGCATCCGGGGTGCGCCGCCCTACAATGTACTCAACTGGGAGCGAAGGGGGCATTGTGGCGGCTGATTTGCCGTGGGACCCGTCTGTGCCACGCACCGCTTATGTAGCGGACCCCGACGACGGGCGGCTGGCCCTGAATGCGCGCGCACTGCGGGAAGCTGGTTATGAAGTCCGCACCGCGCGTGATGCGGACGGCCTCGCCCGCTTGCTGGCTGCAGGCGAACCTTCCGTCATCGTGGTGGACACGTCCTTGTCCGCGGTCGAAGCCGAGGCGCCAGTCCTGGTGATGGTGGATCTGGACAGCCCGGCCGAACTGGCAGCCATGCAGCCTCCCGGCGTCCACGACTGCATCGCCAAACCCCCGCCGCCCAAGGAACTGGTCCACCGGGCCACGTCCCTGATCAGCCAGGTGGCCCGGCGCAGGATCGCCCGGCAGGAGGCTGAGGCGCTGCGCGAACAGCTCCGGCAGGTTTCCGCCGCAGTGCGCGGAACCAACGATCCCCAGGAGATCGCCGGCCATGTGGTCGCTGGCTTCGGGCGAACGTTCAAGGCAGACCACGTCCGGCTGACCACGTTCGAGGACGAGCGGGTTCCCCCCATCACCGCCGCATGGACCAGGCCGGGCCTTGAACCGCTGGCTGACACCGCGCTGCCGGACGAGGACTCCGCCCGGCAGACGGCCGACATGCTGTGGGCCGGGGCCGAAACGTTGAGCTCCTCCGAGGGGTCCGAAGAGGACGGGCAAACAGGCGAGCCCGGAGGCAACCCGCGCCCTGGCCCTGCGGCCTCGCTGCTGGCGGTGCCGATGGGTGAAGGCAGCTCCTCGCTGGGCATCATCTGGATCGCGATGCTGGACGAGCCGCGGCAATGGTCCCGCGCAGAGCTTGGCCTGATCCAGCACGTGGCCGGCAATGCAGCACACGGGCTGATCCAGAGCCACCTGATCAGCAGCCAGCAGCAGGTGGTCAAGCAGCTTCGGCAGCTGGACAAGGCGAAAACCGACTTCCTCGCCACAGTGAACCACGAGCTCAGGACCCCGCTGACGTCCATCATGGCCTACCTGGACATGATCCAGGAAAGCACCGAGCAGCCCGTATCGCCCGAAGTCCACCAGATGCTGGACATCGTGGTCCGCAATACCGAGCGGCTCCGGATGCTGATCGAGGACATGCTCAGCGTGTCCCGCAATGGCCTCGAAGACAATCTGATGCATCTCACCCCGGTGCGCCTGGGCCAGACGCTGGACCTGGTGGCGGGGGCCCTGCGGCCCCTGGCCCAGCTGCAGAATGTCACTATTGCGGTGGATCCTGCACCGGAGGACCCCGAAATCCTGGCTGACGAGGTGCAGCTGCAGCAGGTATTCACGAATCTGGTGTCCAACGCCATCAAATTCACGCCAAGCGGCGGCCGGATTGAGGTGGGAAGCGAGTCCCATGCGGCGGCAGACGGCACCCGCTGGGCAACCGTCAGCGTGGCTGACACCGGCATCGGCATCTCCAGCGAGGAAATCGACCACGTTTTCACCAGGTTCTACCGGGCGTCCAATGCCATGTCCGGAGCCATTCCCGGAACCGGGCTGGGGCTGGCCATTACCAAGGACATTGTGGCGCGGCACGGCGGCCGGATCGACGTGGCCTCCACCCTGGGCTCCGGCACCACCGTCACAGTGAGCCTTCCACTGGATACTGACCGCAACCGGGCCAACTGAGCGCGGGAGGAGGAACCGATGTTTGCCGACAACGACCCCCGGCTTTCGCAACTGCTCGAAGGCATTGTGCGGCTGGCGTCGGGAGACCTCAATTCACGGATCAACGTTTCTGAAGCCCGCGACGAACTTGATGCCATCATTATGGGCACCAACCTCCTGGCCGAGGATCTTCAGATCATTTACGAGGAACTCGAACAGCGGGTGCAGGTACGCACCCAACTCCTGCACGAAGCCCACCTGGAAATGCAGAAAATGGCCATGCAGGACCCCCTGACCGGCCTGGCCAACCGCTCTGCGCTCATCGACGCCTTGAGGGCTGCCATCGAGGACAGTGCGGATGAGGGGCCCGTGATCCTGTTGATGGACCTGGACGCCTTCAAGTCCATCAACGACAGCCTCGGCCACACCGCCGGCGACCAGGTACTGGTCACCGTGGGCGAACGGGTCCGCGCGGCGGTGCGGGACACGGACGTCGTCGCCCGGCTGGGCGGGGACGAGTTCGCGATCGTGATGCCGGCGGTCTCCGCCGACCAGGCCGCCATCGCGGGGCACCGCATCCTGGCGTCGCTGAATGACCCGATCGAGCTGCCGGGGAGGAGCGTGCGCTGCGGGGCCAGCATCGGGCTGAGCGTTGGCGGCGCCGGCCAGACGCCCGAGGACATGCTGATGGAGGCCGACGTCGCCATGTACGCCTCCAAGGCTGAGGGGCAGAACAGGCTCCACCGGTTCGAACCCGGCCTGCTGCTGGTACGCAGGCTCCGCAGCCAACTGGTGGAGGACCTCCGCACCGCTATCAGGACCGACGGATTGACCCTGCACTACCAGCCGGTAGTGGAGCTGGGCTCCGGCCGGATCGAAGGCGTGGAGGCGCTGGTCCGCTGGAACCACCCCACCCGCGGGCTCATAATGCCCGACGAATTCATTCCGTTGGCCGAGGAGGCCGGGCTGATCTCCGAACTGGGGCTGTGGGTGCTGCGGGCCTCGGTGCGCCAGCTGCGGGAATGGATCGCCGGACAGTTCGTGGACCAGCGTTTCTCCGTGCGGATCAACATCTCCGCCACGGACCTGCAAAGCCTCCAGTTCATTGAGGATGTGCGGAACGTCCTGAAGGAAACCGGCGTCCGGCCCGAACAGGTGGTCCTGGAACTGACCGAGGTGGCCATCGTCAAGGGCAATGAACTGGACCGTTACTCGCTGGGCGGGCTGCGCGGCCTCGGCGTCGGGATCGAAATCGATGACTTCGGAACAGGCTATTCGTCCATCAGCTATCTGCGCCGCTTGCCGGTGGACCGCGTCAAGGTGGACCGCTCGCTGATCGACGGCCTTGGCACCGATCCAGGCCAGCCGGCACTTGTGGCGGCTGTCCTGCAACTCATCCGGGCCTGCGGCCTGGAAGCGGTCTGGGAAGGGGTCGAAACCGCGGAACAGGCGGAGATCCTCCGCGGCCTGGGCTGCCTCAGCGCCCAGGGCTATTACTTCAGCAGGCCGGTTCCGCCGGACCAGGTTCCCGATCTGTTGGCGGCACAGCCGGAAAGCGCTAACCAGTAAGGCGAAATGTACTGCGCTTTTGTCCGCCCCGATATACGATCATCGTGCTGGGTCTAATTTTCGTCACCGTGATTTTGCGGCTTGCCAGCATCATTGGACTTTAGAAGCGGTTATAAATTGAACATCAAAGGGCCATTGGGTCATTACTTCGTCAACTGGGGGCGTAGCTAATGTCGGTTCGAGTACAGGCGTGGGGAATCATCGCCGCTGTTTTGGGGGATCCGGATCCGTCCGGGGCCGCTGTCCGGCAGCGCCTCAGCAAGAGCCTCGATGAAAATCCTGGCGTGCCCGAAAGGGCCTTGCTGGAATATCTCCTGGAAACCCGTCGCAGCGACGCCAACACCGTTGAAACGCTGGACAGTGTCCGGAAAATGCGCCTGGAACCCAGCGCTATTCCGCCACAGATTGCGGAACGTATTGACGCAATCCGCAGCATGTCCCGCATCAGCGCATTGCTTGAAAGCCAAATGCTGATGACGGCGTTCCAGCCCATTTATGGGCTGGCCGACGAAACAGTAGTGGGTGTCGAGGCGTTGTCGCGCTTTGTCAGCGACGATGGCGCGGCCGCGGAACTGTGGTTCGCCGAGGCAGCAGCCGTAGGCCTGGGCGCGAACCTGGAGTTTTCCGCCCTCGGATCAGCCGCTGCCGCAGCCCGGGATCTCCCGCAAAACCTTTACGTGTCGTTGAACATTTCACCCACGTCCTGCCTGGATCCGCGGCTGCCGGAATTGTTCGAGCACATCGACCTGCCCATCAGCCGGGTGGTGCTCGAACTGACCGAATCCGTCAGTGACGAGGAGTACCCGCAGTTCATCGCCGCCATCAACCCGCTGCGCGACCAGGGCCTGCGCATCGCGGTTGATGACACCCACCCGGGGGCCGGTGCGCTGAGCCGGATGGTGCACCTGCGGCCGGACTTCCTGAAGGTCGGCCGGAACGTCATTGGCGATGTGGACAACGACGGCATCCAGCGCGCCCTTGCCGGCTGCCTGGCGGACTTCGCTGAGCAGATCGGCACCACCCTGATAGCGGAGGGCATCGAGACAGTCGGCGAGCTCAAGGTCCTGACGGAGCTGGGCATCAGCGCCGGCCAGGGCTACCTCCTGGGCCGGCCGTCGGTGCGGCCGCAGGACTGGGCGAGCTGGAACACCCGCCTGGACATGGACGGCCTGAAGAGCCAGCTTGTGGGCCCGGAACAGTCCGGGCACGTTTCGCCGCCCAAAGAGATGCACTGACAAACGACGTGCACTGATAACGAGCTGCACTGACTCAGGCCGGCCCGGCATGGGCCGGCCTGCTTACTCGTCGTGGCCCTGGTCGCCGCTCATCTGGTCCTCGGCTGGCGGCGTCTCGCCCGGAGGCACTCCCCCGCCGGGCTCCAGCCCCGTGACGTTGCCCTCCGCCGGGTCCGGATTCGGTGAGCCTGCAGAGTCCCTGCCTCCCTGCGGACCGGCGCCCTGCAGACCGGCGTCCGGGTGAGGTTTGCCCGGCTGGTCAGGATTGGCGGGGTCGTTTTCCGGATGGTAACTGCTCACAGTATGGGTCCTTCCTGCCCGGCCGCGGCCCGTTGCCTCAGCTCTGGACTAATTGTAAGCATGCTGATAATTCTGGAAGGGTAATGCTCCGGAAAGTCCACTGGGGGCGCCGGAGCGCGATGTCGGAAGGAGCAGTCACATGGGTATCGGCGACAGCATCGGCAAGGCAGCAGAGAACGCCATGGAGGATCTGGCCGGAACGAGCGATCCCGCCGAGAAACGGGATGTTCCTGACCCCGCGGATCCCAACAGCGACGTGGAGGTCCACTCCTCCCTCAGCGAAGGGTCCAACGCCATGGAAGCCGAGAAGCAGAAGGCACCCGGACTGAAGGCCGGACCAGCGCCAGGGCCAGTCTCGGAGTCGCCCTTGGGCGGGGACGTTGACGACACCAACAATGATCGGGCGAACGACGACGGCGGGCTGGCCGGCAGTGCATCCGCTCCCGCCGGCGGGACGGAGTCGGGTGGCGGAGGCTCAACTCGGGGCGTTCCGGGGGTTTCCGGAGGATTGCCGGACAGCAACCCCGACGAGTTGAGGGCCGATCCGACCGAAGGTGACCAGGACCCCTCCACGAGCACAGGCCGGGACTATAAGGAATAGGCCAACAGGGAATAGCCCGCCCGGTCAGGACTCCTGCCGTCCGTCGGGCCACTCACCGCGTTCGCGCAGCACGTCCCGGAGCAGGTCCGCGCGGTCGGTGACGAGCCCGTCCACATCCAGCTCCAGCAGGCGGCGCATCTCAACGGGATCGTTGATGGTCCAGACATGGACCACCAGCCCCAGGGAGTGCGCACGCCGGACAAACCCGGGGGTGACCACCTCGATCCCGCCCCTGCGCGCAGGCACCTGGAGGGCGTGGACATCATGCAGGATCCGGCGCATGGCCCAGCGGAAAACAGGTCCCGGCAGCAGCCGCCCCAACACAACAAACAGGGCCACCGGAACAACGCCGGCCGACGACGCCACAGGCCGGCTCAGCAGCTTGAGCACGGCCCGCCGCCGCCGGTCCGAAAAGCTGGTCACCAGCACCCGGTGGTGCGCCTGGTGGCGTTCGATGGCGGCGGCAAGGCTCCGGACGGAGTTCCAGTCCTTGACGTCCACGTTGAGGCGCGCGCCGGGAAGCCCGGTGACCAGGTCATCAAAGGTGGGGACGGGCTCACGGCCTCCGATCTTCGCCAAGGCCACGTCGGCAGAGGTCAGGCTGGCGATGCGGCCCGCCCCGTCGGTCACCCGGTCCAGGGTCTCGTCATGGAAAACGAGCACCACCCCGTCCACTGTGGTGTGGACGTCCGTTTCCAGGTACTGGTAGCCGAGTTCGACGGCGGCGTGGAACGCGGCCATGGAGTTCTCCAGCCCCTCCCGTGAAAAACCGCGGTGGGCCATGGCGACTGGCGGCTGGGCCCCGGTGCCGGAGTGGGTGAAGAATGGCAGACTCACGTTGTGAGCGTACCGGAGCGGGAGCGCCCGCAGGGCGCTGCCGCCAAGCAGCCCCTAGTCTTCGTCCGGGAGTATCTCCACGCCGTCGCTGCAGTGCAGCAATGTACGCCCGCGGCCGCCGTCGAGGTTCACCCATACCGCGGTATGGTCGCCGGTGATCGCGTCCACCAGCCCACCCGTTTCAAAACCGGGCGTGAGGACCACGCGGACGCGGTCGCCCTGCCGGAGCTGTTTCCAGTGCGGAGCGGGCGTTGCCTTGCGCAGCGGCGCATCAGCAGCGCCGTGTTTTACAGTTCGTGCCATCGTTACCCCTTGAGCCGTAAGGGGAGGTGTTGCCCCCTGCTTCCACCTTAGGGAGCAAAGGTGAACGCCAGGTGAGCGCAGGCTGTGAAAAGGGCTTAGGGAAGCTGGACACCCAGCGAAGCCAGCCGGGCCTCGAGGACCTGGGCCACGCCGTCGTCGTCAAAATGCGGCGCCTGCTGCCCCGCTGCGAGGATGGCCTCCGGGTGTCCACTGGCCATCGCGTAGCCGTGGCCGGCCCAGCGGAGCATTTCGATATCGTTGGGCATGTCCCCAAAGGCCACAACGTCAGCGGCGTCAATGCCCAGCGAGGCCGCGTATTCCGCCAGCGTCACCGCTTTGTTGATGCCGGGAAGGCACAGCTCCAGCATCGCAACCCCCGGCGAGGAGTGCGTGACGGCCGCCAGATGTCCGACGGCGGGCCGCACCTCGGCGAGGAAGTCGTCAGGGGTGCCCTCCCGGACGATCGCCAGGAACTTGACCACCGAGTCATCCGCGGCGAGGGTTTCGGCGAGCGGCGCGGGGGTGAACTCGCTGAGCAGCTCGCTGGATTCGTTCTCGATGAAGCCGGGTTCGAGGTGGAAGCCGGTCAGGGTTTCGGCGGCGAACAGGGCGGCAGGGCGGAGCTCCTTGATGATCCGGCGGACCTCCAGCACGGTCCCGATGGGCAGCGTGCGGGCGGACACCAGCTTTTCCGTTTCGAGGTCCCAGACCACGGCGCCGTTGGAGCAAATGACGGTGCCGGTGTGTCCGAGCTGGTCCTGCAGGGGGTGCAGCCAGCGCGGCGGCCGGCCGGTGACAAAGACGAGTTCGACGCCGGCGTCGCGGCAGGCGTGGAAGGCGCGGACGGTGCGGTCACTGATTTTTCCGTCGTGTCCAAGGATCGTTCCGTCAATATCGCTCGCTACCAACCGCATCTGGCAAGTCTACGTGGCCGTCCCCTGCTAGAAGCTTGCGACGGTGAGGCCCAGGCCCAGGAGGCCGCGGCCTGCCTGCTCAAGGATCGGATCGGTGGCCAGGGTCGGATGGTTGAGCAGGACGCTGACGTCGCGCTGGATCCGTTGAAGGGGGTGTGCAAGCCGGTGGGCGCTGCCGCCGGAGCCCGCCATGATCATGGTGACAGCCTGCGCGGACGCCTCGCCGCTGAGGGCAAAGGACAGCCGGTATTGCGCCCTTTCCTCCTCGGTCATGCCCGCGCCCGATACCTGCCCCGACTGCCGCCGGTGGGACGCTGCTGACAAACGCGCCGCCTCTGCCCAGTGCAGCCGCGCGGTGGTGACAAGCCCGTAAGCCTGGGCAAACCGGGCCTGCGCGAGCGGCGAATCACCCTGGCGGTTCTCCACTGTGTTCTTGACCTTGCGCTTGAGCATCTGTCCCCGGAACAGTTCCAGGGCATATTCCGCGGCGCCCAGGGCAGCGGACGGCGCCACGATGTTCAGGAGGGTGGCCATGGGCGTATGGATCATTGGATCCGGATGGATCCGGCTGCCGGGGTTGTCCGCAGCGGCCAGCAGTGACCATTCCATGGTTCTGTGGGCGGGGACAAACAGCCCCTCGGCATGGATGTCATTGCTCCCGGTTCCCCGAAGGCCGGCGGTGTGCCAGGTGTCCACCACCTCCACATCATCAATGGGAACGAGGCACTGCAGCCTGACTTTGCTGTGCCGGGGCCCGTCCTGCTCAACTGCCAAAAGTGCCCACTGTGAGTGCAGCACTCCCGAGGCGAAGCTCCAGCGGCCCGTGATGAGGAACCCGCCAGGCACTTTCCCGGCAATACCAAGGGGTGCGCCGGTGGCGGCGGCCAGAGGGGCGGGCCCCTCGGCGAAGACTTCATCCTGGGCGGCCTTGGGCCAGCGTGCGAGCATCCAGACGTGCTCGATCAGGTGTCCAACGTTCCAGGCAGTGGAAGGGCAGCCTTGCGCCAGCCTTCGCACCACCTCGACGTAGGTGTCCACGCCCATGCCGTATCCGCCCACCCCTTTGGGGGCGAGGATCTTGAAGACGCCCGCCTCCTGCAGCTCAGCCATGGTGCTCTCGGGGATGCGCCGGAGGCGTTCCGTTTCCTCGGCGCGCTCCCGCAGCCGGGGAATGAGGGCATCAACGCGGGCGAGCAGTTCATCATGGGTGGGGATATACCCGTGCGCCTTGCTCAAAGCATGGAAGCCGGCGTCGAGGTCCAGGGGTGCGATCGCGGTGTCGTCAAGAAAAATTGTCATGTGCGGTCCTGTTCGGAAAGTGGCCGGGTTCAGGCGGGCAGGTTCAGCGTGTGCCCGGTGTGGTCCCGCTTGGCTGCCAGGTAGCGGTGGTTGGCTTCGGAGAGGTGCACGCCGGTGGGAACCTGCTCGGCGACGCTGATGCCGTGGCTGCTGAGTTGCGCCGCCTTGTCCGGGTTGTTGCTCAACAGCCGGATGGAGTCCACGCCCAGGGTGGTGAGCATCTGGGCGGCAGCGGTGTAGTCCCGTTCGTCCTCGCCGTGCCCCAGGGCAACGTTGGCTTCGTAGGTATCCAGGCCCGTGTCCTGGAGTGCGTAGGCATCCAGCTTGGCGTAAAGACCGATTCCGCGGCCTTCCTGCCGGAGGTAGAGAAGGAAGCCGCCGGTGGCCGCAACTGCTTCGACACCTTCGCGAAGCTGGGGTCCGCAGTCACAGCGTTCACTGCCGAAGACGTCGCCGGTCAAGCATTCGCTGTGGAGCCGGACCAGGGGCGCCGGCCGCCCGGGTCCCTGCTGCAGCAACGCCTGTTCCCATTCGCCCAGCGCGAGGAGCAGGTGCTCTTTGCCATCGGCCAGCCCGTGGAAGGTCATAACGTCGGCCGGGACTGTGAATCCGTCGTCGAACCGAAGCGGCACGGAGACCTGGCTCCGGACGGTTACCTTCCTTCCCGCTGCTTCCTGGGTCCACGCAGTGGCGGCATCGGCGAAGCCGGGGACGTGCTGTTCAAAGGTAGCGGTCATGTCAGTTCCTAGCGGAGGTGGTTGAATCTTCAACTAACCTTACGCCTCATTACTTGAAGCTTCAAGTCTTTTGCTGGAACAAACCGCAGGACCTCAGACTTCCGCAGGAACTCCTTGCTTCCGGCCGGTACCACCCAGCCGGGCCGTGACCTTCGCCGCCGCGGCGGCACAGGATTCCCCCAGCGCCTGGAGGCGGTCCTGCGACACCCGGAACCGCGGAGCCGGGATCAGGACCGCGGCCACCATCTCGCCGCGGTGGTCGAAGACGGGGGCAGCAAGTCCCACTTCGTCGATGGACGTTTCGCCGTAGTTGATGGCCCAGCCGCGCCGCGCGTCGTCCTTCAACCGGACGAGGTACGCGTCCAGGCTGGCTTCGTCCAGGCCTGGGTAGGTGATGGCGCCGCTGCTGAGGAGGGAACGGACACGGGGTTCGGGTTCCTGGGCCAGGAAGACCTGTACTGAGGCGCTGAAGGCATCACTGTAACGGGCGCCAAGCGGCGTGGTGTGCTTGATCTGGTGGCGGCTGGCGATCTGTTCCACGCAGATGGATTCATCGCCGCTCCACACCATCAGGGCGCTGGTTTCCCCGGTTTGTTCGGACAGCTCGCGGAGCACGGGGTAGGCCACCCGGCGCTCCTCAAGTTCCGCCAGCAGGGGCCCTGCCACGGCAATCAGCCCCAGTCCCAGCCGGAACCGGCGCGTCTCGGCGTCCCTCTCCACCAGGTGCTCCTGCTCAAAGGTGGCCAGGATCCTGGAGACTGTGCTCTTGTGCAGGCCTACGCGGTTGGCGATCTCGGTGACTCCGAGGAGCGGCTCATCCGCGGTAAATGTCCGGAGGACGGCAATGGCGTTGACGATGACGGAAGCGCCCTTGGTGTCGCCGTTGCCAGTGGTTTCGGGTTCTGTTGCGCTCATGATGTAGACCATCATTCCCTAATGAAGGCCGAAAGCGGCGCCGGTATGGTCCCGGCGCCGCCTCGGATATGGGTGCTGCCGAGCTTAGGCTCCGATGATGTTGTATTCGGGGCCGAAGGGGAACTTGGTGATGTTTTCCGCACCGTCTTCGCCCACCACCAGGATGTCGTGCTCGCGGTAGCCGCCGGCGCCGGGCTGGCCGTCCAGGACCGTGATCATCGGTTCCATGGAAACCACCATGCCCGGTTCCAGCACAGTGTCGATGTCCTCGCGGAGCTCGAGCCCGGCTTCCCGGCCGTAGTAGTGGCTGAGGACGCCGAAGGAGTGCCCGTAGCCGAAGGTGCGGTTGGCCAGCAGGCCATGGCCGACGTAGATCTCATTCAGCTCGGCGGCGATGTCCTTGCAGACGGCGCCGGGCTTGATGAGCTCCAGGCCGCGCTTGTGCACCTCCACGTTGATGTTCCACAGCTCCAGTGAGCGGGCGTCCGGCTCGCCGTAGAACAGGGTGCGCTCAAGGGCGGTGTAGTAGCCCGAGGTCATGGGGAAGCAGTTCAGGGACAGGATGTCGTGTTCCTGGATCTTGCGGGTGGTGGCCCAGTTGTGGGCGCCGTCGGTGTTGATGCCGGACTGGAACCACACCCAGGTGTCGCGGATTTCGGAGTTGGGGAAGGTCCTGGCAATCTCATGGACCATGGCCTCGGTGCCGATCAGGGCCACCTCGTATTCGGTGATTCCTGCCGTGATGGCGTTGCGGATCGCCTCGCCGCCCAGGTCCCCGATGCGGGCACCGTGCTTGATGACTTCGATTTCCTCGGCCGACTTGATCATGCGCTGGCGCATCGCTGCCTGGGCCACGTCCACCAGGGCCGCGGACGGGAATGCCGCCTGGATCTTGTTGCGGTTGTCCAGCGGCAGGGAGTCGTCTTCGACCCCGAGCCTGCGGACGCTGATGCCGCGGGTGCGCAGCACCTCCTGGATGGCGAAGATGTAGTTGTCGCGGCGCCAGTCGGTGTAGACGATGTTGTCGCCATAGCTGCGGCGCCACGGCATGCCGGCGTCGATATTGGCGGTGACGGTGACGGTGTCGTCCTTGGTGACCACCATGGCGTACGAGCGGCCAAAGTAGGTGAAGAGGAAGTCGGAGTAGTACTTGATGGAGTGGTAGCTGGTGAGGACGACGGCGTCGAGGTCCTTCTCGGCCATGATGCTGCGGAGGCCGGCGAGGCGGCGCTCGAACTCGGCGTCGGAGAAGGTGAGGCTGACCTTTTCGCCGTTCTTGAGGACCTTCAGGCGCTCCAGTTCGGCGACGGACGTTGCGTTCTCGGTGGTGATGGTCATCGTCATGATGCCTTTCTGTTGATGCATTTCTTGAGGTGAGGTTGGTCTGGAAGGGAAGCTATTCGTGGCGCAGGGGCTCCCTGCAGGTTTCCCTGGACAGGGCCACGGCCACGAGGGACACCAGGGCGGCGGCGACCAGGTACCAGGCCGGCGCGAGGTCGTTGGCCGTGGCGGCGATCAGGAGGGTGGCCATAAACGGGGCGGTGCCGCCGAACAGGGCATTGGAGAGGTTGAAGCTGACGGCGAAGCCGCTGTAGCGGACGCGGGTGGGGAACATCTCGGCCAGGAAGCTGGGGAGCGTGCCGTCATTGAGGGTGAGCATGGCGCCCAGCAGGATCTGGACCAGGACCACCACCAGGAAGTTTCCCGTTCCCAGCAGGGCGAACGCCGGCACTGTCAGCAGGATGAAGCTGACCGATGCGGCAATCAGTACCTTCTTGCGGCCATACCGGTCCGAGAGCATTCCCGTGAGGAAGATGAAGCCGATGTAGGTGACAAGCGCCACCGTAGTGGCCAGGAATGATTCGGTAGCGCCCAGGCCAAGCTCGGAGGACAGGTACGTGGGCATGTAGCTGAGGATGACGTAGAAGCCGACGGCGTTGAGCAGCACTGCCCCGACGGCCTGGAGCAGCTGCCGCCAGTGGTTCCGGAAGAGACTGGAAACCGGTGCCTTGACGGCCTCGTCCTCCTTGGCCAGTTCGCGGAAGACCGGGGTGTCTTCGAGCTTGGTACGGATGTACCGGCCGATGAGCCCCATCGGAGCAGCCAGGAGGAAGGGCAGGCGCCAGCCCCAGCTGTGCATCGCTTCGGAGCTGAGCAGTGTTGTCAGCAGGCCGGCGAGCAATGACCCCAGGAGCAGCCCGGCGGCCGTGCTGGCGGGCACGACGGCGGCATACAAACCGCGCCGGTTGGCGGGGGCGTATTCCACCAGGAACGCTGATGCTCCGGCGTATTCTCCCGAGGCGGAGAAGCCCTGGACCACCCTGATGACCAGGAGCAGGACCGGAGCCCACAGCCCGATCATGTTGTATCCGGGGATCAGGGCAATGCAGAACGTGGCCCCGGACATGATCAGGATGGACAGCGAGAGGGCGGTTCGCCTGCCCACCCGGTCTCCGATATGCCCCCATACAAAACCGCCGAGGGGGCGTACCAGGAATGAGATCGCAAACAGGGCAAAGGTCAGGAGGAGCCCGGCCTGGGGATCCGTTTGTGGGAAAAAGACTGCAGCGATGGTGACGGCCAGGTAGCCGTAGACCGCGTAGTCGAACCATTCAACAAAGTTTCCAATGAAGCTGGCCGCGATCACCCGGCGGCGGGTTTCCTTGCTGACGGCACTGTCAGCGGAATTCGAGCCACCGGGCTCCGCGTGCAGACCCTGGTTCCGGGCCACGGAGGAAGTTTCGTTACTCATGTATCCACCAAAGTTGTTGTGGTTGCATTCGGCGCAACGCTGTTGCATCAGATTAGGCGTGATGGCCGCCACAGTCAATATGCTGGAGAGCTGAGCGTCGAGGCGGAGTTGCCTAGGCGAAGGAGGCGTCGACCAGAACGGTTGAAGCGTGAGACGATGAACGGAAGTTGCTTCAGTAGCAGCCCTGTTGCATCAAAGAGGACGCGCGACGCCAATGGGCGCGCTCGACGAGCCGCAGTGACGGGCCGTTCTATTGACACCCCGCAGGCCGACTGACATATTTCGAGTACGCATAATGTGAATCGTGTTGTTCATTACGCAATTCAGGATTCACAACGCAGGTGGAGCGAACGGGATCGACCATCCCTTTGGGGCCGGTTACCTACCCCTTCGGGTAGCCGCCGGGAGGAGCCGCGGCTCCTAGAATTGTTTGTCGGGTCGGGATCGTCGTTCGGCCAACGAAAGGAACACAGGAACCATGGTTCACAAGGTCAAGGCAGTCATTGCCAAGGAAAAGAACGCCCCCGTGTCAGTTGAGACCATCCTGGTGCCGGATCCCGGACCAGGCGAGGCACTGGTGGACATCCTCACCTGCGGCGTCTGCCACACGGACCTGCACTACAAGCAGGGCGGGATCAACGATGAATTCCCCTTCCTGCTGGGCCATGAAGCAACCGGTGTTGTCAGCGCGGTGGGTGACGGGGTTACCTCCATCGCCCCGGGCGACCGCGTCATCCTGAACTGGCGTGCGGTGTGCGGCGAATGCCGGGCGTGCGCAAAGGGCCAGCCGCAGTACTGCTTCAACACAGCCAACGCCACCCAGAAGATGACCCTTGAGGACGGCACGGAACTCTCCCCCGCCCTTGGGATTGGCGCCTTCGCCGAGAAGACCCTGGTTGCCGCCGGGCAGTGCACCAAGGTGGACCCCGACGTTGATGCCGCCGCCGTGGGCCTGTTGGGCTGCGGTGTAATGGCTGGCATTGGCGCCGCCATCAACACCGGCGAGGTAAAGCGCGGCGAATCCGTGGCCGTGATCGGCTGCGGCGGTGTGGGCATCGCCGCGATCGCCGGCGCCAAGCTGGCCGGCGCCACGACCATCATCGCCGTGGACATCGACGCCAACAAGGTCGAAATGGCCAAGTCGCTGGGCGCCACGCACGGCATCGATTCCAGCAAGGAAGACCCCATCGAGGCCATCCGTGCCCTCACGGGAGGCAACGGAGCTGATGTGGTGATTGACGCAGTCGGCCGCCCTGAAACGTACAAGCAGGCCTTCTACGCCCGCGACCTCGCCGGCCGCGTGGTCCTGGTGGGCGTCCCCACTCCGGACATGCAGCTGGAACTGCCCCTGCTGGACGTCTTCGGCCGGGGTGGCTCGCTGAAATCCTCCTGGTACGGCGACTGCCTGCCCTCCCGCGACTTCCCCATGCTGGTGAGCCACTACAAGCAGGGCAACCTGGACCTGGACGCTTTTGTCTCCGAGCGCATCAGCATCGACCAGGTGGAGGAAGCCTTCGAGAAGATGCACGAGGGCAAGGTCCTGCGCTCCGTTGTTGAACTGCCTGCCGCGGGGGTGGTTTCCTGATGACCGTCCGGATTGAGAACCTGGTCACCTCTGGCACTTTTTCGCTCGACGGCGGCACCTGGGACGTGGACAACAACGTCTGGATCGTGGGCAACGACGAGGAATGCGTCATTATCGATTCCCCGCACGACGCCTCAGCCATCCTCAACCAGGTTGGTGGCCGGAAGGTCAAAGCCATCCTGCTGACCCACGCGCACAATGACCACATCGGCGCCGCACGCGAGGTGGCTGACGCCGTCGGCGCACCCATCTACCTCAACCCGGAGGACCTGGTCCTCTGGGAACAGGTCTACCCGGACACCGGGCCGGACCAGGAACTGCACGACGGCGACGTCTTGGAGGTGGCTGGGGCGACCCTCAAGGCCATCCACACCCCGGGCCACTCCCCCGGTTCCACGTGCTTCCGCCTGGAAAGCGAAGGAACGGTCTTCACTGGGGACACGCTCTTCAACGGCGGCCCGGGTGCCACCGGGCGGTCCTACAGCGACTACCCCACCATCCTCACCTCGATCCGGGAACGGTTGCTGACGCTGCCCGGTGACACGGTGGTCCGCACCGGACACGGCGACAACACCACCATCGCCGCGGAGCAGGAAACCCTGGCGAAGGTCGCCCCGTAGCCATCGAAGTACCAGAAGTGTCCAGCAAAGGCGCACCAGGAACCTTGGTGCGCCTTTGCTGGTGCCAGAACTACGTATGCCGGTAAGGAAGTTGGAACGATGAAGTTCGGTAAGCAGCCCGCCCCCGTCGCGGACATCAATGAGGACGACCTCGAAGTCCACAAGCCCAAGACCGAGGCGGCCGGTGTGAAGGCCGTGATGGTGGCGCTGGAACGCGCGGTGGCGCAGGCCGGTGTGACCCGGACTGCGCAGTCGTTGCTCCGGTTGAACCAGCGCGGCGGTTTTGACTGCCCTGGGTGTGCTTGGCCTGAGTCGGACAAGAAGCGCAAGGCGGCCGAGTTCTGCGAGAACGGCGCCAAGGCCGTGGCCGAGGAAAACACCCTCCGCACGGTGGGCGCCGAGTTCTGGGCGAAGCACTCCATCGCCGAGCTGTCTACCAAGACGGAGTACTGGCTGGGCAACCAGGGCCGGTTGAGCGAGCCGGTGGTGATCCGTGCCGGTGAGACGCACTACTCGCCGATTTCCTGGGCGGACGCGTTTGAACTGATCGGGGAGCACGTCCGGGCCAGCACGCCTGACCGGTGCGTTTTCTACACGTCCGGCCGGACCGCGAACGAGACAGCCTTTATGTACCAGCTGTACGCCCGGGCCCTGGGCACCAACAACCTGCCGGACTGCTCCAACATGTGCCACGAATCGTCCGGCTCGGCGCTGAACCCCACCATCGGCATCGGCAAGGGCACCGTCTCACTGGACGACATCCACGACGCCGAACTGATTTTTGTGGTCGGCCAGAACCCAGGCACCAACCACCCGCGCATGCTGTCCGCGCTGAAGGAGTGCAAGGACAAGGGCGGCAAGGTGGTGGCGGTCAACCCGCTGCCCGAGGCCGGGCTGTTTAACTTCAAGGACCCGCAGACCGTCTCCGGCGTCGTCGGCGGCGGCACACCGCTGGCCGACGAATACCTGCAGATCAAGGTGGGTGGGGACCTTGCCCTGTTCCAGGCGCTGGGCCACCTGCTCCTGGAGGCTGAAGAACAAAACCCTGGGACCGTCGTCGACCATTCCTTCATCGCCGCCCAGACCGACGGGTTCGACGCCTACCGCCAGGCCCGCGGAACGCTGGACTGGGCCGAGACCGAGAAAGCCACCGGTCTGACCCGCGCACAGATCGAAACAGTGGCCGGGATGCTCATCAAGTCCAAGGCGTCCATCTTCTGCTGGGCGCTGGGCGTGACGCAGCAGCCGCACTCGGTGGACACCATCAAGGAAATGGTCAACGTCCTGCTCCTGCAGGGCAACTTCGGCAAGCCCGGCGCCGGCGCCTGCCCGGTCCGCGGGCACTCCAACGTTCAAGGCGACCGGACCATGGGCATCTGGGAAAAACCCAAAGAATGGCTCCTCGAAGCCCTCGACACCGAGTTCGGGATCACCTCCCCCCGGCATCACGGCTACGACGCGGTCGAGTCCATGGAAGCGTTCGAACGCGACGAAGTGGACGTGTTCGTTTCGATGGGCGGGAACTTCTCACTGGCCTGCTCGGACACCGAAACCCTGGAAGCCGGGATGCAGCGGATCGGGCTGACCGTGCACATCTCCACCAAGCCGAACCGCTCGCACATCGTCCACGGCCGCACCTCGCTGATCCTGCCCACCCTGGGCCGGACGGACAAGGACGACAAACACCCCAAGGGCGCCCAGTTCCTCTCTGTGGAGGACTCCATGTCCGTGGTCCACTCCACCCAGGGCAGGCTCACCCCGGTCTCCGAGCACCTGCTCGCCGAGCCGGTGATCGTGGCACGGATGGCCGAGGCCACGTTCGGCCCCGACCACTCCGTGGACTGGAAAGCCATGGCCGAGGATTACGACGTGATCCGCGACCACATCGAACGCGTGCTGCCCGGCTTCGAGGACTTCAACGCCCGGGTCCGGACCAAAAACGGGTTCGTGCTGCCCAACCCGCCGCGCGACACCCGGTCCTTCAAGACCGACATCGGTCGCGGCCGCTTCACTGTCAGCCCGCTGGAATACCTCACCCCGCCCGACGGGCACCTGGTGCTCCAAACCATCCGCAGCCACGACCAGTACAACACCACCTACTACGGACTGGACGACCGGTACCGCGGCATTTCGGGCGGCCGGCGCGTGATCCTCATCCACCCTGAAGACCTGGCCGAGCTCGGTTTCGAGGACCGCGACCTCGTGGACGTGGTCAGCACCTTCCGCGGGCACGACCGCACGGCGGACAAGTTCCGGCTCGTGGCCTACCCCACCGCGAAGGGCTGCGCCGCCGCGTACTTCCCCGAAGCCAACGCCCTGGTCCACAAAGAAAACGTGGCCCGCGAGTCCAACACCCCCGGCTTCAAAGCCATGTTCGTCCGCTTCACGCCGCACGTAGAGGAAATCGCCGCCGAGGTCGCTGCCGCAGAGCTGGAGCCCGCCGCGGCAAGCTAGCAGTGCATTTGCCCCTGGGAAGTTCTCCCTTCAACAGGCAAGAAGGAACGACGGCGACATCCGGCAGGTGCCGGGTGTCGCCGTCGCTGTTTTATCACCGCGTGGGCGGCCTCCTCACCGGTGGAGGGCTAGACGGGGTTGTTGCCGTCGGGTTGCTCTTCGGGATCCTGGTCATCGCCGTAGCCGCCCGCCGAGGCAAGTCCGGCTACCTGCTGCCCTGCGTTGGTCTGCCCGGGCGTGAAACTCGTATCCGGGGTGTCTCGTGAGTCTCCCCCCGCCTCTGGCGCGACATCCTGCCGCAGGTGCTCATCTGAGGGAATGTTCTTGGAAACCTCGTCATCTGCCATCCCCTCAGCCAAGCACCAGCCGTCAGCGAGGGCAAGGTTTGGGACACCCGGCATCTCTTCGCGAGATGTCATATAACAGCAATGTTCGACGCCGGGACTGCCGTTAAGTGCCATTTCGCGGGCACGAAGAAGGGTGGTTGGGCCTGCCGGTCTCAAGCAGGTCCAACCACCCTTCGCGGCGCGGGCTAGCCGCGGAGGCGCTCCATGCCCGGGTCGAAGAGGGGTTCAGGCGTGACGGTGGCCGCCACACGGCGCCCGAAGTACTCGATCTCCACGGCGTCGCCCTCGGTCACCGAAGTTGGCAGCCATGCGTAGGCGATCGGCTTGCGGACGGTGTAGCCGTAGGCGGCGCTCGTGACGTACCCGGCGGCTTCGCCGTTCACGTACACCGGTTCCTTGCCCAGCACGATGGACGTGCCGTCGTCGACCGTCAGGCAGCGCAGCGTCTTGGCGGCGGGCTGTTCCCGAAGGGCAACCAGGGCTTCCGCCCCCACGAACCCGATCTTGTCCTTGGCCACGGAGAAGCCCAGGCCGGCCTGGTACGGGTGGTGCTCGGACGTCATGTCCGTGCCCCACAGCCGGTAGCCCTTCTCGAGGCGCATGCTGTTGAACGCGCCGCGGCCGGCGGCGATGATGCCGTGCTCGCGGCCCGCCTCGAACAGCAGGTCCCAGAGCTTCAGGCCGTACTCGGCGGTGGTGTAAAGCTCCCAGCCGAGTTCACCCACGTAGGACAGCCGCATGGCGGTGACGGGGATGCCGCCTACGGAGATTTCCTTGGTCCGGAAGTACTTCAGGCCGTCGTTGGTCAGGTCGTCGGAGCTGACCTTGCCGATCACCTCGCGGGCCAGCGGCCCCCACAGCCCGATGCAGCAAGTGCTGCCGGTGATGTCCGAAACATGCACCCACTGGGAGGGATCGGCGGCGGACTGCTTCCGCGCTTCCACCCGCAGGTAATCGAAGTCCACGTTGCTGTTGACGCCCAGCTGGAAGTCTTCCTCCGCCAGCCGCGCGACGGTCACGTCACTGCGGATGCCGCCGTCGTGCTCCAAGAGCAGGCAGTACGTCACGGCACCCGGCTTCTTGGCAATGTTGCCCGTGCTGAGCCGGTGCAGCAGCGCCTGCGCGCCGGGGCCCACCACGGACAGCCGCTTCAGCGGCGTCATGTCGAAAAGTCCGACGGCGGTACGCGTCTTCCACGCCTCGGCCGCCGAGATGGGGGACGAGTACAGGGCGGACCAATCGTCCCGCTCCGGCGTCTGCCAGTCCTCCGGCAGCTCCTCGAGCAGGCTGCGGTTGGCTTCGAACCAGTGCGGCCGCTCCCAGCCGGCGGACTCCAGGAAGAACGCCCCGAGCTCCTTCTGGCGCACGTTGAAGGGGCTGACGCGCAGGTCCCGCGGGGATTCCCTGGGCTGCAGCGGGTGCATAACGTCGTAGATTTCCACGAAGTTCTGCTGGGACGTCTCGCTGACATACGCGTCGGATGTCTGCACCTTCTCGAAGCGGGTCAGCTCGCAACCGTGCAGGTCCGTGCGGGACCGGCCTTCCACCAGCAGCTCCGCCATCGCCTTGGCCACGCCGGCCGAGTGCGTAACCCAGACGGCTTCGGCCACGAACAGGCCTTGGAGGTCGGGCGCCTCGCCCATGAGCGGGCCGCCGTCGGGGGTGAAGGAGAAGATGCCGTTGAAGCCGTCCTCGATCGCGGAGCTGCGCAGCGCCGGCAGCAGGTCCTGGCTGTCCTCCCAGGCTGGCAGGAAGTCTTCCAGGGTGAACTCCAGGCGGGAGGGCATGCGGTGGTCCGACATTTCCTCTGCGGCGACCCTCGGCAGGGCGGACATGTCCACCGGCATGGGGCGGTGGGCGTAGCTGCCGATGCCGATGCGGTTGCCCCATTCGCGGTAGTACAGGTCCTTGTCCTGGTAGCGCAGGATGGGCTTGCTGGCACCCTTGGGAAGCTCGTTGACGCCCTCGAGTTCGAGCAGCGGCGTGCTGACCACGTACTGGTGCGCGAGCGGCAGCAGCGGTACTTCCAGGCCCACCATCTTGCCGAGCTCACGGCCCCAGAAGCCTGCACAGGACACCACGATGTCTGCCGGGATCAAACCCTCGGACGTTTCCACGCCCGTCACCTTGCCGCCCTCCTGGGCGATCCCGGTGACGGTGGTGTTGCCCTGGTACGTCACGCCGGCCCCGCTGGAGCGCTCGATCAGCAGCTGCACCGCACGGGCGGCCAGGGCCAGGCCGTCGGTGGGGATAAGCAGGCCGCCCAGTACTTCGCGGCCGCCGGTGAGCTTGCCGGTGTTCAGCAGCGGGTAGATCTTTTCGCATTCGTCAGCGTCGACGATCCGGCTTTCGACCCCCCAGGAGGTCATCACGCCCATCTTGCGGTGGAGATCGGCCAGCCGAACGGGGGTGGTGGCCAGTTCCAGGCCGCCTACCTGGTTGAAGCAGGACTCCCCGTCCTTGCTCAGGGCGAGGAACTTGTTGACCGTGTAGGTGGCGAATTCGGTCATGGTGCGTGACTGGTTGTTCTGGAACACCAGGCCCGGAGCGTGCGACGTGGAGCCGCCGGCAAGTTCCAGCGGGCCCTGTTCCACCACCGTGATGTTGGTCCAGCCGCGGGTAGCGAGTTCGTCGGCAAGGTTGGTTCCGACAATGCCGGCGCCGATAATGACAACGCGTGGTGATGCGCTCATGGGTGTTGTTTCTCCTGTTTTGCGTGGCGGGCGTTGGCGTTAGCGGAAGACGACAGTGCGGGTTTTGTTCAGCAGGACCCGGTGCTGGCAGTGCCACTTAACTGCGCGGGACAGTGCCTGGGACTCGGCGTCCCGGCCGACCGTGACCAGTGCGTTCGGGTCGAGGCTGTGGTCCACCCGGTACACTTCCTGCTCGATGATCGGGCCCTCGTCCAGGTCTGCGGTGACGTAGTGCGCAGTGGCTCCGATGAGCTTCACACCGCGGTCGTAGGCCTGGTGGTAGGGCTTGGCACCCTTGAACCCGGGCAGGAAGGAATGGTGGATGTTGATGGCCCGGCCGCGGAGGCTGGCGCACAGGTCGTTGGACAGGACCTGCATGTAGCGGGCCAGGACCACCAGGTCCGCGTTGTACTCGGCCACCAGTTCCAGCAGGCGGGCTTCGGCTTCGGGCTTGGTAGCGGCCGTCACCGGGACGTGGATGAACGGCAGGCCGGCGGCTTCCGCCATGGGGCGAAGGTCCTCATGGTTGGACACCACAACCGCGATCTCCGCACCCAGGCTGCCGGCGCGCCAGCGGAAGATGAGGTCGTTGAGGCAGTGGCCGAACTTCGAAACCATCACGAGCAGCCGCTGCGGGCGGCCGTCGTGGATGGAGAATTCCATGTCGAACTCATCGGCGACGGCGGCGAACTCTGCGCTGAGGCCTTCCGCGGAAACTTCCTTGTCTCCCGGGGTGAAGGCCGTGCGCAGGTAGAGCTTGCCGCTGATGTGGTCATCGAATTGCTGGTGTTCAACAATGTCGAAGCCGCGGTCAGCAAGGAATGCCGTGATGGCCCGGACAATTCCGGGGCGCTCCGGGCACGCAAGGGTGAGGACGTACTGCACGGTGTCGGTGCCGCGGACGCCGGCAACGTCGCCGGCCTCCACCGTCACGTTACCGGTGGGGCGGCCTTCGAGGACTGTGGTCATGGTCTACTCCTAATTCTTTGCTTGGGCTTGGGTGTCAGCGGGGGAAGCCGGGCAGCGGCCGTCGTCCGGGCAACGCTGATCACACTGATGCTTGGTGACGAGGTCGAACTGGGCGCCGCCGTGCTGGTCCACGCCGCTGCGGATGGCGCGCTCCACTACGGAGTCCGCCAGCCGGCGCCGGAGGGAGAGGGGATCGCGGCGCAGGTCCTTGACCAGGGCGAAGCACAGCAGCAGCATGACCAGCACGAAAGGCAGGGCCGCCACAATAGTGATCCGCTGCAGGCCGGAGAGCGCTTCCGAGGGTTCATCGCCGCCGGCCAGCAGCATGACCGCTGCCACGGCGCCGGTGAGGAGCCCCCAGAAGATAACGAGGCCGCGCTTGGGATCGGCGGCGCCGTTGGAGCTCAGGGAGGCCATGATGATCGACGCCGAGTCGGCTCCGGTGATGAAGAAGATGGCCACCAGCACCATGGCCAGGACGATGACGGCGGCGGTCAGCCAGGCGGGCATGGACATGTTCTTCACCAGGTCGAACAGTGCCCCGTCGAAGTCGATGCTCGGGACTCCGTTGGTTGTGGTCACCATGCCCGGCGTTCCCGCCTTGTCCGCTTCCTGCTGGATGTGGAAGGCCGTGCCGCCAAAGATGCCGAACCAGATGACGCTGACGATGCTGGGAACCAGCAGGACGCCGGTGACGAACTGCCGGATGGTGCGGCCCCTGCTGATGCGGGCGATGAACATTCCCACGAAAGGCGTCCAGGAAACCCACCAGGCCCAGTAGAAGATGGTCCAGCCGGACATCCACTTGCGCAGGGCCTCGTCCCCCACTGCTTCGGTGCGGGAGGACATTTCCGCGAGGTCCCTGGCGTAGTCCCCCACGGCGGCAGGGATGAGGTTGAGGATGAACAAGGTAGGCCCGGCAATGAAGACGATGAGCGCCAGGACCACGGCCAGCACCATGTTGATGTTGGACAGCCATTGGATGCCCTTGCTGATGCCGGAAACAGCCGAAGCCACGAAGCAGGCCGTCAGGATGGCAACGATGGCCACCAGGACCGGCGTGCCGATTTCCCCGACCCAGCCGTTCGAGGTCAGGCCGCTGCCGATCTGGAGGGCCCCGAGGCCCAGGGATGCGGCGGTGCCGAAGAGCGTTGCGAAGATGGCAAGGATGTTGATGAACTTCCCGGCGGGGCCTTCCACTGCCCGGAGCCCGAAGAGTGAGGTAAAGGCAGCGGAAATCAGCTGCCGGCGGCCCAGGCGGTAGGTGCCATAGGCCATGGCGATTCCGACGACGGCGTACATGGCCCAGGGATGGAGGGTCCAGTGGAAGATGGAGGTGGCCATAGCTGTCTGGATCGCGGCAGGCGTGCGGCCGTCCACCGTTCCGGGCGGCGGGGAGATGTAGTGGTAAAGCGGTTCGGCCACGCCGTAGAACATCAGGCCGATGCCCATGCCGGCGGCAAACATCATGGCAATCCAGGAGACAGTCCGGAACTCGGGCTTTTCGCCGTCCTTGCCCAACGGGATGTTGCCCCATTTGCCGAGCGCAAGCCAGAGGACGAAAACAACAAACAACGAGGCCAGGACCATAAAGAGCCAGCCGGTGTATTCCATCACCCACCCGAGGGCGGCTGTTGACGTGGCGGCCAGGCTGTCCCGGCCCAGGAAGCCCCAAGCCACAAAGGCCAGGGCGAGGACACCGGTGATGCCGAAGGTGGCCTTGTCGAGGGTGAGCTTACGGTTCCGCCGTTGTGCCACTGCCTGTTCGGCCTTGGTCTGGCGGAGTTCCTGCATGATTTGTTCGGTGTCCTCCGCGTCGTGTGATTCGTGCGCGGAAGGAGAGTTCTCCGGTGCAGGAACCACGTTGGGCTCCTCCAGCTCAAGGGGGGTTTGGGCATCCATACGGATGTCGCTGTTCAAAGCCATGTCAAGTCCTTTGGTTTGAATTCATGGGCTCACGCTGTACACCGGCGTCCCCAAACCGGGCGGAAGATCGGTGTCTTCCTGGCTATTCATTGATGAAGGTCAGTTGTGCTTCCAGCATGGCGACTGTTCCGTAAAGAACAACACGTCTCGCCATAAGCAACACAGTGGCCCGAATCACAGTCGCATGTCAAGGTATTTCTCAAGTCTTAAGCCCTATTTCAAGGGTTCCGGCTGCGCCTTGACAGCCGGAACCGGGCTAGGCATCGATAACGAGGTCCGTCTGCGCCGTGGAGCAGCAGGGCAGGAACTTGCCCGCAGAGATTTCCCGCGCCCGGATTCCGCCCTGGTGGTTCATCTCGACGTCTCCTGAGAGCTTGACGACCTTGCAGGAGCCGCACATGCCTTCCTTGCAGTTCGCGCCGATCCTGACGCCGGCACGCTGCGCCGCCTCGAGGATGTGTTCGGTAGGGTCGATCCGCACATTGATGCCGGTACGCATAAAGGACATGGTGAGGCTGCCTGTTCCCACCGTGTTGAAGGTGGAGGCGTCAGGGGGTCCAGCTTCCGGCTCGCTGCCCGGGCTGTCGACGGCGGGGTTGGAGCCGGGTGTGTCCGGGTCGCTTATTTCCAGCGGCAGCCCTGAGGCCTGCAGCGTCCCGTCCGCGTCATAGCCGGGCTCATAGAGCCCGAACGCGGCGGGCTGGCTTTCGTAGTAGTCCTCGGCGGATTCAGCGATTTCGTCGGCGATTTCCTCCGCGACGTCGGCTGCAAGGGACACTTCCTGCTGGTATTCAAGGAGCGTCTGGCGGTCTCCGGAGAAGAACTCCATGTAGATGGACGTGTCGTCGACGCCGACCTTATTGAGGAGCCCGGTGGCGGTGTTCAGGTAACCCTCGGGACCGCATGCGTACACCTGGCGGCCATTGGCATCGGGGGCCACCTCCTCGAGCATGGCCGCCGTGAGCCTTCCCCTGAGCCCTTCCCACCCCTCCGGTACGCTGCGGTCGCCCAGCGAGTAGTGGACCTTGAAGCGGGAATCCACGGAGGCGATGTAGGCCAGTTCCCGGTGGAAGGCAAAGCCTCCGGCATCCGAGCCGTGGTAGAGGACCACAACATCGGCGTGTCCCGGCAGGGAATGGATGGTCCGCACCATGGACATGACGGGTGTGATGCCCGCGCCGGCAGCAAGCAGGAGATACCGCGCCCGCCGGTCGGCGTCGGGCAGGTGGAATGCTCCCACCGGTCCCAGCATCTCGAGGACCGTGCCGGGTTTGATGTTCTCGTGCACCCAGGGCGAGACCAATCCCGTGGGGTCGCACTTGACGGTAATACTGAAGGTCCAGGGCTCGGTGGGCGAACTGGACAGCGAATAGCTGCGGTCCACCGGCTCCTGGTCCTCGCCATTGACGGGAAATGCGACGTTCACGTACTGGCCGGCACGGAACGCCAGCGGCGCACCGTCGCAGCGGCGGAACACGAAGGTCATCATGGCGCCGGCCTCGGGAACCGTCTCGACGCATTCGGCCATGAACTCCTGCGGATGCCACGGGCCCAGCGCACGGGCTGCCCGGGCGGGCGCCTCAGGGCTTCCCATCACCCTGTTCCACGGCATCTCAAGACCGCGGATACGCTGTGGCTCCTGGGTTGCCGTTTCAGTGAGGAGTTCAATCATGCCAAGTGCTCCTGCACGCGCTGCACGTACCAGTTGATGAACGCCTCGACCTGGTATTCGCTCTTCATGTAGGGACCGGGCTCGTAGGCGGGGCTGCCGGCACCCTGCTGGCACAGCTCCACGAACGCCTTGTCCTGCAGGTTCGTTTGCTTCCAGGTGTAGGTGAGCTTCTCCAGGTCGTAGTCGACGCCTTCCACGGCGTCGTCAGCCACCAGCCAGGTGGTGCGTACGAGGCTCTGGTGTTCGTTGATCGGGAAAACACCGAACGTGATGACGTGGTCGCCGAGGAAATGGAACCAGCTGTTGGGCTGCAGGTGCATCGAGCAGCGGCCAAGGCGGAAGTCGGGCAGGTCACCCAGCAGCTTCTTGGAAAGCCTCCGGCCGTCCGCGGAGAACGATTCGCCCTCTCCATCGAGTGATTCCCGTGAGATACGGATCCCCGCGATGCGCGTATCAAGCTCCTCGACCACCTCGTAGGGAAGGCCGTAGCGGCGGCAGCGCTCCTCGAGGGAGGACTGGGCATCCTTGTTCCGGTTCCACACTTCCTCAAGGTGGGGCGGGATCAGGCCCTCGGTCAGGCCCCAGGTGGGGAAGAGGGAGCAGGCCAGCTCAGGGTGGCCGTCGCAGTGGTAGCACTCACGGTTGTTCTCCATGACGAGCTTCCAGTTGCCCTCTTCGATGATGTTCTGCTGGTAGGCGATTTTTGTCTTGGAGAGATCGTGCGGCGCCAGGTAGGGCTCAAAGATCTTTGCGGTTTCGTCGAAGTCCGTCGGCGGTTCATCAGCGATGCAGACGAAGATGAGCCCGGCGATCTCGCGGCCGTGGGCGCGCTTGAGGCCGAAGCAGCTCTTGTCGAACTTCGTTTCCCCCGGCGCGGAGGCGTGGATCAGATTTCCCTCCGGGGAGTAGGTCCAGGAGTGGTAGCCGCAGACCAAGTTTCCGGTTGACCCGGCAGCTTCGGTGAGAACGCGGGCGCCGCGGTGGCGGCATACGTTGTGCAGGACGTTAACCGCGCCGTCGTCGTTGCGCAGCACAATCAGGGAGTAGGGACCGTAGTCGACGGTGACGTAGTCGCCCGGCTCCGGCAGTTCGGCGGTGCTGGCGGCAAAGATCCAGTGCTGGCCGAAAATGGCCTCCATGTCGATGTTGAAGATCGAGCGATCGGTATAGAAAGGGGCATCGAGGGAGTAGCCGGTGCGCCGGAACTCAAACAGCGCGGCAATTTCCGCCAGCTGCTCGGCAGGCAAGGATGCAGCGAGTTTTCCGCGTGAATTGAGGGGGACGTTCACTGAAGCAGTCATGGGTTTCCTCCCGGGAGGCATGGAGTAGTGGGTGTTGCGTTGGCCATGCGTGCGCGGGGTGCTACCGGCATGGTCGAAGTAGTTGTAATGATGAGATTAGGGTCACAGCGGCTGCAACAAAAGCGCAAGATTTTGAAGATAACCCTGCACAATAGATGCATGATCGATCCACGGCTCATAACACTTCGGGTGTTTGCCCGGTGCGGCACTGTTGGCGCGACCGCGGAGCTGACCGGCTACTCTCCCTCGGCGGTCTCCGCGCAATTGCGGGAGCTCCAGCGCGTGCTGGGAATGCAGCTGCTGACGAAGGACGGCCGGGGTGTGCGGCTCACGGCCACTGGCCGCTTTCTCGTGGAGGGCTCAGACACCCTCATCGCGGAATGGGAGAGCCTGCGCGCCGCGGCCATGGAGGCCGGCGACCAGGTCCAGTCCCGTTTCGGGCTTGGCGGATTCTCCACCGCGGCCGCCCAGTTGCTCGCGCCGCTGGCCGCCACTCTGCGCTCGACACGCCCCCTTCTGGAGGTACAGGTTCTTGAGGCTGATCCGGCCCGCTGCTTTGACCTGTTGGTTGCCGAACGAATCGACCTTGCAGTCATTGTCGCCATGCAGTCCGACACTTACGGTGAGGACGATCCGCGCTTCGAGCAGAGAGTTCTGCTCGACGATCCACTGGACGTCATCATTCCCGGTGACCATCCGCTGGCATCACGGGAAACAGCAACGCTTGAAGAACTCGCATCGGAACCCTGGATCACGGAGTCCGCCGGTTCCACCTACCATTCCCTCTTCACCGCGGCGTTCACGGCAGTCGGGGTGACACCGCGGATTGCCCATGAAGCCGTTGAGTGGGAAACCCACATCGCGTTCGTGGGTGCGGGGCTGGGCGTCGGCCTGCTGCCCCGGCTGGCGCCTTTGCATGGTGCCGAAAATGTGGTTCGGCTACGCATCACTGGTAAGACGAAACCCACGCGCCGCATTATCGCCGCGGTGCGCAGGGGCAGCATCGCCTCACCCCTGATCCAGGAGTCGCTCGGCATCCTGCAGGTCAACGCCAATCGGATCCTCACCAGCCGGCTCGACGAGGATCTCTGAGCGCTGCCGGCGTGGTGCCGCCGGTACCGCATTTAAACCCCGATGGTCGCCAATACAGCGCCGGCATTCACCACGCCGCCGGCTTCCGTCCGGATATCGGTGACGGTCCCGTCCCGGTGGGCGGATACCTGGGTTTCCATCTTCATAGCCTCAAGAACGACGACGGGGTCCCCCGCCGTGACATGGGCGCCCGGCTGCACGAGCCATTTCACCACGGTCCCGGCCATGTCCGCCCGCAGGTCGCCGGGGTCAACAGCGCCGGGATCAACAGTGCGGGCGGCAGCGCCGCCGTCGTGCCCTCCTTCCACAGAAGCGCCTTGCGGAAGGCTTCCACCTGAACGTGTCCAGCCGTCCAGCAGGTCCGCGGGAAGGCCGACGGCGAGGCGCCGGCCGTTCACGTCAACGGTGATGGTGCGCCGCGCACCGTCCGGAGCGGAGGTTCCGAACTCGGGATCCGCCGCGATGGTGTCCGCGAAGTCCGTCTCGATCCACCGGGTGTGGACGGCGAGCGCCGTCTCTGACGTGAAGTCGGGGGCCTGGACCACGGCGCGGTGGAACGGCAGGACAGTGGCGACGCCGGTAATCTCCATTTCGGCCAGGGCGCGGCGGGCCCGGCGGAGCGCCTGCTGCCGGTCGGCGCCGGTGACGATCAGCTTGGCCAGCAGGGAATCGAACTGCGGCGCCACGATGGAACCGGCGCGCACCCCCGAGTCAAGGCGCACTCCCGGACCGGTGGGGCCGCTGAAGGTGGCGATGGTTCCGGGCGAGGGCAGGAAACCCCGGCCCACGTCCTCGGCATTGAGCCGGAATTCAAAAGAGTGCCCGCGCGGCGTGGGATCGGAGGCGAACTGCAGGGGTTCGCCGGCGGCAATCCGGAGCTGTTCCTGGACCAGGTCCACGCCGGTGGTCTCCTCCGTAATGGGGTGCTCCACCTGGAGGCGTGTGTTCACCTCCAGGAACGCGACGGTCCCGTCCGCGGCCACCAGGAACTCCACTGTTCCGGCACCGGAGTAGGCGGCTTCCCGGCACACGGCCTTGGCGGCGTCGTAAATCTGCCTGGTCTGCTCCCCGGTGAGGAACGGTGCCGGCGCCTCTTCCACCAGCTTCTGGTGCCGGCGCTGCAGGGAGCAATCACGCGTTCCCACCACCACCACGTTGCCGTGCTGGTCGGCGAGCACTTGGGCTTCCACGTGCCGTGGCCGGTCCAGGTAGCGTTCCACAAAGCATTCGCCGCGGCCAAAGGCCACTACCGCTTCGCGGACTGCCGAGTCGAAGGCTTCCTCGATCTGGTCCATCTCGCGGACAACTTTCAGCCCGCGCCCGCCGCCGCCGAAGGCCGCCTTGATGGCCACCGGAAGGCCGTGCTCTTCGGCGAAGGCCCGCGCTTCGGCAGCCGTTGCCACCGGCCCGTCGCTGCCCGCCACCAGTGGCGCCCCTGCCCTGACGGCGATCTCCCGGGCCGTGATCTTGTTGCCCAGCAGCCGGATGGCTTCCGGTGACGGCCCGATCCACGTCAGGCCCGCATCCAGGACAGCCTGGGCAAAGTCGGCGTTCTCGGAGAGGAACCCGTAACCCGGGTGCACTGCGTCCGCCCCGGACTCGGCGGCCACGCCCAGCAGCCGGGGGATGTCCAGGTAGGTTTCGGACGGCGCGTTGCCGCCCAGGCTGTAGGCCTCGGAAGCCGCGCCCACATGAAGGGCGTCGGCGTCCACGTCCGCGTACACCGCCACGGACTCCAGGCCGGCGTCCTCACAGGCACGGGCAATGCGGACGGCGATCTCTCCGCGGTTGGCAATCAGGACCTTGCGCATATGCTGCTCACTTTGTCTGGGTAGCGTCGGGGGAAGGATGGGTATTGGCGGGCAGCGGATATCCGGGAGCCCAGCGGAACCTGAGGCGTCCGCCGATGGGGACCTGCGCGGCGACGTCCAGCTGGTGGTCCACCACCACGGCCACCACGGGGTAGCCGCCGGTGATGGGATGGTCAGCCAGGAACAGCACAGGCTGCCCCTCGGGCGGAACCTGGAGGGCTCCGGCCACGGTCCCCTCGCTGGCCAGTTCCCCCTTCCGGCTCCGTTCCAGGGGTTCGCCGTCCAGGCGCATCCCCACCCGGTTGGAACGGGGAGTCACCGTCCAGTCCTGGCTGCAGAGCGAGTCCAGCGCGGCAGCGTCGAACCAGTCGTCCCGCGGTCCCGGCACGATGTCAAGGACGGTCACTCCGGTGTCCGGATAGTCCGGCTGGATTTCAGGATTGCCCACCACGTTGGAGGAGGTGGCCTTCCCCCCCTTGATGAACCCGTCCGCCGTCAGGGGTGCGGGGCCGATGCCGGACATGGTGTCGGTCGAACGGCTGCCCAGGACGGGTTGGATGTCCACGCCGCCGCGGATGGCAAGGTAGGTGCGGAATCCGCGCTCCGGCGCCCCGAGGGTCAGGACCTCGCCGTCAAGCAGGGCAAATGCCGTTGCCATGGGTATTTGGCGCGCTTCCCCGGAGCGGCCGCCGTCGTCCCCCGCCGTGCTGTCATTCGCGGCGCTGTCCCCGGCAGTGTTGGTGCCGGCTGTGCCAGCGGCGGGAACGTCCGACGGCGGCGCAATCGTCAGTGCCACCGGCGCGCCGGTGACGGCGAGCACCTGGTCCCCCACCGCCTGCACGCGCAGCCCGCCTGCTACGGTTTCCACGACGGCGGCCGATGGCTGGTTGCCCACGATCCGGTTGGCGCGCCGCAGGGAGGAACGGTCAAGAGCCCCCGCGGCCGACACTCCCAGCCCGCCGTGGCCGTGGCGGCCCAGGTCCTGGATCAGGCTCTGGAGCCCGGGCGACAGGATCCGCAGGCCGGAAGCGGCACCGGCTTCTGCAACGCTTTCAGCAGGGGCGGGCTCCGGAATTTCCACCAGCTCCCGCACGGCCCGGAACTGCACCCGGTCCCCAGGCGCGGCCAAAGCCGGCTGTTCCCGCCCGAGGTCCCACATCCGGGCGGCGGTGCGGCCGATCAGCTGCCAGCCGCCGGGTGACTGCCGCGGATACACTGCCGAGTAGTTGCCGGCGAGTGCCACCGATCCCGCCGGGACCACGGTGCGTGGTGAACTCCGGCGCGGGACTTCCAAGGACTGGTTCTCCCCCACCATGTACCCAAAGCCCGGCGCGAAGCCGCCGAAGGCCACGGTCCAGACCTGTCCTGTGTGGGCTGCCACCACTCCCTCAACCCCGAGCCCGCTCAGCCGACCCACTTCGGCGAGGTCCTCGCCGTCGTACACGGTCTCGATCTGCACCAGCTTGCCTTCCGACTGCGCCTGGGCCGTCAGGTCCAGCTCCAGCAGCCGGGCCGCGATGCGCCGGGCGGACTGGGGCGAATCGGCCTTGACCAGCACGGTTTCTGCGGCTGCCAGGACATCGACCTGGCCGGGCAACGGGTGCTCCAGAAGCACGGCCTGCAGCGCCAGCACGTCATGGAGCCCTGCCAGTTCGGCCAGCACCGCGGTGGTGCCCACGGGCCTGACAGCGACTACCCGGGCGATGGGGCCGGCGGTGGTGTTCGTGACTGTTTCCATGGAAGACGGCCGCGCCGCTCAGGCGCGGCTCTCCCCTGCCTGGCCGGTGTGGAGCAGGTGGAGGTCTGCCTCCGGCTGCGGGTCGCGGCCCAGGCGCATGCCGATGATCGTGACGATGGCCGTGAGGAGCATGTAACCGGCGATCAGGTACCAGCCGCCGGACGCTGCGCCGTAGAGCGCGGTGAAGATCAGCGGAGCCACGGCGCCGCCCACCACACCGGCAAGGGTGTAGGCCAGGGAACTGCCGGCGTAGCGGAGCCGGGCCGGGAACTGCTCGGTGATGAAGGCAGCCTGCGGGCCGTACATAAAGGCGTGCAGGGCCAGGCCGATCACCACGCCGATGGTCAGCATCACCACGGACTTGCCGGAGATCATGAGGAAGAACAGTGGAATGTAGGCGGCGGTGGCGACGGCGGTGATGCCGTACACCCAGCGCCGGTTCACGCGGTCGGTGAGGGCGCCGGCAGCCGGGATCAGGAAGAGCTGGAAGGCGGAGCCGATGAGGATTGCCGCCAGCACGTTCCCCGTGGTCATGCCCAGTTCCTTGGTGGCGTAGACGGCGACAAACACGGTGAACAGGGCGTAGAGGACGTCGGGGCACACGCGTGAGAGGGCTGCCGAGACGAGGGCGCGCGGCTCGGTGGTGAAGACTTCCTTGATGGGCGCCTTGGGGCGGTCGCCTTTGGCCTGGATGGCCTTGAAGACCGGGGTTTCCTCAAGCTTGAGGCGGATGATCAGGCCGAAGACCACCAGCAGGGCTGAGGCGAGGAATGCCACACGCCAGCCCCAGGACAGGAAGGCTTCGGTGCTGAGCGAGGCGGCCAGGATGGCCAGGACGCCGTTTGCCATCAGGTTGCCGGCGGGCGGGCCGATCTGTGCCGCGGAGGACCAGAAGCCGCGCTTGTTGGGGTCACCGAACTCGCTGGACAGCAGCACCGCGCCACCCCATTCGCCGCCGACGCCGATGCCTTGGGCCAGGCGCAGGAGCACCAGGATAGTGGGGGCCGCGGCGCCGATGACCGAGTAGTCGGGCAGTGCACCGATGAGGACGGTGGCGACACCGATCAGCACCAGCGTGAACACCAGGACGTACTTGCGGCCGATTTTGTCGCCCAGGCGGCCGAAGATGACACCGCCGATGGGGCGTGCCAGGTAGCCCACCGCGAAGGCGGAGAAGGAGAGGAGCAGCCCCACGAACTCGTCATTTGAGGGAAAGAAGATCTTGGGGAACACCAGCGCCGAGGCGACGGAGTAGATGGCGAAGTCGTAGTACTCCAGCGATGTGCCGGTGAGGCTGGCGATGTAGGCCTTCAGCGCGCCGGCCGGCGGCTTCCTTGCCGCGGTCCTGGCTGCCTTGTTGGTGCCGGTCATGTTTCCTCCGGGGGGATGAGGGGTGGTTCGGGATGGGGATGGTGCGGGGTTTAGAGGAACGAGCCGATGCTGACACCGGCATCCTCAAGTGCGGACTTCACGGCGGCGGCCATGGCCACGGCCCCCGGTGAGTCACCATGCACGCAGATGCTTTCTGCGCGGATCTTCAGGGTGGATCCGTCGATGGCCCGGACGGAGCCTTCCGTAGCCATCCGTAATACATGCTCCGCCACTTGGGCGGGGTCGTGAAGGACCGCTGCGGGCTGTGACCGGGACACTAGTGTCCCATCAGGGTTGTACGCCCGGTCGGCGAAAGCCTCGGTCACCGCGCGCAGGCCCGCTTCCTCCGCAAGCCGCAGGACCTCGGAACCGGGGAGGCCCAGAATGGGCAGGCCCGGGTCAACCGATTTCACTGCGTCGACGACGGCCTGGGCCTGGGCAGTGTGACTGACGATGGCGTTGTAAAGGCCGCCGTGCGGCTTCACGTACTGGACCCGGGCTCCCTCCGCGGCTGCGAGCGCCTGCAGGGCACCGATCTGGTAGACGACGTCGTCGGCCAGTTCGGTGGGGCTGACGTCCAGGAAGCGGCGGCCGAAACCTGCCAGGTCCCGGTAGCCCACATGAGCGCCGATGACGACGCCGGCTGCCGCTGCGTTCCGGCAGGTCCTGCGGATGACGGTGGGATCTCCAGCGTGGAACCCACAGGCGACGTTCGCGCTGGACACCGAACCGAACATGGCCGTGTCATCACCCAGGGTCCAGCGCCCGAAGGATTCGCCGACGTCGCTGTTGAGGTCGATGGCTGTCATTTGTGATTCCCGTCTCATTGATGGCTCCCCACTAGGATGCACTAAAAATTCAAATTGTTCAACGATCCTTCGATTCAACGATGTGGCGATCGTGTAAATTCTCGGATATGACCTCTTCGAGCCCCGTCCGGCCAGCTCCTGGCCGCCTCCGGGTCGCAGTACCTTCCGTGGCCGAGCGGGTGGCAGAGGAATTGCGGCGCCAACTTGCGGAGGGAACGCTGCTGCCGGGAACCCGGCTCACCGAATCCACCATCGCCGAGGACTTGGGGGTTTCCCGCAACACCGTCCGGGAGGCCTTCGCCGAACTCGCCAGCGAACGGCTGGTGGTCCGCCTCCCCAACCGCGGCGTCTTTGTGGCCAACCTCGACGCAGGGGACATCCACGACGTCTATACCGTGCGCCGCGCCATCGAAGTCAGCGCGGTCCGCGGCGGAGGCAGCGCGGAGGACATCGCTGCGGTCCGGGCAGCGGTGGAGGAAGGCAAGCGGGCCGCGGCGGCTGGCGACAATGAAGCCCTGGGCACCGCAAACCAGCATTTCCACGGCGCCATCGTTGCGATGGCCGGCAGTCCGCGGCTGAACAGCATCATGAGTCAGGTGCTGGCGGAAATGCGGCTCTACTTTCATAAAGCCACCATGGATGCCGATTTTTACCGTCATTACCTGCCGGACAACGAGGCGATCTGCGCAGCCCTCGAGTCCGGGGAGCCGGACCGGGCGGCCAACCTGTTGCTGGCGTACCTGGACCGCTCTGAGGACAACCTGAGCGATGTACACAGTGCCGGTGCAGGGTAAGCGCACGGCAGCGGCCGGGGAAACAGAATGAGCGCGCTTGGATACCTTGCGGCCTCAGTGCCGCCGCGGCTGGCGATGGCAGGTTCTACCGTTGCCATCCCCATCCTCGCGGTCCAGGAACTGGACGACGTCTCAATCGGCGGCGCCCTGGTGGCCGTCTCGCTTGGACCCAGCGTTGTGGCGGCGCCGATGGTGGGTGCGGCGCTGGACCGCTCCCGCCGGCCAGGAGTCCTGGTAGCGGTGGCGGGTTTCCTGACCGCGGCCGCCCTCGCCACGGCGTCCTTCCTCGGCGAGGTCCCGCTGCCCCTGGTGTTCGCGTTCCTGGCCGTTGCCGGGGCGCTCTCGCCCTTCTACATGGGCGGGCTTTCGAGCTTTGTGGCAGATGAGATCCCGGACCAGCGGCGGGCCTTCGCCTACGACGCGCTCTCCTACAACATTTCTGCAGTTGCCGGGCCTGCGCTGGTGGCTGTCATGGCCTCGTTCCTGCCCGGCGGCGCCGCGTTGTGGGTCCTTTCAGCCGCCGCGTTCGCCGGAGCCGTCGGCGCGGCCGTTGCCGGCCTAAAGGCCCGCGGCCGCACCGGCGGCTCGGTGTGGCAAACGGTCAAATCCGGCCTGCACCGCATCCTCAGCCACCGGCCGCTGGCCGTGGTCACCGGCGCGTCCACCCTGACCCAACTTGGCCAGGGCGGACTTGCGGTGGCAGCCGTGGCACTCTCGATCGAACGCATCGGTACGCCCGGCCAAGGTGCACTGCTGGTGACTGCGTTCGCCGTCGGCAGCCTTCTGGGCGCCTTGTACGAGACCATCCGGCCCACACGCGCCCGCCCGCACACAGTGATGATGCTGGGATTCCTGGCCACCGGCTTGCTGACCATCGGGGCGTCCTTCGACTTCGGCACCGCCTGGACCGTGGCTGCCATCGGCCTGTCGGGAGTGTTCACCGCCTCCACCTCCGCAGCCATGCTCTTCCTCCGCAACCACCTGAGCCCGCCGCACCTCCGGTCCCAGATCTTCACGGTGGGCGCAGGCTTCCGGGCCACGGCGTCCGCCGCGGGTGCCGGACTTGCCGCCTCCGCTACCGGGTGGGGTGGCGGACTGGCCGTGGCAGGGATCGGCGTTATCTGGGTGGTTTCGGCGGCGCTGATGGCCGGGTATCCGCCGGCTGCATCCGCAGGTTCGGCCGGCAGTCAGCGCCGGGTATAGCCCATCCTGGCGCTGACCTGCAGTCCGGCCTGCTGGAGGCCCTCGATGAGTCCCGGCGCGGTCTCCGGATCGAAGCGGAAGGCCGGTCCGGAGATGCTGATGGCCCCGATCACCGCGCCCAGGTGGTTATAGACCGGGACGGCGACTGCCGTGAGGCCGATCTCGAACTCTTCGCGCACCACACCGTACCCGTCGCGCGCGACGTCGAGCAGCTGGGTTTCGAGTTCCTTCCGGTCAGTGATGGTCCGGGGAGTCCGCGGCGGCAGCCCGGTCTCCGTCAGGATGCGGTCCCGTTCCTCGGCGGGTAGGGCCGCCAACAGGACCTTTCCGCTGGAGGTGGCGTGGAGTGGCGTCAGGTTGCCCACCCAGTCGTAGGTGGCAAGGGTGGACGGGCCCATCGCCTGGTCCACATTGACGGCGTAGTTGGAACGTAGGACGGCAAGGTTCACCGTTTCCTTGAATTCTTCGGCGAGCCCCTCGAGCACGGGCCTGGCCTCGCGGACCAGGCTCAGCCTGCCCGGGATGGAGCTGGCCAGCCGCAGGATGCCAAAGCCCAGCTGGTATTTGCCGCGCTCGCTGTTCTGGTGGACCATTTCCCTGCTCACCAGCGAACCAAGCAGCCGGGAGACGGTGGATTTGTGGATGCCCATTTCCTCGGCGATGTCGCTCACGCCCGCGTGGCCGTCCCGCGCCAGGATCTCCAGGACCGCGAGGGCGCGGTCCACGGACTGCACGCCGCCGTGGCCCGCCTCCGCGTCGGCGTCGGGCTCCCGGTCATTGTTCGAAGCCATGATCCATACTCCCGCCCGTGGCACCATCGGGTTGGTTCCACAGTTTCGATCCTAGACCGGGAGCTGTGACGGAGCTGACAAGCGCGTTAATCGCGTTAACGCAGGCCGTTGCTGTGTGCGAGCGCCATGGCTTCCGTACGGGAGGAGGCGCCGATCTTCCGGTACAGGTTGCGGAGATGGAACTTCACGGTGTTCTCGCTGATGTGCAGTTTCGCGGCGATACCGCGGTTTCGCTGCCCTGCGGCAAGCAGCTGCAGCACCTCGACTTCCCGCTCCCCCAGGTTCCAGTCGGCCGCCTCTGCCAGTGGACGGGCCGGCGGGTCCAGCGGGAGGGTGACGGCGACGTCGGCACCCCAGCCGGGCATCACGTCCACGCCCATACTGCCGTTGAGGGCCTCGACGCGCTGGACCAGGCGCGCCATGGCCGGCGCCGAGGCGGACAGTTCGCCGGGGCCGTCGTCGCGCACGTTGATGAGCAGGTTCACGCCGTCGCAATCCCACTGCGTCCGGACCCGGCGGACGCCTTCCTGGTCCACCATTGCCAGCACCAGGCCGCGCACAATGGCCCTCGCTGCGTGCGCAACCTCGCCGGGAAGCGCCCGGCCGTTGACCGGCGGTTCGATGAACTGCACGTCGATCCCGCTGAAGCTCATCAGCGGGCGAAGGTCCTCGCGGAGCCGCTGGAAAGCTGAGGCTACAGGCTCTTCGACGAGGTCCGTGGTCCGGTCGCTGAGTGTGCGCAGGCCCACCAGGGCTTTGGCGGCGACGTCAGTTGCGGCGGTGCGGGCGGCAGCGTCGGCCAGCGCCGGCGACCTGAGCGCAGCCAGCAGGGTCTCGAGGGTGGTGGAGTGCTGGTCCACCAGTTCGGCCGTCACGCGCAGGCGCTCTGCAGATGCGGCGCGGGATTCTACGAGGTACGACGGCGGCGCATCAGCCACCTTTTCGCGGATCCGTTCGGCCGCCAGGCGCCACAGGTAGTTGAGCAGCCAGTGCGGGTCCGGCCCAGTGTCGGAGCCTGGAATTGGCTGCGGGTCGGAGAGGACCAACAGTGCGTTCCTGGGCGACGTCATGGCGAGAATCTGCCGGATTCCGCCGCCGAAGGCGGCTTCGCCGCGCCACGTCCCGGCGTCCGCGTCGGCGAGGAGCGTGGCCCGGATGGCGTCGAGTTCGGCGATCGAGACCCGGCTGATGATGGCCTCGGCACCGGACTTCTTCTGCGGGCGGCCGGTGCAGTCTTCGGTGAAAATCACCAGGGCAGTCGATTCCCAGTAAGGGCTGGCGGCCTCCCGCAGCCGGTGGGCGATCTCCATCAGCGGAGCAGTGGCCAGATCGGCGACGGCCTCAAGCAAGGCGGTATTGGGGTGTTCCACCTGCCCAGTGTACGGGCGCAGCGCGAAACAGCTACCCCTTTGGGTAGCAAGGACCGTCCGATCATGGCGTTGGACCCACCCGCCGGACGGGCGAGCATTGAAGGGTCACAACGTCCAAGGAGGTACGCATGAGCGCTATCGCAGCAGCAACAGACCCGGCCCATACAGCCCCCGGCACGTCCCGTGCCTTTGACCAGAACCGCGCCTTGGTCCTGGACGAGATCAGCGCCGTCTTCCGGCGGATCGATCCCGAAGAGGTGGCCGCCCTGGTGACGGAGCTGAGGCTGGCCGACAGGATCTTCGTGACCGGCGCCGGCCGCAGCGGCCTGGTCCTGAAAATGGCGGCGATGCGGCTGATGCACCTCGGACTGACCGTGCACGTGGTGGGCGAAACAACATCCCCCGCCATCCGGGCCGGCGACTTGCTGCTCGCAGCCTCCGGTTCCGGCACCACCGCCGGCGTGGTGAAGGCGGCGGAAACCGCCGTCGCCCAGGGCGCCCGCGTGGCCGCCTACACCACCAGCAAAAGTTCCCCGCTGGCCAATGCCGCGGCCGCCGTCGTCCTGATTCCTGCGGCACAGAAGACGGACCACGGCTCGGCGGTAACCCGGCAGTACTCCGGGAGCCTCTTCGAGCAGGTGCTGTTCGCCACGACCGAAGCCGTGTTCCAAAGCCTGTGGGACGAGGACGCCGCCGCCCCGGAGGACCTCTGGCAGCGCCACGCGAACCTCGAATGAGTTGCACCCTCCCTCATCAAGCCTCCTCAACAACCCGTCAACCGAAAGAGATACAACATGAAACTGCAAGTCGCCATGGACGTCCTCACCATCGAAGCCGCCCTCGACCTTGCCGGCAAAGTCGCCGAATACGTGGACATCATTGAACTGGGCACGCCGCTGGTGAAGAACGCCGGGCTGTCCGCCGTCACCGCTGTCAAGACCGCCCACCCGGACAAGATTGTGTTCGCCGACATGAAGACCATGGATGCCGGCGAGCTCGAGGCGGAGATCGCCTTCGCCGCCGGCGCGGATCTGGTTTCCGTCCTTGGCAGCGCGGACGATTCCACCATCGCCGGGGCCGTGAAGGCGGCCCGGGCACACAACAAGGGGATTGTGGTGGACCTGATTGGCGTTGCGGACAAGGTCACCCGGGCCAAGGAAGCCCGTGCGCTGGGTGCCAGGTTCATCGAATTCCACGCCGGCCTGGATGAGCAGGCGAAGCCCGGCTACAACCTGGACGTGCTGTTGAACGCCGGCGAAGAGGCCCGCGTCCCGTTCTCCGTAGCCGGCGGCGTCAACCTTTCCACCATTGAAGCGGTGCAGCGTGCAGGTGCTGACGTGGCCGTCGTCGGCGGGTCCATCTACAGCGCCGACGACCCCGCCGTCGCTGCCAAGGAACTGAAGGCCGCGATCATCTAACGCTTGTTGATTGAGCTTGTCGAAATCACGACGGCGGCCCTCACCTTCTGGTGCGGGCCGCCGTTTCGCGTTGCGGCTATTCGAACGAACGGATGGTGATGCCGGAGAAGGTGGCCGCGCCGCCGTCGGAGTACAGGGAAATCCCGGTGTCACCCTCCGCAAAATGCACCTGTTGCGAGAGCACCGTGTGGCCGGCATTGACGAACACTTCGACGCTCTGCGTGTCAACGAAGATCCGCAAATGTACCGAGCGCGCGGCGGGATCAATGGGTGCCGTCGCCCGCGTGAACGGGACCAGCGAGAAGCCTGGCTGGTCCGACGGCGCCCGGTCCACGTACAGCTCGTTGACGTATTTGCCGATGTTCGTGTGCCCTGCACCGTCACTGGAACGGCCCACCGAAACCCCGACGTTCGCGGCCGCCTCCCACGATATGTCCAGCTCCAGCTCGTAGGCCCGGCCGCACCACGGCAACACTGTGCTTCCGTTCACTGAGCGGTCCGGGAGGGTGGTGGTGGCCGTAACGTACTGTGCCAACGCCGTGACCGGGCTGCTGAGCAGCGAGTACCACCCGCCTGCCTGACGTTCCAGGCGCAGCTCGCGGACGATCGAGTTCTGGCCGTTGTACCCGTCGGTGGCATCCGTGGGAACATCACGGGCGGCGTACTTCCAGTTGTTCATCCAGCCGATCGCGTACCGCCGGCTCTCCGGGGCCTCACGCGCGGGCCAGGTGACGGCGCCGTACCAGTCCCAGCCCCAGTCGAGCCATTGCGGGTTGCTGACGTCGTCGGCGAGGAACTGCTCCCCGTCCCACGTTCCGGTCCAGTAGGCGTAAGTCATGGGCAGCCCGATGCTGTAGGCGTCCATGCTGGCGCCGAGCACCCAGTGCCGGGAACCGTCACTCGCTGTCATTTCGAACAGGTCCGGGCACTCGATCCCGCCCAGGGCGTGGTTCGGAAAGTCGAAGTTGCGTTTGAGCTGCCAGTTACGCAGGTCCGTTGACGTATAGAAGGCCGCGTACCTGGCGCGGCCAATGACGCACACCCATTCACTGCGCGCCTCATCCCAGTGGATCTTCGGGTCGCGGAACCACTCCGCATTCTCGATCTCCGCCTGCGTGGTGGCGGTCCGGCCGTCGCTGTTAAAGATCACCGGATCGGGCAGTGCGGTGAAGGTGTAGCCGCCGTCAGTTGACCAGTAGAGGTATTGCTCCTGGTACTTACGGATGCCGCCCGTGGGCTGCGTGGCCAGCACAACAATGGCGCCGGCCCCGAACCCCGCAGTATTGGCACTGTCCACAACGGCTGAGCCCGACCACACGGGGAAGTCCGGCTGAAGCGGCAGTGCAACTCCATGGTGGGTGAAGGACACGCCATCGGCGGTGGTGGCGTGGTCCCATCCGCCCTGGCCGTTGTTCTGCGTGGAATGCAGGTAGTAGAGATGGTAGGCGCCGTCCAGGTAGACCGGGCGCTGCGGGTCGCAAAGCCAGCCGGACGGCGGCGTCATGTGATAAGCAGCCCGCAGGGACCCCTGGGCGAGGGCAGGACCGGCAGACGCGGCGCTGCTGATGAATAGCGCGAGGGCTCCTGCTCCTGTGCCCTGCAGGACATGGCGGCGGGAAATGGCATGGGTCATCATTGACTTCCTCTCGTGGGGGCGGCTCTGCCCGTGCGCCCGGTGGTGCGCCTTCGTTGGCGTCGGGTCGCCGTTCTGATTAAGCGCTTTAGCAGGAGAAGCTACCGCCGGAGCGACTTCCTGGTCAAGCGTTTAGGCAAAAAGTCCAGCCGCTGTTCGCAACTTCCACTGCTCGCGGATTGAACTTTGCTAAAACGCTTGATCACGCAGACGATTAGCGCTACCTTCGAGGTGATCAAACGCTTTAGCAGAAAAAGGACATCAACGCTGATGAATCACCCGATCTTCTTCCAGCCCGCCGATGCCTGGGTGGGGGACCTCATCCCTTTCCAGCACGACGGTGAGTTCTGGCTCTTCTACCTCCACGAGGTCCGTTCCGAACCAAAACCGGGAACCGCCTGGAACCTCGTCACCACCAAGGACCTGATCCAGTTCCAGGACCACGGAGTGTCCCTCCCGCATGGAACGGACGCGGACCTGGACTTCAACGCCTATACGGGCAGCATCGTGGTGGATGAATCAGGCGTCCACCACTTGTTCTACACCGGGCAGAATCCGAACAACCTGGGACCGGACGGGCTGCCCTTGCAGCTGGTCATGCACGCCACCAGCACTGACGGCATGCGCACCTGGGTGAAGCACCCTGAGCTCACGTTCGGCGCACCCGCCGGCTACGAGTCCGGCGACTGGCGGGATCCTTTCGTTTTCCGGGATGAGGCAGCCGGCCAGTGGCGGATGTTGATCGCCGCCCGGCACTCCGAGGGACCCGAGCGGCGCCGCGGCGTCATCGCCCAGTGCACCTCCCGGGACCTGATCACCTGGGAGTACACCGAGCCGTTCTGGGACCCCCGCCGCTACATCACCCACGAATGCCCGGACGTGTTCTCCTGGGGCGGCTGGTGGTACATGGTCTACTCCGAGTTCTCGGAAAACTTCACCACCAGGTACCGCATGTCCAGGAGCCCCGACGGCCCCTGGACGGTACCGGCCCAGGACTCCATCGACGGGCGGGCCTTCTACGCCTCAAAATCCGCGGAACGGGACGGCCGGCGGTTCTTCTTCGGCTGGATCGCCAGCAAAGAAGGAAATTCCGACGACGGCGCCTGGCAGTGGGCGGGCACCATGGCAGTTTTGGAGGCCCGGCAGAACTCCGACGGGACCCTGGGCTTCGGCTTCGCCGACGAACTGGTGGACAGCTTCTGGGACGAGGTGCCGCTGACCTTCAACCGTGAGCTACCCGCGCGGCTCCATGTACCGGACGGCTACTCAGCCACCATCTCCAACGAGGACCTCCCCGGCCAGTTCTACGCGAAGGCAGTGCTGGACATCGAACCTGGCACCACCGAATGCGGACTGCTGCTTCGCGCCAGCCCGGACGGCGACCACTCCTACGTCCTCCGCCTCGAGCCCAAGCGCGGCCGGCTGGTCTTCGACCGGTGGCCCCGGGCTATCAGCGGCGACGCGCAGTGGCATGTTTCCGGCGATGTCGCGTTCGAGCTGGAACTCGAGCGCCCCTGCGACCTCAGCCCCGGCCGGCACACCCTGGAAGTCGTCGTCGAGGGCGATCTGTGCGTCGCCGTCGTAGACCGGCAGGTGGCACTCAGCACCAGGATCTACAACCTTCCGTCGGGGCGGATTGGCCTGTTCGCCGGCGAAGGCTCAGCCACCGTCACAGATTTTGAAGTACGCAAACGCACCAGCAACTAAATCCCTGTCCCTCCCCAAACCCCTCCGTTCCAATCAAGGAAGATTGCCGCAATGAAAAATATGCTCCGCGCAGCCGCCGCCGCAGCTGTCACCGTCCTCGCCCTGACCGCCTGTGGCGGCGGCAGTTCCACCGATCCCTCGAATGTCAGTCCGGCAGGCGAGGTCAAACCCCGCGAAATCTCGTGGCTGCTGTCCCGCCCGGCCGACGGCGCCGTCATCAACATCATGACCAAGCTTGCCGATGACTATGCCAAGGACCACCCGGGCTTCAAGCTGAACCTCATCACCACCCCCGACCGGCCGTCCTACATCCAGAAGCTCGAGACCCTGGCCGCCGCCAACAAGCTGCCCGAGTTGTTCGATACCGACGCCACACCTTTCGCGCAGCAACTGGCCAAGCAGGGCAAGATGGTGGACGCCGACAAGCTGCTGAAAACCTTGGACCTCTACGACGACTACCGTCCCGGTGCGCTGGACTACCAGCGGTTCGATGACGGGTCCCTCTTTATGATTCCGTTCCAGTTCGAACTGGAATTCATCTGGTACAACAAGGCCCTCCTGGAGAAGGCCGGGGTGGCCGTCCCGAAGTCGCTGGACGACATCCCCGCCATGTGCACCTCCCTCCGCAACGCCGGGATTACCCCCATCGCCATCGACGGCCAGGACCAGTGGCCGCTGGAGCGCTACGTCGCCTACCAGCCGTTCCGGGAAGCCGGGCCGGACTTTGTCCAGAAGCTGAAGAAGGGCGAAGCGAAGTTCACCGATGCCGCCGGGCAGAAGACCGTGAACTGGATGGCGGAGCTGGGCAAGGCAAAGTGCTTCCAGGAAGGCTTCTCCGCCCAGGGCTACTCCGACGCGCAGAACCAGTTCACCTCCGGCCAGGCCGCGATGTACAACATCGGAACCTGGGAACTGCCCAGCCTGGCCACCGACAAACTGAACCCGGCCGTCCGCGACGATATCGACTTCTTCACCCTGCCCACCACGGCGGGATCGGCGACGTCGGCAAACGAGTTCGTCTCGCCGTCGGGGATTGGCATGGCCGTCAACGCCAAGACCTACGATCCGCTGGTAAGTGACTTCCTGAAGTTCGCGCTGCAGAAGTACCCCGCGGAATATGCCGCCACGGGAGCTCTCTCCCCCACCACCACGGTGGAAACCACCGTCCCGGCCAACGCCACCCCGCTCTACCGGAAGGCACTTGACCAGGCCAAGGACCTGGGCTCGAAGCAGGCCATGCCGTGGGACACCCAGCTTGATCCCACCACGAACGGCCGGCTGCAGCAGGAGCTCGTCCTGCTGGTGCAGGGCAACATCACGCCGGATCAGTTCACGGCCACCATGGACAACACCATTGCGCAAAACGCCCCGAAGTTCTTCAAGTAGGCACTGCTTCTTCCAGTAACCACTGCGGCGGGGGACCTTCCAGGTCCCCCGCCCGAAAGGCCCGCCATGCAACCCAACAGGATGCTTCCCAACAGGTCACGGACCTCGGTCCTGGTCTTCCTGCTCCCGCCCCTGCTGCTCTACGGCGCAGCGGTACTTTTCCCGATCCTGCAGTCGCTGTTCCTCAGCTTTTTCTCCTGGAACGGCATCAGCGACATGGAATTCGTGGGGCTGGACAACTATGTCCGGATGTTCGTTGCCGACGACATCTTCTGGCGCGCGTTCCTGAACGCCCTCCTCTACCTGGCCATCTGCCTGGTCCTGCAGCTGGGCGGCGCCCTGCTGGTGGCCAGCCTGCTCACCTCGCTCAGCCGGGGACGCGAACTCATCAAGACCCTCTACCTGCTGCCCGCGATCATTTCCACCGTGGCCATCGCGTTCCTGTTCGTCCGGATCTACTCCATCGACCCCGTGGGCCTGCTTAACCAGCTGCTGCACTGGATCGGGCTGGGCGGCCTGGAGCGGCCCTGGCTCTCGGACGTCAACACCGTGCTCGCCGCAGTCTCGGCGCCGGAGGGCTGGCGCTTCACCGGGCTGTACATGCTCATCATTTACGCAGCCCTGATTGCCGTGCCCAAGGAACTGGAGGAAGCCGCAGTCCTGGACGGAGCCTCCCGTTGGACCCTGTTCACCAAAATCCGCTTCCCGTACATCCGGCCGGTCTGGATCACCACCACCATCATGGCCACCACCTACGGCCTGCGCGGCTTCGACATCCCCTACCTGATGACCAACGGCGGGCCGGGACAATCTTCCGAACTGCTGACCACGTACATGTACAAGACCGCATTCACCAGCACGGACTTCGGCTACGCCAGTACCATCTCCGTCTTCATCGTCGTTGAGTGCCTCGTCGCCGTCGGCCTCATCCTGTTCCTGCTCAAGCGGAAGGCAGAGTCATGACCATCCAGGCACCCCCAGCCAGCCCACCCGCAGTGGTTCCGCCCCGCCCGGCAGTCTCCCGCCGCCGTCGTAAGCCCAACCTGTTCCGGACGCTCTCCCGCGTGCTGATCATGCTCATTGTGATTGTCCAGGTCTACCCGCTCGCGTGGCTGTTCCTGACCAGCCTGCGGACGGAACACGACTTTGCCACGGGCGATCCCTTTGCCCTCCCCAGCTCCCTCACGTGGGACAACTACGCCAGGGCCTTCGAAACCGGGGACCTTGGCCGGAATATCCTCAACAGCTTCATCGTGACCATGGGTGCCAATATCCTGATTGTCCTGTTCGGCATGATGGCCGCGTACGCCATCCAGGTGCTGGGGTTCCGGCTCAGCAAACTGGTGCGCGGGCTGTTCCTGATCGGCATCATCGTCCCGGTTCAGATCGCGCTGGTCCCGCTGTTCATCGACTACTCGGCGGTGAACCTGCTGGACACGTACCAGTCGATGATCATCCCGCTGGCCGGCTTCTCGCTGCCGATGTCCGTGTACTTGTTCTCGTCGTTCTTTGAATACATTCCCCGCGAAACCTACGAGGCAGCTTCCCTGGACGGCGCCGGCCCTTACCGGATCTTCGGGCTGATCACCCTGCCGCTGTCCCTGAACACGGTGGTGACGGTGGTGCTGGTCAACAGCATCTTCATCTGGAACGACTTCATCTTCGCCAACACGTTCGTGCTGTCCGAGGACCTGAAGACCATCCCGCTGGGCCTGCAGAACTACATCGGCGCCATGGGCAAGGTGGACTGGACGGCAACCTTCGCGGCTGTGTGCGTCACCATCACCCCGCTGCTGCTCGTGTTCCTGGTGCTGAACAAGGCCATGATCCAGGGGCTGGAGAGCGGGGCGACGAAGGGATGAGAGCGCCAACAGATGGATATACTCCTGACGGAGGGCAGATGAGTTCAATGGAGAAAAGTTCAGGGGAGGCGGCGCCTGCTGGCCGCTCCCGGCGGACCCCGGAACGCGCCCATCCTGTCACCCTGCGGGAGGTCGCCGAAGCTGCCGGCGTTTCCACCGCCACCGTCTCACTGGTGGTCAACAAGAAAAAAAGTGCCCGGATCGCCGAAGAGACCCGGCAGCGCGTCAAGGATGCCATCCGGACCCTCGGCTACCGGCCGAATGCCATGGCCAAGACGTTGGTCAGCGGAACCTCCCGCTTCATTGGGCTGGTGGCCGACGGCGTTGCCACCACCCCCTTTGCCGGCCAGATCATCCATGGCGCCCAGGACGAGGCGTGGAAGCACGGTTATGCCCTCCTGATCGCCAACACCGAGGGCAACGGCGAGCTGGAGCAGGACGCCATCCAGATGATGCTCGAGTACAAAGTGCGGGGCATCCTCTACTCCACCTGGTTCCACCGTCAGACCGACATCCCCGCACCGCTGCGGGAAGCGGACTTCGTCCTGGTGAACTGCTTTTCCCATGAGCCCGGTGCCCGCGCCGTGGTTCCGGACGAGGTCCAGGGCGGGCGCTCGGCCACGGAGATCCTGCTGCGGCACGGCCACCGCCGGATTGCCTTCATCAACGCCACCATTCCCGCCCCGGCCAAGGACGGCCGGCTCCAGGGGTACCGAGAGGCACTTGAGGAGGCGGGGGTTCCGTTCGATCCCGAGCTGGTGATGGAAGCGTATCCGGACCAGGAAGGCGGATACGGGGCCACCGGGGCGCTCCTCCAGCGCGACGTGACGGCGGTGTACTGCTACAACGACCGGATGGCCATGGGCCTTTACGACGGCCTGCGGGAACGCGGGTTGTCCATCCCAGACGACATCGCCGTGGTGGGTTTCGACAACCAGGAAGTCATCGCCGCGCATCTTAGGCCCCCGCTGTCCACGGTTTCGCTGCCCCATTACGAACTGGGCGCGGCGGGGGTGCGGATGCTGCTGGAGCTCGAGGGGGCACCAGAGATGGCGGCCAACGGGGTGGCGAAGATGTACTGCCCCACCGTGGAACGGACGTCAGTCAAGGCCCAGGCGCGGGCCTGACCTGGTTTCGATACAGCAACGCGGGGTCACTTATGGCCCCTCCGAGCCGGGAAATTGGGCCGGAAGTGACCCCGCGTTGGAGAAAAAGTACGACGACGGGTGGCGGCGTCATGTCGAGGCGCTGATCACCCGGTTCCGCCCCGCGAGCACGCCCGTCATGGCGAGGACCGCCATGATCCCCGCGGTGACCAGGAGCGGAAGCGTCCAATCTCCGCTCAGATCGCGAAGCCCGCCGAACACTACCGGCCCAACGGCAGCGAGGCCATAGCCAACGGACTGCGCCATGCCGGACAACGACGCCGCCTGCGGATGGTTCACGGTCCGGAGGCTGAACAGCGACAGGGCAATGACAATGAGGCTTCCGCATCCGATTGCCCCCAGAACAACCCACATCAGAATTAGGTCCGGCGCGATTGCCAGGCCCAGGAACGTCACAACCATCGCCGCTCCGCTGGCGAAGGAAACAAGCCGCTGGTCCGAACCGCGGTGAAGAATTCCGCCTGCCCCGAGGCTTGCGAAAACGCTGACGAGCAGGAAAAGGGACAGATGGATTCCGGCGGTAGCGGCCGGGACCCCGCGGCTTTGTTCGATGGTTGGCAGCCAGGCCATCAGGACGTAGAAGGCGATCGACTGAAGTCCCATGAAGATGGTCACCTGCCAGCCCAAGGCTGATGCCCAAGGCGACCGGTAGGAGACCGCCGGCTTGGCGGCGTCCACACTGCCGGAGCTGTGCCGGCGGAGCCATGGCAGGAGCACCGCCATGGCGATGAGGGCAAGTCCCGCCCAGATACCGAGGGCAAGCCGCCACCCTGCGGGGGACGTTTGCGCCACGGGCACGACGACGGCGGCCCCCATGGCGGCGACGGCGGCCTGGGTGGCGGTGTAGCTCCCCGTCAACTGACTGACCCTCATGGGAAAGTCGCGCTTGACGAGGGAGGGCAGCAGGACGTTGAGGAACGCGATGGCCAGACCGATCATTGCCGTGCCCGCCCAGATCAGGCCGGGCACAGGCAGGGAGCGGAGCACGATGCCCGAGGCCAGGATCAGCAGGGACATCCACAGCGCACGGTCGAGGCCCAGACGGGAAGCGAAGGCGGGCGCCACGGGTGAGAAGACTGCGAAAGCAATAAGCGGAAGCCCGGTCAGGAACCCTGCTGCAGCACTTGTCAGGTCAAGATCGCCGCTGATGTTGGCGAGCACCGGACCCACGCTGACAAAGGACACCCGAAGGTTGACGGCGATGAGCAAAACGCCGATGAAGGCGAAGCCGAACCTGACGGTGTGGTCCTGGGCGTTCCGGGTGGTAGCGGGCCTGGCGCGCATTCCATCCTTTCAAGGGCGGGAGACCGTCCCGGTTTATGCGGCGTTAAGTGAGAGAGGGTCCCGGTTTATGCCGCGTTAACTGAGAGAGGGTCCCGGGGCGGGCTAGAGGATCTTCCGGATGGTTTCCTCGAAACTGGTGACGTGGTGCAAGGCCAGCTCCCCTGCCTTGTCCGCGTCGCCGGCGGCCACCGCCTTGAGCAGATCCACGTGCTCGGTGATGTGTCCTGTCACCGAGGGGACCTTGTCCAGCACCACGCACCAGATCCGCGTGGCCAGGTTGTCGTAGCGGATCAAGGTGTCTTCCAGGTGCGGGTTGGCCGCGGCCTTGTAGATCAGCCGGTGCACCATCAGGTCGTAGCGCATCAGGTCGCGTGATTCGCCGGCGCCGGGATCGATGCTTGCGATGGCATCGGCCACGTGCAGCAGTTCCCGGCGCATGCTTTCGCTGGCCCTGTCCGCCGCGCGGCGCGCCGCGAGGGGCTCCAGCAACTCCCGGATCTCGGACACGTCAGCCAGCTCTGTAAAGTCCACGTTGGTGGCAAAAGTCCCGCGGCGGGGATACGAAATCACCAGATGGTCCACCTCGAGCCGCTTGATCGCCTCGCGGACGGGAGTACGGCCAAAGCCGAGCTCGGCGGCCAGCTGGCCATCATTGATGGGCTCGCCGGGACGGATTTCCAGCATGATCAGCTTGTCGCGCAGCTGCCGGTAGGCGGCCTCCGCCTGCGACGGCGCTTCCTCCTCCGCCGGCGTCAGGGCAAGAAGTGCATTCAAGGGCTGCTCCGTTCTTCGATACCCGCCAGATCCGAACTCGTAGCTTCCACCCGCTTCGGTCCAGCTATTGACTCTGCTGTGATCCCAATCATACCATTGACCTCACACTGATATATCAGTCATTGAACAAGTGGTATTTCAAAGGAGCATCCGTGGTTGAGCAGTTGAACGAGCGACTTTCCGCAGTCGATCCCGAAGTCCAGCAGGCCATTGCGCAGGAGCTGGTGCGCCAGCAGTCCACGCTGGAAATGATCGCCTCCGAGAATTTCGCCCCGTCCGCCGTGATGGAGGCTCAGGGTTCTGTCCTTACCAACAAGTACGCCGAGGGCTACCCGGGCAAGCGCTACTACGGCGGCTGCGAGCACGTTGATGTGGTTGAGCAGCTGGCCATCGACCGGGTCAAGGCCCTGTTCGGCGCAGAATTCGCCAACGTCCAGCCGCACTCCGGCGCCCAGGCCAACGCTGCCGCCATGTTCGCCCTGCTGAACCCGGGCGACACCATCATGGGCCTGAGCCTGGCCCATGGCGGCCACCTGACGCACGGCATGAAGATCAACTTCTCCGGCAAGCTCTACAACGTGGTGCCGTACCACGTGAGCGAATCCGACCTCCGCATCGATATGGCCGAGGTGGAGGCGCTGGCCCTGGAGCACCGTCCCAAGCTGATCGTTGCCGGCTGGTCCGCCTACTCCCGCCAGCTGGACTTCGCCGAGTTCCGCCGCATCGCCGACCTCGTTGGCGCCTACCTCATGGTGGACATGGCGCACTTCGCCGGCCTGGTTGCGGCCGGCCTGCACCCGAACCCGGTGCCGTACGCAGACGTTGTCACCACCACCACGCACAAAACCCTGGGCGGCCCCCGCGGTGGCGTGATCCTTGCCAAGGAGCAGTACGGCAAGAAAATCAACAGCGCCGTCTTCCCTGGTCAGCAGGGCGGTCCGCTGGAGCACGTGATCGCCGCCAAGGCCGTGGCCTTCAAGCTCGCGGCCTCCCCCGAATTCAAGGAGCGCCAGGAGCGCGTCCTGCAGGGATCCAAGCTTCTCGCCGAACGGCTCCTCCGCGACGACGTTGCCGCAGCAGGAATCTCCGTAGTCAACGGCGGCACCGACGTCCACCTGGTCCTCGTGGACCTCCGCAACTCCGAGCTGGACGGACAGCAGGCCGAAGACGCCCTGCACCGCATCGGCATCACCGTGAACCGCAACGCCGTGCCCTTCGACCCCCGCCCGCCGATGGTCTCCTCCGGCCTGAGGATCGGGACCCCCGCGCTGGCCACCCGCGGCTTCGGCGCCACCGAGTTCACCGAAGTTGCGGACATCATCGCGACGGCGCTCATCGCCGCTGCGGGCAACGGCACCATTGGTGAGGCCACCGTCGTCGAACTCCGCGCACGCGTCACGGCCCTTGCCGAACAGTTCCCCCTGTACCCCCACCTCAGCGAAGGCTCCGACGTTGCCGCCTTCGAAGCAGATTTGATTGGAGCCACCAAGTGAGCGCAGACCACCTCCCCGAGCACCCGGACTTCCTCTGGCGCAACCCTGAGCCCAAGTCCTCCTACGACGCCGTGATTGTGGGCGGCGGCGGGCATGGCCTGGCCACCGCCTACTTCCTGGCCAAGAACCACGGGATGACCAACATCGCCGTCCTGGAAAAGGGCTGGCTCGCCGGCGGCAACATGGCCCGGAACACCACCATCATCCGCTCCAACTACCTCTGGGATGAGAGCGCGGCCATCTACGAGCACGCCCTCAAGCTCTGGGAAATCCTCCCCGAGGAACTCGAATACGACTTCCTCTTCAGCCAGCGCGGCGTGATGAACCTCGCCCACACCCTGGGTGACGTCCGCGAAAGCATGCGCCGCGTCGGCGCCAACAAGCTCAACGGTGTGGACGCCGAGTGGCTTGACCCGCAGCAGGTCAAGGAACTCTGCCCCATCCTGAACATCAGCGACAACATCCGCTACCCCGTGATGGGCGCCACCTACCAGCCCCGTGCAGGCATCGCCAAGCACGACCACGTGGCCTGGGCCTTCGCCCGCAAGTGCGACGAGATGGGCGTGGACATCATCCAGAACTGCGAAGTCACCGGCTTCGTCAAGGACGGCAACCGCGTGGTGGGCGTCAAGACCAACCGCGGCACCATCAACACCGAAAAGGTGGGCCTCGCCGCTGCCGGCCACAGCTCCGTCCTGGCCGAAATGGCAGGCTTCCGGCTCCCCATCCAGTCACACCCGCTGCAGGCGCTGGTGTCCGAACTGCACGAGCCGGTCCACCCCACGGTGGTGATGTCCAACCACGTGCACGTCTACGTCTCCCAGGCCCACAAGGGCGAACTGGTGATGGGCGCCGGTGTTGACTCCTACAACGGCTACGGCCAGCGCGGTTCCTTCCACGTCATCGAGCACCAGATGGCTGCCGCCGTCGAGCTCTTCCCCATCTTCGCCCGGGCCCACGTGCTCCGGACCTGGGGCGGCATCGTGGACACCACGCTGGACGCCTCGCCGATCGTGGGCAACACCCCGGTGGAGAACATGTTCGTGAACTGCGGCTGGGGCACCGGCGGCTTCAAGGCCACCCCCGCCGCGGGCATGACCTTCGCCCACAACATCGCCACCGGCGAACCGCACAGGCTGAACAAGCCGTTCGCACTGGAGCGCTTCGAGACCGGCGCGCTGATCGACGAACACGGCGCTGCCGCCGTCGCCCACTAGCCGCCAGACGCACTTTAGAAAGAAGACGCACATGCTGCTCATCTCCTGCCCCAACTGCGGCTCGCGCGACGAGACCGAGTTCCATTACGGCGGCCAGGCCCACGTGGCCTACCCGGAAAGCCCCAACGAGCTGACAGACCGCGAATGGGCCGAATACCTGTTCTACCGGGACAACACCAAGGGGGCCTTCGCCGAGCGCTGGCTGCACAGCACCGGCTGCCGCCAGTGGTTCAACATGCTCCGCGACACCGTCACCTACGAGATCCAGGCGATCTACCCGATGGGCTCGCCCCGGCCGGACGCCGCAGGCAAGGTGACCGCCGAAACCGGCACTGCCAGCACCGCCGCTGACAGCACCACCACCGGAAGCGCGGCACCCAGCATCGCTGCCACGAGCACTTCCCCCACTTCCAGCACCACCGCCCCGGAAGGAGCAACCAAGTGACTTCCCAGAACGCCCGCCTCGCCGCCGGCGGACGCATCGACCGCACCATCTCCTGGCGCTTCACGGTGGACGGCGAAGAGTTCACCGGCCACCCCGGTGACACCCTCGCTTCCGCCCTGCTGGCCAACGGCCGCGTCGCCGCCGGCAACTCGCTGTACGAGGACCGCCCGCGCGGCATCATGTCCGCGGGTGTGGAGGAAGCCAACGCGCTGGTCCGGGTCGAGCCCCGCTTCCCCGGCCACGTGGCCGAGTCCATGCTTCCCGCCACCACCGTCACCCTGGTGGACGGGCTCAAGGCGGAATACCTCAACGGACTCGGCAAGCTGGACCCGGCCGATGACCGCGCCGAATACGACAAGAAGTACGTCCACACCGACGTCCTGGTGATCGGCGGCGGCCCCTCCGGCCTGGCAGCAGCCCGCGAGGCCGTCCGCAGCGGCGCCCGCGTAATGCTGCTGGACGACCAGCCCGAACTGGGTGGTTCCCTCCTCTCCGGCTCCACCGCATCCGAATTGGCTGAGACCATCGAAGGCAAGCCCGCCCTGGAATGGGTGGCTGACGTCGAGGCCGAGCTCGTCTCCGGCTCCGAATCCACCGTGCTGAACCGCACCACTGCCTTTGGCGCCTACGACGCCAACTACGTGATCGCCGTCCAGAACCGGACCGACCACCTGTCCTCCCCCGCCGCTTCCGGCGTATCGCGCCAGCGTATTTGGCACATCCGTGCCAACCAGGTGGTCCTGGCCCCCGGCGCCCACGAACGCCCGCTGGTGTTCGAGAACAACGACCGCCCAGGCATCATGTTGGCCTCCGCCGTCCGCAGCTACCTGAACCGCTACGCAGTGGCAGCTGGCCAGCGCGTGGTCATCAGCACCACCAATGACAGCTCCTACGCCCTGGCCGCGGACCTGCGGGCTGCCGGCGTCAAGATCGCCGCCGTGGTGGACGCCCGTCCTCAGCTCACCGACGTGGCGGCAGCCGCCGTCGAAGCCGGCACCCGCGTGCTGATCGGCAGCGCGGTGGCCAACACCTCCGGGGACAATGACGGCCGCCTGGACGGCGTCACCGTCCGCAGCATCAACGACGACGGCGAACTCACCTCGGGCATCGAAAAGATCGCCTGCGACCTGCTGGCTGTGTCCGGCGGCTGGAGCCCGCTGGTCCACCTGCACTCGCAGCGGCAGGGCAAGCTGCGCTGGGACGAAGACCTGGCCGCGTTTGTGCCCAGCACGGTAGTCCCCAACCAGCAGACCATCGGCTCGGGCCGCGGCTCCTTCGAGACCACAGACTGCCTGGCCGAGGGAATCTCCGCCGGTGCTAAGGCGGCCATCGCTGCCGGCTTCAGTGCCGCCGTCGAACCTTCCCCGCTGGGTGAGCCTAAGGCGTCAGCCCCCACCCGCCAGCTGTGGCTGGTGCCGGGCGAGCAGGGCACTCCGGACGACTGGCACCACCACTTCGTGGACTTCCAGCGCGACCAGTCCGTGGCTGACGTGCTGCGTTCCACCGGCGCCGGCATGCGGTCCGTGGAGCACATCAAGCGGTACACCTCCATCAGCACCGCCAACGACCAGGGCAAGACCTCCGGCGTCAACGCGATCGGCGTCATCGCCGCCGCGCTGCGCACCGCAGGCGAAGCTTCCCGCGGCATCGGCGACATCGGCACCACCACCTACCGGGCACCCTTCACCCCGGTGGCGTTCGCGGCACTGGCCGGACGCCAGCGCGGCGAGCTGTTCGACCCCGCCCGCGTCACCTCCATCCACCCGTGGCACGTCGCCAAGGGCGCCCTGTTCGAGGACGTGGGGCAGTGGAAGCGGCCCTGGTACTACCCGCAGGCGGGCGAGGACATGGACGCCGCCGTGCTCCGTGAGTGCGCCGCCGTCCGCGACTCCGTGGGCTTTATGGACGCCACCACCCTGGGCAAGATCGAAATCCGCGGCAAGGACGCCGGCGAGTTCCTGAACCGGGTCTACACCAACGCGTTCAAGAAGCTCGCCCCGGGCTCCGCCCGCTACGGCGTGATGTGCACCCCTGACGGCATGATCTTCGACGACGGCGTGACCCTGCGCCTCGACGAGGAAACCTACTTCATGACCACCACCACCGGCGGCGCCGCCAAGGTGCTGGACTGGCTGGAGGAATGGCTGCAGACCGAGTGGCCGGAGCTGGATGTGCACTGCACCTCGGTGACGGAGCAGTGGAGCACCATCGCCGTCGTCGGGCCCAAGTCCCGTGAGGTCCTGGCCAAGGTGGCACCGGAACTGGCCGCGAACGGCGGGCTGGACGCTGAAGCCTTCCCGTTCATGACCTTCCGCGAAACCACCCTCGCCTCCGGCGTCCGCGCCCGGGTCTGCCGCATCTCCTTCTCCGGTGAACTCGCCTACGAGATCAACGTGCCGTCCTGGTACGGACTCAACACGTGGGAAGCCGTGGCAGCCGCCGGCGCCGAATTCAACATCACCCCCTACGGCACCGAGACCATGCACGTTCTCCGCGCCGAAAAGGGCTACCCGATCGTTGGCCAGGACACGGACGGCACCGTCACCCCGCAGGACGCGGGGATGGAATGGATCGTTTCCAAGGCCAAGGACTTCATCGGCAAGCGGTCGTACGCCCGGGTTGACGGACAGCGTGAGGACCGCAAGCACCTGGTGAGCGTCCTGCCGGTTGACGGCGGCATCAGGCTCCCCGAAGGCACTCAGCTCGTGGAGAAGGGCCGTTCCACCAACCCCGCCTACGGGCCGGTCCCGATGGAAGGCTTCGTCACCTCCAGCTACCACAGCGCAGCACTGGGCAGGTCGTTCGGCCTGGCCCTGATCAAGAACGGCCGCAACCGGATCGGCGAAACCCTTGTGGCAGCCGCCGGCGATCAGCTGGTGGACGTTGTTGTCGCAGAAACCGTACTTTTTGACCCCGAAGGAGCCCGCAAAGATGGCTGAAACAGCAGCACCCGCAAACTCCGCCCAGAAGGACCTCTCCCTCCGCGTCAGCCCGGCAGCCCCGCTCAGCGAAGCCTTTGAATCCGGCTCCGTCCAGGGCGTGGTGGAACTGCGCGAAGTCTCCTTCCTCACCATGGTGGGCCTCCGGGTTGACCGGAACAGCGACGCCGGACAGCGCATAGCCGCCGTCACCGGCGGACTGCCCGCAGCGTGCGGCGGGGTCAGCGGCACGGGCGATACCTCTGTCCTCTGGCTCGGACCGGAAGAATTCCTGGTAGTGGCACCGACGGAAGCCCACGAGTCCCTCGGCGGCGACCTGATCCAGGCACTGCGCGAAGCCCTGGCCGACGGCGCAGGCCAGGTGGTGGATCTCTCCGCCAACCGCACCACCTTCGAGCTCATCGGACCGCGCGCCCGTGCAGTCCTGGAAAAGGGGTGCTCCCTGGACCTGCACCCCCGCGTCCTGTCGGCCGGCACGGCGCTGTCCACCGAAATCGGCAACATCCCCGTGGTGCTGTGGAAGACCGGCGAGGAGTCCTTCCGGATCTTCCCCCGCGCCTCGTTCGCCGATTTCCTGGGCCGCTGGCTCCTGGACGCCATGCGGGAGTACGCCTCCCCCGAGGTCCCCTAAATGGCGCTCAGCGTCCTGGACCTTTTCTCCGTTGGCATCGGGCCCTCCTCGTCACACACGGTGGGCCCGATGCGGGCAGCGAAGCTGTTCGCCGACGGGCTCAAAGGCGAAGGACACCTGAGCTCCACCACGCGGGTCCAGGCCGAACTGTTCGGTTCCCTCGGTGCCACCGGGCGGGGCCACGGCTCGGACAAGGCTGTGGTCCTCGGTTTCAAGGGCCTCGACCCGGAAACCGTGGACACCACCACCGCCGATGACCAGGTGGCCGCCGCCGCGCTTGACGCCGAACTGTGGATCGGGGGCGACCACCGGGTGGACTTCAACTGGGACGAGGATGTGGTGCTGCACCGCCGCAAATCCCTCCCGGCCCACCCGAACGGCATGACCTTCCGGGCTCTGGACCACTCCGGCGCCGTGCTCAGCGAGCGGAGCTTCTATTCCATTGGCGGCGGCTTCGTGGTGGACGGCGATGCCGACGCCGGCGACCGGATTGTGGAAGATTCCACCGTCCTGCCCTACCCCTTCAGCACCGCCGACGAACTGTTGGAGATCTGCCAGCGCGAGGGTATGTCCATCTCCGACGTGATGCTGGCCAACGAGCTGGTGTGGCGGACAGAAGCGGAACTCCGGGAAAAGCTGCTGGGGCTGTGGGCCGTGATGCGCGAATGCGTGGACAACGGCTGTGCCGCGGAAGGAATCCTTCCGGGCGGGCTCAACGTCCGCCGCCGCGCGCCGTCGTTATTCCAGACCCTGACTGCGGATACCGGAGTAACCGACCCGCTCCGGGCGATGGAATGGGTGAACCTGTTCGCGCTGGCCGTGAACGAGGAGAACGCCGCCGGCGGGCGGATCGTCACCGCGCCCACCAACGGCGCGGCGGGCATCGTCCCGGCGGTGCTGCACTACTACGTGAAGTTCGTCCCTGGCGCCAACGACGACGGTGTGGTCCGCTTCCTGCTGGCCGCGGCCGCCGTCGGAATCCTGTTCAAGATCAACGCCTCCATTTCCGGCGCCGAGGTGGGCTGCCAGGGTGAAGTGGGTTCCGCCTGCTCTATGGCCGCCGCCGGGCTCTGCGAAGTGCTGGACGGGACGCCTGCCCAGGTGGAAAACGCCGCCGAGGTGGGGATTGAACACAACCTGGGCCTGACGTGCGATCCGGTGGGCGGACTGGTGCAGATCCCCTGCATCGAGCGCAACGCCATCGCCAGCGTGAAGGCCATCAACGCCGCCCGCCTTGCCCTGCACGGCGACGGCAGCCACAAGGTGTCCCTCGACAAAGCCATCAAAACGATGCGCGAAACAGGAGCCGACATGAAAACCAAGTACAAGGAAACCTCCCGCGGAGGCCTTGCCGTCAACGTAATCGAGTGCTGAGCCATGACTGCAATTGAGACTGAAACCGTCCCTGCCGCTGCCCCCACCACGGTGGAGCACGTCCTGACCCTGGACTGCAGCGAGTCCCCGGGCATCGTCCACGCCGTGTCCGGGTTCCTGCTGGAACACGGCTGCGACATCATCGACAACCAGCAGTTCGGCGAGCGCTCCGAGGGGCACTTCTTTATGCGGGTGCATTTTGCGTCCGACGGCGACGCCTCCACCGCGGACACGCTGCGGGCCGCTTTTGGTCCTGTCGCCGAGCGGTTCGGGATGCGCTGGAGGCTGGAACGGCACGGCTCCAAGCGCCGCGTGCTGATCATGGTGTCCAAGTTCGGGCACTGCCTCAACGACCTGCTCTTCCGGGCGCGGATCGGTGAGCTGCCGGTCGACGTGGTGGCCGTCGTGTCCAACCACACCGACCACCGCGCGCTCGTTGAGTGGCACGGGATCCCGTTTTTCCACGTGCCGGTCACGGCTGACACCAAGCCTTCGGCCGAGGGACGCCTGCTGGAGCTGGTGGACGAGTTCGATGTGGAACTCGTGGTGCTGGCCAGGTACATGCAGGTGCTCAGCGACAACCTGACCCGGAAGCTGGACGGGAAGGCGATCAACATCCACCACTCGTTCCTGCCCAGCTTCAAGGGTGCCAAGCCGTACCACCAGGCGTACGCCCGTGGCGTGAAAACTGTTGGTGCCACGGCCCACTACGTCAACAGCGAGCTGGACGAGGGACCAATCATCTCGCAGCAGACCGTTGAAGTGGACCACACGTACGGGCCCGAGGACCTGGTTGCGGCCGGCCGCGACACCGAATGCAAAGCCTTGTCCAACGCCGTGCGCTGGCACTGCGAGGGCCGGGTGATCCTGCAGGGCAACCGCACGGTGGTCCTCCGGTAGCCCCTCCCCTGCGACGCTCTCTCACTTAACGTGGGTTCTGGCCGGACCCTCACTCACTTAACGTGGGTTTTCCGGCGATCCTCGCTCACTTAACGTGGGTTTTCACGTGACGCTCGCTCACCCTGGTGAGGGAGCGTCACGGCGTTAATGCCTCTTTCGCGGATTCACGTCGGCACTGCCGCTCAATCGCTGCCAGCAAACCCCGCTGCCTGGGCGTGGTCCTGCCACGCGTTCCGTAGCGCCCGATTGATGAGTTTCACCGCTCCCTGGAAATCATCCGCCAGATCGTCCTTGTCGAAAACCAGGACCGTCCACCCCGCTGATTCGAAGGCCTTATCCCGTCTCCTGTCGCTAAGCATTTGTGCGTCACCGAGGTGATGTTCGCCGTCGTACTGGATAGCAAGGCGGCGATGACGATAACCGAGATCGGCCGACGGCGACCGCCCGTCTCCGGCTCGCAATGGCACCTGGAGTTCGGGTTCGGGTAAGCCGGCGTTGGTGATGGCCAGCCTGAGCAGCGATTCAGGGGCCGAGTCGGCGCCCACCCGCATCAGATCCAATGCTTCGCGGGCCCTGACGATACCTTGGAGATTCGGATGATGGCTGACGAGCACGCGCAGTCCCGCCAAGGTGTCATAGGGCTGCGTCCTTGCCTCGAAATCCACCCGCGGGACGCGGATCAGTTCATCTCCCATGCTCACCAGGGCATCGAGTGGCAGGACCCGTGCCAGATCGAGCCAGGTGCGTGACCTAGTGCTCAGGCGGATGCCATCGACGAGTTCGATCTCTCCTTCAAGAGCCACGACTGTGTGCCCGAATATGCCCTTTCGGCGGACCGACGGCAGGGCGCGCGGTTTGCTGAGGTGGAGCTCTGTGGAATCTGCCAGCCAGGGTGGCAGCACCTGGCGCCGTAGCCGGGCCGCAGTCACGTGTGAGATCCAGGCACCGGGCGACGCAGCGGACAACGCCCTGGCGGCGCCTTCCAGGTCGAAGTCCCAGTCCGCCGGGCGGTAGAGACCGCGGCCCACGTTGACTACATCCTTGCGCCGAAGTCTGTCCAGCGTGACGCCGGAAGCCCTGGCCGAGCCGAAGGTGAAAGGAGCCTCGGCCAACGGCGGGGGCAAGAAACTTTGCTTTCGCATGCTGGTATTGTGCCTTGACACGGCGGAACGCTGCAGAAGTTATCCACAGGTCCGCCGTCGGCGCGACGGCAGGTGAGAGAGGGTTGGTCCAAAACCCGCGTTAAGGGAGCGAGCGTCCGCCCAAAAGCCCCATTAAGTGAGAGAGGATCGCCTGGAAAGCCGCGTTAAGTGAGAGAGCGTCCGGGCTGGGCGGGCGTCCCTGTTATTTCGACTCGAGCGCGGCGAGGCGGGTGGCCAGGTGCAGGGCAGCCAGCCTGCCTGTGCCGCGGGGGTCGCCGCCACACAGGGAGAAGATCCGCTGCAGCCGCTGGTGCATGGACTGCCGCTCCACATGCAGCCCCCGCGCTGCCTGCGCAGTGTTGCACCCGGAGTCCAGCCAGACCCGCAGGGTCTCCACCAGCTGGGAGTGCCGCTCGGCGTCGTGGGCAAGAACGGCAGCCAGCTGCTGGCTGACGAAGTCCCGGCGCCGGGCCTCATCCATCGCCTGGACCGCCAAGCGTTCCACGGCGAACGCCTGCGCGTCCAGCACGTGCCCGGGTGTGCTTGCCGAGGAACTGGACCAGCCGACGTCGGCTGCAAGTTCCAGGGTGAGCCTCGCCTCAGTCAGGGACCAAGGGGCCGCGGAAATCCCTGAAGCCACCGGGCCGACTGCACTGACAGTGCCCTCCGGCACTTCGAGTGACTGCAGGCCGTGAACAATCTTTTGCCGTTCATCCTGCGCGTTCCCCGGGCGGAGGACAGCGAGCGCCAGCAGTTCCGCGTTGTCCGCGTAGCTGGCGCCGTGCTGCCCGCCCGGATCCAGGAGGTGCTCCACATTCCTTCGCAGCTGTTTGGAAGCAGGCGAGCGGACAACTACAGCCACCACCTGCGCAGACACGGGAATGCCTGCTGCCGGCCCCAGCTCCTGCAGCCGCCAGTTCTGCTTGCCGGAATCTATGGCCCGGATCAAGGCCGCCCCGGCCATCTCCTTCAAACCGGGCGGCATCCGCTGCAACAGCGCCAGGGCAAGAATGTCCACGGACCTGTTCCCGGCTATCCTCGCGAGGTTCACATCGGCGTCACCCCGGACGTGCAGCGTCAACCGGGCAGACGGGATCCCGCGCACCGGGACCTCGATGTGGATGGTCTTTCCGGCCTCCCCCGAGGCGTCTCGGAGAACTGGCACTCCTGGATCATCCGAGTGCCCGTTCGGCTCTGCACTGGCCAGTGCCACTCCAGCAGTGGACATGAGCACCACGTCAGAGCCCGTCGCTGCTGCGAGGACCGCCAGGATCCGGTCAAGGCCGCCTCCGTGCGCGAGCTCCACCGCCATGGCATGGCTGGCCTGGTCCGCCTGCTGCAGCTGGGCGGCGGACTGGCTGACCAGCTGTGAGTTGATGGCCTCCATCACCGTGACGAAGGGCACCACACGGCGCAACTCAATGAGCGGAAGGCCGGCCTCCTCAGCAGCGGCAATCATCGAGGAAGGAATAGATGGCAGCACACTTCCGGTCTCGACGGCGAGCGCCGCCACCCCGCGCTCAGCAAGGTCACGGATGTAGCCCATCCGGCGCTCATCGGAGGCAGAGGCAAGGGCCTGGCCTCCCGTGAGCAGGAGTTCCCCGCCGCCGAGCAGCGACGCAATGTCCAAAACCTCGCTCGAGTGGATCCAGCGGAGCTGGGTTTGCGGGACAGCTCCAGCCGCCGCACGGACCACAGGATCGGCGGCAACAACGGTGGAGTGCCGAAGCACATCTTCCAATCGGACTGGCATGACACTCCGTCATATAGAAGGGGAAAGCTCAAGACACATTGTAGATGGTGGATGTGGCTCCGGACACATAATCTTGAGGAATCCCCATCCCCTCAACGAAGAGGCCCCGATGCAACAAAAACCCACAAGCCCAGGAATCGAGCAGTCCACCCATGTGGAAGACGTCGAAGCCTGGCTCCAGCCAATCCCGGAATCCCAGCGCACGCACAAGGTTTCAGGCCAGTTCTGGATCTGGGCCGGCGCCAACCTGGCACCGATCAACTGGGTCCTGGGCGCCCTCGGAATCCACTTGGGGCTGGGTTTCGCTGATACCGTGACGGTCCTGGTGCTGGGCAACCTGATCGGCATGCTGCTCTTCGGCTGCTTCGTCCTGCTCGGCCAGAAGACCGGCGCCACCGGCATGGTGCTCGCCCGGGCCGCCTTCGGCCGGCGGGGCAATTACCTTCCCGCAGCCATCCAGGCCCTCCTGGTGATCGGCTGGTGCGCTGTCAACACCTGGATCATCCTGGACCTGGTTATGGCCTTGTTCGGCACTCTCGGCTGGGTGGATCCCACCGCCCATAACTATGCCTGGAAGATCGGCGTGGCCACGGCCATCATGGCAGCGCAGGTGGCTATCGCGTGGTTCGGCTACAAGGCCATCGCCGCCTTTGAAAAATGGACGGTCCCACCCACCATCATCATCCTCGCCGTGATGTCCGCCGTGGCATGGTTCGGCATGAAGATCGACTGGGGCTACGCCGGCCCTGCAGGCAACATTCTTGAAGGGTCCGAACGCATCGCCGCCATGAGCGCTGTGATGACCGCTATCGGCATCGGCTGGGGCATCACCTGGTTCACCTACGCGGCCGACTACTCCCGGTTCGTCAGCACCGAAGTTCCCAAGAAGAAGGTATATCTGGCTTCCGTCCTGGGCCAGTTCATCCCCGTCGTCTGGCTCGGCGTCCTCGGCGCAAGCCTGGCCACCAACAGCGGCGAGATCGATCCCGGCAAGCTCATCGTCCAGAACTTCGGCGTCATGGCGCTGCCGGTGCTGCTGATGGTGCTGCACGGCCCCATCGCCACCAACATCCTGAACATCTACACCTTCTCCGTCGCCACGCAGGCACTGGACATCACCATCAGCCGCCGCAAGCTCAACCTGTTCGTCGGCGTCTTCTCGCTCGCCGCCGTCGTCTTCTTTATCTTCCAGGAGGACTTCGCTGCAGTCCTGGACGCCTGGCTCATCGGCCTGGTGGCCTGGGTGGCCGCCTGGGGCGGCGTCATGCTGGTGCACTACTTCTGGGTTGACAAGCGCTGGCCCGGCAATCCCGAAAGGCTGTTCGACGGCGTCGGCACCAGGCGGCTTCCCGGCGTCAACTGGGCGGGCGTCACCTCCCTCCTGGTGGGCATTTTCGCCACCTGGCTGTTTATGTACGGGCTCGTTCCCGCCATGCAGGGCCCCATCGCCGTGGCCCTGGGCGGCTGGGACCTGTCCTGGCTCGCCGGCGGCCTTGCCAGCGCCGCCAGCTACGCCATCCTGGGTCCGAAGATGCACCGGAAATTCATCGATGCCCCGGCTCCCGCAGCCGAGCTTTCCCCCGAGCTGACCGGAGCATCCGCTCCCGGCACGCCGGCAGCGCTCTGACCTTCACGACCGCACTTCCCGTAACGCTAGGACCATCATGACTCTTGAAGCATTCGCCGATTCCGCCCACCCGATCACCTGGCCTGATGGCAAGCGCGCGGCCGCATCCTTCACGTTCGACGTCGACGCCGAATCCTGCACCATCGCCCACGATCCGAAGAGCACCCGCCGGATGTCCCTGATGACGCACCAGTCCTACGGACCCAAGGTGGCTGTTCCCCGGCTGCTGCAAATCCTCCAGCGCCAAGACATCCGCGCCACGTTCTTCGTTCCCGGCTTCACGGCCGAATGCTACCCGGACACCGTCCGGCGGATCGTGGACGCCGGACATGAGGTGGCGCACCACGGCTACCTGCACGAACCGATGCAGGGCATCGACGCCGAGACGGAGGCCAGGTACATCGACCGCGGGCTGGAGGCGCTCGCCAAAGCCGCCGGCGTGGAGCCGGTAGGCTACCGGGCACCCTGGTGGGAGCTGAACTGGCACTCCCCCGCACTCCTTGCGGACCGCGGCTTCCTCTACGATTCCAGCCTGCTCGACGGCGACGCCCCCTACCGCTTCAGCGTCGCCCCGGGCGATTCCCGGGACATCGTGGAGATTCCCGTGGACTGGACGCTGGATGACTGGGAGCAGTACGCGTTCTACCCCGGCGTGACCGGCAGCGGCGTGATCGAAAGCCCGGCAAAGGTCCTGGAAATGTGGACCCTCGAGGCGGAGGCCCACCACGCCCAGGGCAGCTGCTTCGTTCTCACCAACCACCCCTTCATCTCCGGCCGGCCCTCCAAGGCCGTGGCCCTGGAACGGCTCATCGAGCGGGTCAAGGGGATGGACGGCATGTGGGTGGCCACCATGGAAGAGATCGCCGAGCACACGCGCAGGACCGTCCAGGAGGTCCACACCCACGCCCGGATCGAGGTGCCGGCGTTCCCCGATACGGGAGCCCGGTTCACCCCGGCGGCGGTTCAGCAGGAACGGCTGGCGGCTGCGGGCAGCTGAACCCCGTCATTTCGCCGGTGGAGTGGTACTGCGGCCCTTGCGGTCGCGGTGCCACTCCACCGTTTTATGCTGCCGTTGAACCCTTTTAGGGGATTCGCCGGCTGAACTTATCACCGGCCTTCAGGCCCGTGCCGACGTCCATCCCTGGGCGTGCAGCCTGTCGATTCCGTCCAGCAGCAGGTCCAGCGCGAACTCGAATTCGAACTGGTCATCGCAGCCCTGCCCGACAACGCCGGCCGGATCATGGGCGGAAGCCATGGCGATGGTCAGGACATTGGGATAGCGGGCGGCCATCTCCTGGAACATCGCCTGCCGGGCAGTATCGTCCGCGTCCACGGCGCCCGCATCGTTGTGGTCCGCCGGCTCGTCGAACAATTCCTGCGTGAAGCCCCACATTCGGCTGCCAACAGCGTGCATCACGTGATGCGTCAGATCCACCGAGAAACCGCCGTCGAGGAACATCCCGATGAAGGAGTCCATGTAGGCGAGGACACCCGGTGTTTTGTTGGTGCGCGTTTCAAGGACCTGCCGGGCCCACTGATGGCGCTGAAGCACCCTCCGAGCCGAGAGGATCCTGCCCCGGACAACATCCTTCCAGCCCAGGCCGGCGGCGGGCGGGTCGATCTCGGTGATGATCACGTCGATCATGCCGTCGAGGAGCTCATCCTTGTTCGCCACGTGTTTGTAGAGCGCCATCGGCACCACATCCAGCTCCTGCGCAAGCCGGCGCATGCTGAGCGGCCCGATCCCCATCCTGTCAGCGAGCGTGACGGCGGCCTGCAGCACGCGGTCGCGGTTGAGGCGCACGCGCGGGCCGGTGCCCTGACTGCTCATGCCTGGTCCTTCCGCTCTGCTTGCAACCCCTTGACCAGTGTACGGCGTACACCTATCTTTAGCAGTAGCAGGTGTACGCCGTACACCTTTCCCTCAAGGGCGACTATTCCGGTCCGCCTCCGCCGGACAAGCGGGTCGGCATCAAAGGAGCAAGACAATGCACACCACAGAACAAAACTCCAAGACGAACGCATCGGCGGGCAGACGCCGACGCCGGCCGGAGTGGCTTGTTCCCGCCGGCCTGATCCTCCTCAGCCTCATACCGGTGATTGCCGGCGCCGCCCGGCTTACCGAACTGACTGGCGGCGCGCCAGTGACGGCGCGCAACGCCAGGTTCTTCGACTCCCCGGCGCCGGTGGTGGTCCACATTGTCAGTGTCACCGTGTACTCCTTGCTCGGGGCGTTCCAGTTCGTGCCGTCACTTCGCGAGCGCAGGCACCGCTGGCACCGTATGGCCGGGCGGGTCCTCCTGCCTGCGGGCCTGTTCGCAGCACTCTCCGGCCTGTGGATGACGGTTTTCTACACCCTGCCGCCCAGCGACGGTGCGCTGCTGCTTGTCCTTCGGCTCGTTTTCGGCTCCGCCATGGCCGTCAGCCTCCTCCTGGGGCTTCGCGCCGTGCTGCGCCGCGACTTCCCGCAGCACGGGGCCTGGATGACCCGCGCCTACGCCATCGGTCTTGGCGCCGGAACGCAGGCCCTGATCCTCATCGTGCCCGAACTCCTCTCCAGCCCGCCGGGCACAACCATGAGGGCCCTGCTCATGGGCGCCGCCTGGGTTATCAACGTTGCGGTGGCGGAACACTGCATCCGCAGGCGCTCTCTTCCGCAGCGCCAAACCTCCCGCGCCACCTAAGCCGCGATCCGCCGTCGTACGCCCTTTGCATTGTGTCTTTCCAAGACGTTCCGTAACGCTGCGCTACCCACTGTTGAGCGTTCGCGACGCCGCGTGAACGCCCGCTACGGGATTGATTGTGGCGCCGGCGGGTGCTCCGTACTCTCATTTCAGCACCCGCCCCAGCAAAGGAATTTCCCATGTCAGACCCCTCGAACAACAGCCCGGAAGGCTCCACCCGCATCGTGGCCGGCCAGTCCGCCCGCCCCAAGCGTCCGCTCGGGCAGAAGATCGGCATCGCCGCCGTCCTGCTAGCCCTGGTGGGAGGCGGCGCGGCCGTCGCCGCCACCGTGAACAGCGGCAGCGGCACTCCCGCTACCGCCGAGGAAACCGCTCCTTCCGGCAACCCTGCCGCCGAACTGAAGCTCGGCTACTTCGGCAACGTCACGCACGCCCCCGCCCTGGTGGGCGTCAGCCAGGGCTACATCGCCGCCGAACTCGGCGACACCAAACTGACCACCCAGGTGTTCAACGCCGGCCCCGCCGCCATCGAAGCACTGAACGCCGGCGCCATCGACGCCACCTACATCGGCCCCAACCCGGCCATCAACTCGTTCGTCAAGAGCGGCGGCGAGTCAATCAACATCATCGCCGGCGCTGCAGCCGGCGGAGCGCAGCTTGTGGTCAAGCCGGAGATCAACTCGGCGGCTGACCTCAAGGGCAAGACCCTTGCCTCGCCGCAGCTCGGCGGCACGCAGGACGTGGCCCTCCGCGCCTGGCTCACCGCGCAGGGCTACAAGACCAACGTGGACGGCAGCGGCGACGTCGCCATCAACCCCACCGAAAACGCCCAGACCCTGAAGCTGTTCCAGGACGGAAAGCTCGACGGCGCGTGGCTGCCTGAGCCCTGGGCCTCCCGCCTGGTACTCACCGCCGGCGCCAAGGTGCTGGTGGACGAAAAGGACCTCTGGGACGGCTCGCTGTCCGGCAAGCCGGGCGAGTTCCCCACCACCATCCTGATCGTCAACCAGAAGTTTGCCGCCGACCACCCGGACACCGTAAAAGCGCTGCTGAAGGGCCACGTGAAGTCGGTTGAGTGGCTGAACAAGGCAGCCGACGGCGAGAAGGCCAGTGTCATCAATGCAGCGTTGAAGGAAGCCGCCGGTGCAGAGCTGAAGGCCGATGTGATCGACCGGTCACTGAAGAACATCGTGTTCACCGTGGACCCGCTCGCCGGGACTTACCAGAAGCTCCTGGCCGACGGCGTCACTGCCGGCACCACCAAGCAGGCGGACATCAACGGCATCTTCGACCTGCGGGCACTCAACAGCGTCTCCGGCGAGAAGACCTCGGCCGCGAAACTCGGCAAGGAGTAACACCCGCGCCACCCAGGACGCTCTCTCACTTGATGCGCCATTTTGGCCAACGCTCGCTCACTTTCCTGAAGAAAGTGAGCGAGCGTTGGCGATTTAAGCGCATTAAGTGAGAGTGTCCCTATGTTCTTCGTCAAGCTGCTGTTGGTGTTTGGGCCTGGT